>JAEUVM010000481.1 GCA_016787125.1 Chitinophagaceae bacterium | reverse complement strand
ATATCAGCCGAAGCTGAAAAAGAAGCAGCCCGCCTCCGTGGTCAGGGTGTGGCGCTGTTCCGCCAGGAAGTGGCCAGGGGTATGACAGAAGCTGCTGAGCAAATGAAGCAAGCCAACCTGGATACCAATGTGATCCTGTTCAGTATGTGGACTGAGGCCATTAAGAACTTTGCCGAATACGGAAAAGGCAACGTAATATTCTTGGATGGCAGCTCGGAAGGTATGCAGGCCACGATGAAACAAATACAAGCCCTGATGGTAAAACAAGCCGGGAAGGATAGCTGACCATCTTGTTAAATAAGTCTAAAATAGTAATGCCACGAACAACGTGGCATTATTTTTCTCGTTCAAGGAAACGTTATTCAGGTTTGTTGATAAAGCAGCACACGGAATCTGGGAGCATCGCCTACTTTTACACCCATTGAAAAGAACCCCACAATTATGATTGACCTTTTACAGATCGCAGACACTGTACAGAAAGCAGCACAGTTCGCCACCGGCGACAGTAATCACGACGGACATTTAAGTTTCTTTGAATTGCTCAAAATGGGCGGCTGGATCATGATCCCGCTGGCGGTAATGCTCATGCTGGCAGTGTACATCTTTGCCGAACGCACCATTGCCATCCGGAATGCCACCAGGATCGACGACAATTTCATGAACATCATCCGGGATAATATCGTAAACGGTAATATCTCTGCCGCCCGCAGTTTTGCCAAGAACAACAGCACGCCTGTGGCCCGTATCATTGATAAAGGCATCCAGCGGATCGGCAAGCCGATAGATGTAATTGAAAAAAGCATGGAGAATGTGGCCACTCTCGAAACCTATAAGCTGGAAAAGAATCTTGCCCTGCTCTCAGTAGTGGCAAAGGCAGCCCCGATCTTCGGATTTGTGGGTACGCTGGTAGGGATGATGCAGTTGTTTTCCGGTATCACGGCTTCCAACCAGTTTGAAGTAAGCACCATTTCAGGCGGTCTTTATACCAAGATCATCACCTCTATCACAGGCCTGGTGATCGGGTTGTTCGCCTTCCTCGGATACAGCTACCTGAATTCACAGATAGACAAAACGTCTAATAAAATGGAAGCCGCCGCTTCAGATTTCCTCGACATATTACAGGAACCTACCCGCTAAGCACATGAAATTCAGAAAAAAACACAGACAAGAGTCAGAGGTTTCAACAGATTCACTCAACGATATCCTGTTTATTCTGCTGATGTTCTTCCTGATCGTAGCCACACTTGGAAATCCCAACGTCATCAAACTGGGATTGCCCAAAGGCTCAAAAGACACAAAGGCCAAGCAGGATATTATGGTATCTATTGATAAAGAACAGCAGTTTTACCTTGGCACGAAGAAAATACCAGCCGATCAGTTTGATTCAGTATTGGTCAGTGAAATAAGAAAATACCGGGCGGTGAGAGATACGCCGGTGGTGGTGATCAATGCAGATACCAGTGCTTTTTACGGAGAAGTGTTCAGGGTTATGCGTATCGCCAAACGTGATTCTGCCAAAGTGGTGGCCAGAATAGAGGAATGACCTGTTCAGCAAAAATCATTTCAGACCGGATCTTACCATCCGGTCTTTTTGTTGCATGTCCTTTTTTATTTCTGCATAAAAACCTTCTGCTTCCAGAAGCTTTATCACCGCTTCACCAAGGTCTTCATGAATTTCAACATACAATTGACCACCCTGATTCAGATGCTGCTTGGCAAACCGGGCAATGGTGCGGTAAAACAGCAAGGCATCATCATCTGGCACAAAGAGGGCTACAGCCGGTTCATATTGCAATACATTGGGCTGCATAGTGGCCTTATCTTTTTCAGGAACATACGGCGGATTGCTGGTGATGATATCAAACATCGGCAGCGATGCCCATTTCTCTTCATCCAGTATGTCCAGCAGGGTAAACTGCACATCAGTACCAAGTGTGTCTGCATTTTTTTGAGCCACGGCCAATGCCTCCTTGCTGATATCCACTGCTGATACATTGGCTTTGCGCAACCTGCGCTTCAGGCTGATGGGTATACAACCGCTGCCCGTGCCAATATCGAGTATTGATAATTCGGAAAGCGGGAATTTGCAATTAGAGATCACCCATTCCACCAGTTCTTCGGTTTCCGGCCGGGGAATCAATACATTTTTATCAACATAAAACCGGAATCCGCAAAACCAGGCTTCACCAGTTACATATTGTACGGGTTCATGTTGGAGCAGGCGGGTGGTCATTTCATACAGCAGTTTCTCTTCGGCGGCAGTGATCTCAGATTTTTTATAGACCATCCGTTCAGCTTTGCCAGAGCCGGTGATGTGCTCCATCACCATATCGGTTATCTGCCCGGCTTCACCATCACTGGTTATCTCTTTTAATTTATTGAGCAAATAGTATGTGGCCTCCTGCATGGTCATAGCAGCAAACTTACGATGACAGGTCAATATCTTTGCACATCAGTAAATGACAACCGAACAGCAGCATTATCTTACCCGTTGCACAGAACTGGCCTTGAAAGGCGCTGGTTATGTTGCTCCCAACCCGATGGTGGGGGCTGTGCTTGTATGCGGGGATGAGATCATTGGTGAGGGCTGGCACCGGTTGTATGGTGAAGCTCATGCCGAGGTCAACTGTATTAGCCAGGCGATAGCCGGTGGTCATGAAAATAAATTCAGGCAATCGGTTCTCTATGTATCATTGGAGCCCTGTTCGCATCATGGTAAAACGCCTCCCTGTGCCGATCTTATCATAAAACATGGCATTCCTGAAGTGGTTATCGGCTGCCGTGATCCTTTTGCAGAAGTAAATGGTAAAGGCATTGAAAAACTCAGGCAGGCCGGTGTGAATGTACTATTGGCTGATGGAAAGCCATTCAAAGACTCACTGGAATTAAACCGCCGTTTCCTAACCTTCCACACACTGCGCCGCCCTTATGTGATATTGAAATGGGCACAAACAGCAGATGGCTTTATTGGCCAAGAGGGAAAGCGATTGCTCATAAGTAATGAAATTACCAACCGTTTGGTGCATCGCTGGCGGAGTGAGGAAGCAGGTATTCTTGTTGGCACAAATACGGCTTTGGCTGATAACCCGGCCCTGACAAACCGCTATTATCCCGGTCCTTCACCGGTGCGGCTGGTGATTGATAATTGGCTTAAACTGCCAACATCGCTGCAACTATTTGATCGCTCCGTAAAAACGGTGGTATTCAATTTTGCAAAGCACGAAGAAGAAGATAACCTGCTGTGGTATAAACTGGAGCAAAAAGAAGAGATGTTGCCCCAACTGATGACAGCTCTGCATCACCTGAAAATACAGAGTGTACTGGTGGAAGGCGGAGGGAAATTGCTGGAATCATTTATTACAGCAGGTACATGGGATGAAGCCAGGGTTATCACCAATGAACAATTATTTACCAGGGAAGGTATTGCGGCGCCGGTATTAGCGGGAGGAGAAAAACAGGAATCGCTATACCTCGAAAATGACCGCATTGATTTTTACCGTTTCCCTAAAAACAACGTTTAAATGCTGCCTGATTATTACCAGACAATTGAAAAACCTTGCATAGCTGAATTCAAAGATCGTGGCAGCCGCTTCCTGGCATATGTGTTTCCTGTTAAGGATACAGCGGACTTCAAAGAAAGGCTGGCAGAAATTAAGAAGGAACATCCAAAAGC
>JAEUVM010000472.1 GCA_016787125.1 Chitinophagaceae bacterium | reverse complement strand
TTCCAGGTTTTCCACCTGTCCGCAATCCCCCTCACAGGGTACATCCCGCTTGGTGGCCATAAATAAAAAGGAATAGACAGAAAGGATAAGAACGAAAACTGCAGAGGTTATGTATTTCATGGCAAATGGTTTCAATTACAGGTTCTGGTTATCAGCGTATCATATGGATAATTACCATTCTTCAAAATATGTAATTGCCGGTTCTGTAATCCTTCCTCACTCAATAGCTGGCAAACCGTATCCGCCAGCCGGTCCATGGCAACGGGCCGTTGCACATTTACCAATACACAAATGATTTTGTGGCCCGGCTGACCACCACAGCGGTACACGCTGGTGATGGAAGAATATTTTGCGTGCAGCTTTTGGTACACATTGGCCACCTTCATACATTCATCATCACACACCGGTGCCCTGGAGGTGGCAATATACAGGAAGGCATAAAAGCCGGTAATGAGCAGCAGGATGAGGTGGTTGCGCATATTGCTATACTTTTTTCCGGTAAAACAGGGTTGACAAAACAGCTCCGGCCATCACAGCCACCAGGTCGGCCATATCAAAAGTAAAACCGGGAATGAGTGTGCCTTGCAGCAACTCGGACAAGGCAATCACACCCATTACAAATAACGGGAAAAAACGCTTGCGGTTGCCCTGCCAGGCTTCCCAGGTATACAATGCCGAAGCCAGTGAGTAAGCCCAGCAAAAATCGGGGCCAGAAAAAATGAGCCACTGCACAGCCTGCGGCCAAGGATCGTGCGGAACAGCCTGTCTGTCGGTGAATTGACGGATAATCCAGTTATCCGGGCGGAACCGGTAATAAATGAAAAAACCTGCCACCAATGGCATGAATATATGCAGCACTATCCTGGCCGGTCTTGGCTTCATTTCAATTCATCACTCGTAAAGGCAAAAGGCAGCAGCAGGTGTGCAGAAGGGATAATCTGTATCTCACCATCCTGGCCGGAGAGGATCAGGCGTATGGGATGATGGAGTCTTGTTTCGTATTCCAGTAAAGCCTGCCGGCACATGCCACAGGGAGAGATCGGGTGATCACTTTTTACGGTATTGCTGTCGTAGCTGATGGCGAGGGCTTCAATAGCCACGCCGGGATAAAGTGTGGCG
>JAEUVM010000191.1 GCA_016787125.1 Chitinophagaceae bacterium | reverse complement strand
GTGCTGTCGGTGGTCAATGTGGCTGAAGTAGCCTTATAGTGTGTTCTGCGCTTGGCGCTTCTTTGCTGACTATGTCTGCGTTTCGGATTTGGCATAACTCAAATATTAATTAGTTTGTCAATTGTTAATCGTGAATGGTGAATTGGCAATGGTGAATTGGCAATATCACTGTTCGCTTTCCAGGTCTTTAAACTTTTCAAGGCCCTTCCAGATCGGGTTCTCTTTCTTTTCATTCTCCTCGGGTTCCAGTTTTTTCAGCACATCCATGGCAGTTTTGTTGCAATGGGGACCGTCCATGTTTTCAAACTCACAGGCCTTTTGCATGGGCAGACTGAGGTTGATAAATTCATACACCCAGTTGGCCACATCGAGATGGCTTTCACCCTGTGCGATGTAGTACATATCGGGATCATCTTCCTGCTCATTCATCAGTTCGGGTTCTTCCACCATCTTTACGGTGATGTTGAACTCATCCCACAGGTCGAGCGGCAGGTTGCTGTTGCAGCGGTCGCAGGTTACTTCCAGGGTGCCGCCAATTTCAAACTTCAAAAGCATGAAACTGTTCTTTTTATCTAACGTCAGCTTTACCCTGGCGTGGCAGTTGCGAAAATCCTGCTGCTGGAATACCTCAAAGAACCGGTCGTCTATCTCGTAATCAAACTCATGAACCCCGGGTTTCAAGCCCACAAAAGCTATTTCAAACTCCCGGCGGCGGCTCATGGTCAGACTTTTTAAGAGTGTGCAAAGGTATGGCAAAACAGCTAACATGAAAGGCCTGAACCCGTTTTTTTTATGCATTTCTTCCTACTTTTATCTTTATTTCTTAACCCCTAATAATTAAGGTTTTGCAGGAATTTCTGGCCCGATTGTTCAAACGCCTGATGAAAAGCTGGAGCTGGGTGCTGCTGGTGCTGCTGTCCGTCCTCATCAAATGGGCTTCCTGGTATCCCGGTTGGGTGGAATCTAATTACAGCCGGGGTGTGTATCCCGTCATTTCCCGTATTCAGCGGGTATTGTTTGGCTGGATACCCTTCAGCATCGGCGACCTTTTCTATGCCTTTCTGATCCTGATCATCGTTTATAAAACAGGCCGTTTTTTCAAACTGCTGTTTAAGCGCCGGCTAAACCGCCAGTATTTTGTAGCAGGGTTGCAGCAGTTTATTTTCTTCGGATTATTTGTATACGTATTCTTCAACCTGTTTTGGGGGTTGAATTACAACCGCAAAGGGGTAAGCAGCCAGTTGGAACTGCAACTGAAGCCTTACTCACTGGCCGACCTCGATACGCTGACCAGCACCCTGCAGCAGCGGGCCAATTATTATGCAGTCTTTGTTACGGAAGCCCAGCGGGATTCCTTTAACCGGAAAGGGCGCCTCTTTCGCAGTGCAGAGGAGGGATACCAGGCAGCCTCACTGAAGTATCCGTTTATGAAATACCGGTCGCGGTCAATAAAACCCTCCCTCTTCAGTTACCTGGGCAACTATCTCGGCTTCCAGGGCTATTATAATCCCTTTTCAGGGGAAGCACAGGTAAACACCACTGTGCCCCGCTTCCTCGAGCCATTTGTCACCGCCCACGAAATGGCGCACCAGTTGGGTTATGCCAAAGAGAATGAAGCCAACTTTGTTGGTTTCCTGGCCTGCAAGGAGTATGATAACAATGCTTTCCGTTATTCAGCCTATTATGACATGTACAACTATGCCGTGGGTGAGGTATTCCGCCGGGATACGGTACTGGGAAAAGCCTTCCAGGACAAAGCCCACCCGCAGGTAAGAAAAGACCAGCGGGAGTTCAGGGATTTTTACCGCAGGTATAAAAATCCGATCGAACCCATTATCATGTGGGGCTACGGTCATTTCTTAAAAGCCAACAACCAACCGGCAGGTAAAGCCAGCTACAATGAAGTGGTGGCCTGGCTGATCGCCTTTTACAAAAAATATGGTACGGCTGCCTTGTAAACCTTCCTCCCGCTGTTTTGTTAAGCAGGTATGAACAATGCCCTAAAGCTGATCATTTCTGTGGCCATACCCCTGGTGGTGGGTGGCACAAGCGGATTCTTCACGGTAAGCGGTGTGGAAAGCTGGTACACCACTATTCAAAAACCATCCTGGAATCCGCCCAATGCAGTTTTCGGTCCCGTATGGACCACGCTATATATTATGATGGGAGTGGCGCTCTTCCTGGTATGGAAAGCCAACACAAGCAATGAACTGAAAAAGATCGCCTTTGCCCTCTTTGCCATACAGTTGCTGTTCAACTTTGCCTGGTCATTTATCTTCTTTTACCTGCATCAGCCGGGATGGGCGCTCGTGGAAATTGTGGTGCTCTGGATACTTATCCTGCTGACCATCTTTGCTTTTGCACAGGTAAATAAAGTAGCAGCCTGGCTGCTGGTGCCCTATATCAGTTGGGTAAGCTTCGCCACGATACTTAATTACACACTCTGGAGATTGAATTGATCCGGAGGAAGCCGGAAAGTCGGCAAGCCGGCAAGTCTGGAAGAATAGGATGGCTCGCAACTCACAACTCGAAACTCACAACTCGAAACTCAAAACTCATTCCTCCACATCATACTCTCCACCGGCTTGTCGGGCTGGTTGCTGTACTTGGAATTCTTTTTCTTATTGTAAGCCACTTCAATCGGCCCATCTACAGGGAAATAGATGAGTTGCCCGATGGGCATGCCTTTATATACTTTCACGGGTTGCTTTACTGAAATTTCTAATGTCCAGTTGCCACAGAAGCCCACATCACCTTTACCGGCAGTGGCATGTATGTCAATTCCCAATCTGCCCGTGGATGATTTGCCTTCCAGGAAAGGAACATGCGCATGTGTTTCGGTATACTCTTCCGTTACGCCGAGGTAAAAGATATGCGGGTACAGTACAATGCCATCATCAGGTATTTCGAAGTATTCGATCTGGTTGTGCTTTTTGGCATCGATCATGTGTTCTTTATAGGTAGCCAGTGTTTTTCCAAGATGCACATCATACGAGTTGCTGCCCAGACATTCTCTGTTGTACGGAACTATCTTAATGGTGCCTTTGTCTATTTCTTCCAGTATTCTGGTGTCTGATAAGATCATGGGTTTATTTTTTTTATACCAGCTGCAGTAATTCTGCTCATCGTCCCTTGCGTCGCACTCTTCAACTGCATATCTTTACTCAGCAGGCTGCTGCAATAATAAATCTAAAATCAACAACCAGAAATCTAAAATCCATTCCGTTGCCTGTTTTTTTTCAACAACAAATCAACGAATATACCCGGTTGGGTGTATGGAAAATAGAGGAAACGGAAGAGTTCTTCAAAGGTAATGTGCCGCAGCACCGGCAGGTTACCCATCCGCATAAACGGCTGCAGCACCTGGCAGGCCGTTTCCTGTTGCAATACCTCTTTCCGGATTTTCCGTATGAACTGGTACAGATAGCAGACACGAGAAAACCATTCCTGCCTGATGAACAATATCATTTCTCCATCTCACATTGTGCAGATTATGCCGCCGCCATCGTAAGCAGGCACAGCAGGGTGGGCATTGACGTGGAGATTCCGGTGGAAAAGATACTGGCCATCCAGGATAAATTTATGACCACGGCTGAAAATGACGAATGGAATAAAACCAACCTTGCTGAAGCGGATAGCCATCAAGCCATACAAACAAGGGCCACACTCTGCTGGAGTTGCAAGGAAGCAGTATTTAAATGGTATGGCAACGGGGCAGTGGATTTTAAAAAACACATTGTATTACTCAACCACGAGCCGGCAGCAGAAATGATCGGCTGTTCGTTTACCAAAACAGACACGGCCCTCTCCATCCATTACCGCCGTTTCGAAGGGCTTGTACTGGCCTGGGTAGTTTCCTGAACAGACTCAGCGATACAATCTGCGAAGCGGCAGCTTCCAAACTATCTGCAATGAAATATGATGCTGGTAGTCTATCTGCTTTACCGGCGACAGTCGCAGGAATCCCGGTTCATACGACATGCCCATCCGTATAAACCGGCCGAGCCGGTAGTGGGCAGCCAGACTGAGTCCAAGAAGATGATTGCGGTAAGATTGTTCGATCTTGATAGTATCACCATAGGTATGGCGGCCCCAGATGAGTTGCGAATAATTTAACCCGTATCCCCATTCAAAATTACCGGTAACATGGTTGTGCCGCAGGCTGGCGTAGCCTGTCATACCACTTTGATAATAACCCGTGCCAATGTATTCGCCCACTTTATCCATACCGGTACCCAGGTTGAGTGAAAGAAAACGGTCAGGCCGGTAGTAGTATTCAACGCCTGCTTCGAGTCCGAATATGCCGGATGAACTGTAGCGGCCATCGGGCTGCCGCATGTGAAAGGATTGTAGATAGGGAATGCCCAACGAAAGATAGAACGCCCCTTTTTCCTCAGGAGCGTATCTTCTTATCACCACATCTGTGTCATTCACGGTGATATAATTATGAGCCGGGTAGCCATATCGCTTGGGATGGTCTTTGTCGGCCAGCATACCAATGCCATAGTTAGCCGCAATGTTATACCAATAAGCCAGCGAGTTTTGCGAAGGCAGCACCACCTGTTTCTGCATACTGTCTGTGGCAATGGTGATGATCAATGGCTTCGGGCTGCGGGGAACGTAGTAAGTTTTAATATGCCGCTGCCTGAGGTCGAACGAATCGGAGGGAGCTAAGGGGCCGGCTTTCAGCACCTGTACATGCTTATCCGTTTCGATCACCACTTTCTGCATACCGCTGTTGAAGGTGCGGGCACAGGATGCCAGCAGAAGAGAAAAGATGACCAGCAGGAAAGGTGAGAGTTTTGGTTTCATACCCGGCAGTTTAGCTGAAGCGGCCTTTAGGTTTCAATCGGGAGATTACGGGAATGAGTTGTTTCGCTGCACCGTTTGTATCATTTTACATAAAACAGCCATCCCGGTCCCTGTTGAACGTTTTTCACAGGCCGGAAGGTATGCAGGTGATATTTTTTGGGTAAAAAAATCAGTCGTCCTCACCCGGAGGGGCTTCTTCCAGCAGGTTCAGGTCCACATCGGTGCTTGAAATTCCTTCTATCGATCCGGAAACATGAGCGGAATTATCTATTATGAGCTGGATCATTTTCTTTTTCTTATTCCAGTTCTTTTCGTATTCTTCTTTTTCTTTATCTAATTGTAACTGAAGATTTCGAAAGTTTTCCCTCATCATTTGCAGACTTCGGCGAAATTCCTGCCCTGTGATATAATCATAAATAGCTGTCATCTTATCCCCTTTATTCTCTTGTAGCTTCTTGGCGTCCGCTATTTTTAGTATTGCATTACGTAATACAGTTACTAGGCTTTTTGCCTCGGAAAAAGAGCATATGTAAACTCCTTGTTTTTCACCAAATTGAGTCATGTCTTTAGGCAACGTCTTTGATACGATTACTGCAATATCGGCACCTTGACTATGCATATCAATCTTGAGTTTTTCAATCCAATCGGCACTGAAATTTTCAGTTCGTTTACTTTCAAAAATGATCTTGCCACATTCCTGTCCCAGGTTATTACGGACGGTGAGGATGCAATCGGCCCCGCGAACACCCTTGCCCACCTCGGCCACCAGGTCAAAGGGAAAACTGTTTCGCAGCAGTTCTTCCAGGGCCAGTTCCTGGGCCTCACCCTGCGACTGCATAGAGCCTTGTTCGGCCCGGCGTTTCATTTCCTCAGCCAGTTTACGTTGCGCTTCCAGCTTCTCTTCCATTTCTTTAAGCTTTAGCTGGTACTCGGTATCTTTCAGCGAGTTGCG
>JAEUVM010000177.1 GCA_016787125.1 Chitinophagaceae bacterium | reverse complement strand
GGCGATCGAAGAACTGAACCAGGTGGTACTGGTGGGTACACGCCGGGTTGGGCGGGTAAAAACGGAAACCACTGCACCGGTGGATGTGATCAATGTAGGCCAGACCACTGCCCCTACCGGACGTATGGATCTTACCTCTGTGCTGAACTATGCTGCACCATCCCTGAATTATAATAAACAAAGCGGCAGCGATGGCGCCGATCATATTGACCTGGCCACCCTTCGTGGGTTGGGGCCCGACCAGACGCTGGTATTGGTTAATGGCAAACGCCGTCACCAGACAGCCTTTGTGGCTGTATTCGGCACCCGTGGCCGTGGTAATGCCGGCACCGATCTGAATTCGCTTCCTGCCTTTGCTATTGACCGGGTGGAAATTCTCCGCGACGGCGCTTCTGCGCAATATGGTTCGGATGCGATTGCCGGTGTGATCAACCTGATCACCAAAAAGAACATCAACAAAGTAACCGGCACCGTTGGCTTTGCCGGGTATCTTGATCCTAAATTCAATACTGCGTATGAGCCCAACCTGCATCTTGATTATGAACATGCCGGCAAACTGGATGGCATTACCAGCGCTGCGAATGTGAACTTTGGCGTACCGCTGGGCAAGAAGGGTGGTTTTGTAAACCTGACATTTGAAGGTGCGAGTACCAGCAAAACCTTCCGCCAGGCTTTAAAGACGGAAAACTATCTTACTGATGATGATGCGATGTATCTCGACATTTACCGTCGTGGTATGGGTGATGCCGGATCCAATACCGGTGGCGCTTTTTACAATATGGAAGTGCCGATGAAAGGTAAAACCGTATTTTATTCTTTTGGCAGTTTCAATCATAAATCAACGGATGCGTATGCCTTTACCCGCAATTGGTCGGCGAGGCCGGAGCGTTTTCCCACCAATAATTTTGGCGATCTGATCTTTGATGGTAATATCATGCGGGTGGGGAGTGATGGTGAAATATGGTATAGCCCGCATATTCAAACCAAAATCAATGACAATGCTGCTACGGGCGGTATCCGTGGTGTGTGCCGCAACTGGAACTGGGACCTGAGCAATACGTTTGGCAAAAACAATTTTCACTTTTACGGATATAAAACCTACAATGCCTCACAGGGACCTTCACAAACTAATTTTGATGACGGTGGATTCTTTTTTGTACAAAACACTTCTAACCTGAATGTAAGCCGTGAGCTCACGAGCCGGTTCAACCTGGCGTTTGGTGCAGAATTCCGGTATGAGAACTACCAGATCTATGCGGGTGAGGCCAGTTCGTACAAAAACTTTGATGATACCAAGGCCACCGGCGCACAGGGTTTTCCCGGTTACCAACCCGCTGATGAGGTAAATGCCAACCGTCGTGTATGGGGTGGCTATGTGGATGCGGAATATGATGTAACCCCGGAATGGCTGGTGAATATTGCGGCAAGGGTGGAAGACTACAGTGATTTTGGTTTTACCCATAATTATAAATTTGCCACCCGCTACAAAGCTTCCTCCAATGTAAATATCCGTGGTTCATTCAGCACCGGTTTCCGGGCGCCATCGCTGCAGCAGATCAACTTCAGTTCCACCTTTACCACTGTGCAGGCTGGAAATATTGCGGAGGTAAAAATTGCTCCTAACTACAGCAGCCTGGCCAAGGCAGCCGGTATACCTGACCTTACGCAGGAGAAAAGCCTGAGCGGAAGCCTTGGTTTTACCTGGAAGGCTACCCCTCATCTGAATGTAACACTGGATGGTTACTGGACAAAGATCAAAGACCGTGTGGTGATCAGCGGCCAGTTTGATGGCAGCGATCCTGACCTGGATGCCGGACTCCGTGCACAGATGGATGCGTTGAATGTAAGCCTGGCACAATTCTTTGCCAATGCGGTGAACACCACCAACACGGGTGTGGACATTGTGATCGATTACAATAAGAAAGTGGGTGATAACCGCTACAAGGCATTGCTGACGGGCAATGTACAGAGTATGAAGATTACCGACATCAATGTGCCTGCCAAGCTGAGTGGTTCTGATTTTCTGCGCCAGACTTTCCTGAGCGACAGGGAACAGAAGTTCATTCTTGCTTCGGCGCCTAAGATGAAATTTGCTTTCAACTTTGAGTATGGGCATAAAAACCTGACTGTTGGTACCCGTCTTACTTACTTTGGTAAAGTAACCCTGCTGGGTTATGGCCAGGATGGTTTAGGTATCAATCCTACTGTGCCTTTGGATAATGGCGGTGGTGATGTACCTGACCAGTATGATTACTCCGGCAAGCTGGTGACTGATCTTTATTTCAGCTACCCGCTTACCAAGAGCCTTACTTTCTTTGCCGGTGCAGACAACCTGCTGAATGCACATCCTGATTTTGGTGTGGTGAAAGGGGCTAAGGACTGGGCTTATAATACTGAAACCGGTGGTGCCTGGGATGCGGTGCAGATGGGTTTCAATGGCAGAAGATTATTTATGCGTTTTGCTTTCTCCTTCTGATATGATTGCCTGTGATACTCAGCCGCCCCAGTGATGGGGCGGCTTTTTTTTGGCATAATGTCAGATTCTATAAACAAAGCCCGGCTCATCGCCGGGCTTTGTGTTTTTCATTGCTATACTATGGTGTTTTAGAATCTTCTTCCTCTGCCGCCACCATTATTTCCTCCACCACCATTGCCGCCACCTCCATTGTCACGCCGTTCTGCTGAGCGGCCTGGCTGGCTTCCGCCGCCGTTGTCGCTTCTTCTTTCAAATTGCCGTTGTGGTTGTTGTCTCGGCTGTTCCTGTGGTTGCTGACGGCGCTCATTGGTTTGCGGGCCCTGGTATTGCCTTCTTTCGGGCTGTTGGGCCGGCTGGCGCTGTGGTGTTTGTGCATTTTCATTTCTGCGGTCGAAACGGCGGTCATAGCTGCCATTTCCATTGCCCTGATTGGATGGTTGTCTCCTTTCATTAGGGTTGAATCTCCGGTTGTCCTGTGGTTGTGAACCATTGCTGTTCTCCGTTCTTTCAGGGCGGCGGCGGAAATTGTTATTATCACCTCCGTTGTTTTGCTGTGGCTGTCTTACATTATTATTCCGGCGGTAGGGATTGTCTGCCCTGTCGCGGTTATCGGGGCGGCCATTACCGGGATTATTCACTTCATTATTCCTGCGGAAGGGATTATCTGTTCTTTCCCGCGGGCCGCCAGAACGGTTGTCGCGGTTATTTACTTCGTTATTCCTGCGGAAGCGGTTGTTATCATCTGTCCGGGTGTTCTCATTTCTCCGGTAACCGTTATCGTTTCTGCCATTACGGAAATTGCCGTTGTTGCGATCGTAGCGTTCAAACTGGCGGGGAGCAAAATTCCGGTTGTCATTATCGCGGCGCACATTCGGGCGATAGATGTTCACTTCATTATTGCGGAAGGTGGTGCGGCCGGGGTTATAGCTGTTGCGAAGGCGTACGGGGTTGATGCGGCCGCAGTAGCGTTCAGCATCATAACGGCGGGGCCCTGTGCGGAAGCCGTATCCATTGCCATAATTGAAGTTGTTGATGATGGTGGTCTGGTTAATGATCGTTACGTTGTTGTAACGTGGCACGCAATAGTCACGGATGCTGTAAGATGTAATATAACGGCGGGGTGCAAAACACCAGTAATTGGAAGGTGGTGCATATCCACCGATATTAAAGTTGATACTTACTGTAATTCCCGGGCGAAGGGGTGCCCATCCGTAATAATCACCGCCATCTCTCCAGGCCACCCAGGCAGGCGACCATTCATAACCGGGTACCCAGTACCAGCCGTAGTAGGGATCATCTTCCCAGCGGCCATAGTGGAAGGGGGCCCATCCCCAATCGTAATCAGATACCCACATCCATTCATAGTCTTCCGTCCACACCCAGTGACCTTTGGTGGAGTACGGTTGAAAATCTTCTTCCACATCGGGTACCCAAACATAGCCGTTGTCATCGGTTTCCACCCAGCGGCCGTAGGGGCTCAGTTCGTCGTAAAAGGTTTGATAGGAAACATCGCGGTCTTCATCGTAATACTGGGCCGAGGCGGTGTTGCGGATGGAGCTGCCCAGCACCAGTATTATTGCAAAGGCAGTCATCGTCAAGATACGTTTCATGGTCGTACTTTTTTGGGTAAAGAATAGATACATGCAGAGATCATTTTGAAGTCATCTTTCTGTATAGTGCAGAGACAGGACGCTATAATTATGCCGGAGGAGCTGACCGTTTAATGACTTCGGTGCTTTTTAGCAAAACATTGTATCTATGTTAAAAGGAGAAGAGGCTGGTGCAAAAGCAAGCATTTCAACACAGAGCAACAGAGGATTTGAGTTGCACAGAGAAGAATTTCTTGCGAATCAATACCCTGTGTACCTCTGTTACCCTGTATCTCCGTGTTGAATAGCTTTTGAGACAGCCTCTTTCAGCAATAATTTTCGTTTGTTAAAAAACAAGAGTTTCAACACAGAGCAACAGAGGATTTGAGTTGCACAGAGATGAATTTCTTGCGAATCAATACCCTGTGTACCTCTGTTACCCTGTATCTCCGTGTTGAATAGCTTTTGAGACAGCCTCTTTCAGCAATAATTTTCGTTTGTTACAGCAGTGCTTTTGCAAAACGCTGTTGTACCACTTCCCAATTCACCAACTTCCACCAGGCATTGATATAATCCGGGCGGCGGTTCTGGTATTTCAGGTAATAGGCGTGTTCCCAAACATCCAGTCCGAGCAGCGGGGTGCCTTTCAGCTCACTTATATCCATCAGTGGATTATCCTGGTTGGGTGTGGATACTGTGACCAATTTTTTGTCTGCTGTCATTACCAGCCAGGCCCATCCGCTGCCAAATCGGTTTTTACCGGCATCGGTAAACTGTGTTTTAAATGCTTCCACGGAGCCGAAGTCTTTTATCATTGCTTTCTGTATGGAAGACTGGGGTGCATTTCCTTCTACCGGGGCCTTCATGCTTTTCCAGAAAAATTCGTGGTTATAATGACCTCCGCCGTTATTGCGCATTTTGGCCGAGTACTTTGATATTTTGCCCAGCAAAGCAACCAATGACGTGCTGCCTGTGTTTACCCCTTCTGCTGTAGTGGCATCGCCGAGGTTTTTGGTGTAGGCGGCGGCGTGTTTATTATAATGTATATCCATTGTCATCGCATCAATGACAGGTTCCAATGCATCATACTTGTATAAAAGCGGCTGCTGCGTATAGGGTATTTCTTCTGCAACACCGGCATAGCTGTCAGCCGAAGCAGCAAGATCGCCAGCCCAGGAAGGCAATACGGTGGCTGCCAGGCCGGCCACCAGACCTGCTTTACCGGTTGCTTTTAAAAACTCCCGGCGGCCATTGTTCCTCTCATTTTTCATATTGATCATTTTTAAATACTATAATAATGGGGTGGGTTAAAATTACTCCTTATTTACCTGACAATGACTCAATAAAATGTAAACTGGTTGTAAATAAGGAGCTGCGGGGTTTTATTTTCCCGCCTGCGCAAACCTATCTTCGCAAAACATGTACCTGAAAGATTATTACGGCATCCTTGGTATTGAACCGTCTGCCACGCAGGCGGATATTAAAAAGGCGTATCGCCGGCTTGCTCATTGGCATCACCCCGACAAAACCAGTAATGATGCCTATGCTGCCGCCCTTTTTGCTGATATCAAAGAGGCGTATGAGATACTGACCGATCCTGCCAAGAAAGAATATTACCTGCAGCAGCGATGGTATGAGCAAAGCATTGGCAAAAGAAAAAAGCAGGATACCATTACTCCTGCGGGTGTTTTGCTGCAGGCATTGGAACTGGAGAAGCATGTATCGCAACTGGATGTGTTCCGGATGGATAAAACGGGCTTGCAGCAATATATACTGGCGCTGATCAGTGATGAGGTGACGGAAAAGCTACAGGCTTTTGGAGATGCGGATACCAACCGGGAGATCATCCGTGCTGTTTCGGGCGCTATGAAACCACTGCCGCTTGACACTTTATTGCCGGTAAGTAATCAACTGCGCAAGCTTGCCGCCGGTGATACCACCGCAATGGGAGGCATTGATATGATGGTATCCCGTTTTACCCAACAACACCGCCGTGAAAGATACAGTCTGCTTGTCATCATCATCCTTACGCTGGCCCTCTGCCTGCTTATTTATTTTGCCAGCCGTCCGTAAAGGGTTTCCGGTGGAAAGTTTACCATTCCCCCATTTACTATTCACTATTCCCGCATCATCTGTTGTCTAAAATTTATCTTTGCGCCCATGCATTATGTTTCTGTTGAGAACCTGGCCAAGAGCTATGGTATAAAGCCGCTTTTCTCCGGCATTTCCTTTCATATTGAAGAAGGCGACAAGATAGCGCTGGTGGCAAAAAATGGTTCCGGCAAGTCCACGCTGCTGAAAATACTGGCCGGCAGGGAAACGCCTGACGAAGGGAAGGCCTGGATCAACAAAGATGTGGATGTGGTGCTGTTTGAACAGGAGCCCGTTTTTGCGGAAGACAAATCAATACTTGATAATATCTTCTTTCACGACCACCCTGTTATCAGTGCTATTAAGGAATACGAGGCCCTGAGTGAAACCGGCGATATTGAAAGAATAAATGCCGCCATCATAAAAATGGATGACCTCGGCGCATGGGATTTTGATAATAAAGTAAAACAGGTACTGGGAAAACTGAATATCCATCATCTCGCCCAGACTGTGAATACCCTGAGCGGCGGACAACGCAAACGGGTGGCCCTTGCCAAAACACTGATCGATGTTGGCTTTGAACACAAGCATGTGCTGCTCGTGATGGACGAGCCCACCAACCACCTTGATGTGGAAATGGTGGAATGGCTGGAGCATTACCTGGATAAAGAAAATGTAACCCTGCTGCTCGTTACCCACGACCGCTACTTCTTAGATAATGTATGTGAAGAAATATGGGAGATAGCGGAAGGTCCAGGCGGGGAACTGAACCAGCTTTTCATCTATAAAGGCGATTACCAGAATTACCTGGAAAAGAAAGCTGCCCGTATGGAAAGCGAAGCTGCCAGTATTGAAAAAGCCCGTAATACCTACCGTAAGGAACTGGATTGGATGCGCAAGCAGCCCCGGGCCCGTACTACGAAGAGCAAGAGCCGCCAGGATAATTTTTACGTGGTGGAGAAAAAAGCCAAGCAGCAACTGGTGGATGAACAACTGCAGCTTGATATGAAGATGAGCCGCCTTGGTGGTAAAGTGGCTGAACTGAAGAAGGTGTATAAAAGCTATGGTGATAAAGGTTTGCTCAAGGGATTTGATTACACCTTCAAGAAAGGTGAACGGATCGGTGTGGTGGGAAAGAATGGTGCCGGCAAATCAACGTTTCTCAATATACTCCAGGGCATCGAACAGCCCGACAGCGGCAAGGTGAATATCGGCGATACGGTGGTGTTTGGTTATTATTCGCAGCAGGGCCTTACGTGGAAGGAAGATATGCGGGTGATAGAATATGTAAAAAATATTGCGGAGAACTTTCCCCTGGCCAGTGGCGGTTCGCTGAGTGCAGCACAATTTCTGCAACTGTTCCTGTTTGACCCCGACAAGCAGCACACAATGCTGAGTAACCTGAGTGGCGGGGAGAAAAGAAGGCTGCACCTGCTCTCTATCCTGTTTCGCAATCCTAACTTCCTGGTGCTGGATGAACCTACGAACGATCTCGACCTGCCCACACTCAGTGTGCTGGAAAACTTTCTCAGCGAGTTTCCCGGCTGTATACTGATCGTATCACACGACCGGTATTTTATGGACCGCCTCGTAGACCACCTTTTCGTATTTGAGGGTAATGGAGTGGTGCGGGATTTTCCGGGAAACTATTCACAATACAGGGACACCCTCCTTTCGGAAAAACAGGCAGAACAAACTGCCCCCTTATCAGCACCACCAACCAGTGAAATCCCGGCTGCTGCCAAATCCCAAAAGAGGCAACTGAGCTTTAAGGAGAAACGGGAGTTTGAGTTGCTGGAAAAGGAAATAGAAACCTTAGCGGCCGAAAAGGAATCCATTACCCAAAAGCTGAACGATGGCACCACACCCTTTGCCGAACTGCAGCAGCTTTCTGTACGTATCGGTGAGGTAACCAACGAGCTTGATGAAAAGGAAATGCGCTGGCTGGAGCTGAGTGAACTGCAATAGTTTTATTATTATCTTTCACTACCCAAAAACCGCTTCCATGCGTACGCTGCTGCTATCTGTTTTACTGGTACTTGCCACACAGGCAAAAGCGACCAACCGCCTGCAAGGAGAAAAGATATTGCAGGTGACCATTACTGAATCAGGCATTATTACGGTGGGCCGTGATACGGTTGACAGTGAAAACCTGGCCAGGTATATCCAGGAGCGCCTGTTTAAAAGTTATCTTGGTACAGGGCGCATGTACGACCGCATTGTTCTCAGTCAACAAACTGAATCAACACCTGATATGGTGACGGATGTGGTGATACGGGAAATAAGGCAAGGCCAGCAGCGGGCCCTCACGCAGGTAAGTCTGCAGAAATACCGGAACACATTCGATAAGCTTGATGATAAGAAGAAAAGCAAACTAAAAAAGATGTTTCCCATACTCTTCCAGGAGCTTATCAGTCAAAACGCTGCTCGATGAAAAAAGTAATACTGGCTTCTCTGTTCCTTGCCGGTTTTTATCAATACAGTACTGCCCAGATCGTCAATATTGAAAATGCCCGTATGCAATCGGACACCACCGGGTGGATGGGTGGTGCAGGTGCAGCGGTAAGTCTTACCCAAAACACCACAAAGATCTTCGGGACCGACCTTGAGGCACATCTCCAATATAAAACCAGTAACGACCAGGGGCTCTGGCTTATACTTGGCAACTACAGTTTTTTGAAAGTGGGCAGCAGTCGTTTTATCTCCAATGGGTTTGGCCATATCCGTTACAACCGTAAGGTAAACGAATGGCTTCGCTGGGAAGTATTTGGCCAGTACCAGAATAATATCATCACCCAGATTGACTCCCGTGTACTGGTGGGTACGGGGCCACGCTTTAAGATCTTCAAGACAAAAGTATTCCGCCTGTATGCTGCCAGCCTGCTTATGTTTGAAAGTGAAAAGGAACGAACAAACCCAACCGTTTCTCACAACGACCTGCGCAACAGCAGTTATGTTTCTTTTACCTGGCTGCCGCAACCGAACATTGAACTTATCAGCACCACTTTCTTTCAGCCATTGTTCAGCCAGTTCTCCGATTACAGGATACTGAACCAGGCTTCGCTGAAAGTGAGGGCCACGAAGCATTTCAGTTTATCTGTAAAATGGAATTACCTGCACGACCGTTTCCCGGCTGGTACGGCACCCAAGACCACGTACCATTTCGGTACGGGTGTGGATTATGAATTCTGATCACTTCAGCGGATGAATTTCTTATAGACCCTTCTTCCATAGTACCGGTAGCCCTTTTCTTCATACCGGGTACCGCAGAGTTCGGAATGTATAAAGCCATTCAGTTCCACCTGTTGGGTATGATAAATGCCACGGTTGTAATTGGGCTTTAAGAAAAAGCGGATCCTTTTGTCTGTTGTGCGGTATTCAATCAGACTGTCCGTTTTGATGCGGATGAATGCAAAGCTGGTTTCCAACTGGTGCAGCATGAGGTGCGACCGGTACCAGGTGCCGCCAGTTGGTGATACCACTGGTTTACCATTGTACAAGGCCACACTGTCGTTGTAGGCAAAAACATTCAGTTGTGCACCATATGTTTGTACCAACCAATCCTTCAGCATCGGAAAGTATGTACTATCATATCCATAATTGCTATCGAGAAAACTGATCCGTTTTATTTTGGATGGAATGTCTTTGACTCCGGCGAGATAGCCGAATATAAAACTGCCGCCGCCGCTATGTCCGTTCAGGTGAATGCTATGCGGTTTGCCGCCGGCTGCTCTTTGCGCCAGCGAATCAACTAATGAAGGAATGGATGTGCGGAATTCAGGATGCCGCTGCTTCCAGGCAGGCCAGCTTTTATAAATATTCTCCAGGTACACCACCACTATATTTTCTTTCTTCAACTTTTTTCTTATCCAGGCTGTTTGTGCTTTTATGTGCTGTATGTCAAAATGCCAGTCATCACCGGGCTGCATTATTTTGCCCATGGTCTGGGCTGTGGTATTTCCATTGGGCAAGGCAAAGAAAATGACGGTCACCGGTTTGTTCTTATGAAAAGCAGCAGGCTGGTCGAATGTCACTTTTATCTCACTGTCGTATTGGAAAGAATCAATGAGCGGGGCCGGTTGTGCCGGGCATTTGGTCATGGCCAATTGCAGGAGCAGGGATATTACGATCTTCCCTGAAAACAATACTTTATTACTGCTTCTGCCTGGCATGGTATCGTAAATTTCCGATAGCTGATTGAATTAATTAAAAATTCTGTGGGCCTGAGTTGCACAATAGCAATTTGCTTTTTATTTTGCAATCACTTTCCCAACCGTATCCAAATCCTCCGCAATTCCTGTTACCCATTTCCCTTGAAAGCCTGGTTTTTCAATTTTTGACAATTAAAACATCAGGTTATGAAAAAGAATCTACCCGATTTCAGCAATGAGAATGTGCAGGTTGGTATGTTAATTTCCGGTTTCTTCATCTTGTTTGCCCTGCTGGCTTTGTTTTTCTTTTGATGAATTCCAGAGACGATCGTACAGGTAAGGCCGGGCAGTGACGGACGGTTAAAGTCGTTGCCTGGCCCTTGCCAGTACATCATCTGCAGCTATTTTTTCCATGCACTTAAAATGTCCGAGGGGGCATTTGCTGTACCCGATCTTTGAACAGGGGCGGCACCAGAGTTTATTTACCTGCATGATTACATCTGATACGGGAGCAAACCCATAGTAGGGTGTCATTCCGAAAGCGGGAACTGTATTGCCCCATAGTGAGATGATCTGTTTCTTATACGCTGCTGCTATATGCATCAGTCCTGTATCGTTGGTGATGATGAGTTTTGCTTTTCGTACCAGGTCGGCGCTTTCATTCAGTTTGAATTTACCACAGGCATTATACACTTTCACGTTGTCCACCGCAGCTATTTCATCACCGTTCGCCCTGTCTTCGGGGCCACCGAGCAATATGATGGGGTGATCCATCTTTGTACAAAACTCTTTCCACTTGTGCACGGGCCAGCGCTTGGTGCCATGTGCAGCACCGATCACACCGCCGATATACCCGGCATGGTGTGAGGCGGGAATATCTTTCAGCTTAGTTTCTTCTTCTTTGGCGATGAAATAATCAAGTCCTGCGCCGTCATTTTTCACCCCGAAAGATGCTACGGTTTTCAGGTAGCGGTCAACAATATGCACGTTGGGCAGCATATTGATCTTAAATGCGGTGAGGAAATATTTCTGAATATTCAGTTTGTAAAATGAGAAGGCTTTTTTCTTCAGTGCTTTTTTTACCCGCAGGCTTTTCACGTTGTGATGCAGGTCGATGATGTAATCGTAGTTCTCTGTTTTCAATTCCTCGATCATCAGTTCGTAGCTGTGTGCCAATACATGCACTTTATCAATGTAAGGGTTATGCTCTACCACGGAACGGAAGGCATCTTTTACCAGGAAATGTATTTCTGCATCGGGCACCTGCTGCTTCAGGCAACGTATCACCGGGCTGGTGAGTACAATATCACCAATAGAGGAAAACCGTATGATCAGAAATTTCGGCACTGCGGTAATCAGGGAAGCATTTCTTCCGTTTCGATATAATCAAGGTCTTTATGAAAAGTTTCTTCTGTAAAATACGCTGCGACCAGGGTAACGGCCATCACGATCACACCGGTGATGATGGCGCTGTTAACAAAGCTCCAGCCGTTGGCTTTCTGAAACCAGTTTACAAACATCAGGTTGATCAACGGCAATGAGCCTCTTACCATATTCGGAATGGTGGTGGCTGCCGTGGCCCGCAGGTTGGTGCCAAACTGCTCCGCTCCCATCGTTACAAAGATGGCCCAGAACCCGGTGCTGAAACCGAGCATGGCGCAGGCGATGTATAAACTTGTGTCGTTCTTTATTGCCCCGCTGAAGAACCAGATTCCTGATACAATAGCGAAGAAGTAAAACAGGTACAATGCTTTCTTGCGGCTTTTGAAATACTGGCTCACCAGTCCTACCAGTATATCACCTACGGCAATGGCCGCATAAGCATACATAATGGCTTTGCCGGATTCGATGGCGTTTTTACCGTAGAACTCTGTGGCAAAACGGTTGCTCAGGTTTACGAGTATACCTATTACATACCAGGTGGGCAGGCCGATGAGTATGGCCAGTATATATTTCCGGAAACGTTTTGCATTGGTAAAGAACATGAGGAAGTTTCCCCTTGCCACTTTGCTTTCTTTTACCTGTTTGAAAAGGCCGCTTTCTGCCACACTGATGCGAAGGAGGAGGAGCATCACTCCCAGCCCGGCGCCTATTTTATAACAAAGCCGCCAGTCGTCTGTAAATTTAAAAGTAAAATATGCTGCTACTGCACCAAACAAACCGATGCCTGCCACGAGTGATGTGCCGATGCCACGTTTTTGTTTCGGCAGTAATTCACTCACCAATGTGATGCCGGCCCCAAGTTCACCTGCCAAACCGATACCGGCGGCAAACCTTGCGTAGGCATAATTCTCCACCGTATCCACAAAGCCGGTAATAAAATTGGCGACAGAGTAAAGCATGATGGAACCAAAGAGTACGGACAGTCTTCCTTTTTTATCGCCCATCACACCCCAGATGATGCCGCCGAGGAGGAGGCCCCACATCTGCCAGTTGAGCACTTTGGTGCTGGCGGCGATGACCATTCCTTTATTCTGCAGGTCGACGCCGAGGCCTGCCAGGCTTGGCTCTCTTACAATGGTAAACAGGAGCAGGTCGTATATGTCAACGAAATAGCCGAGTGCAGCCACTATAACGGCGATATTGAAAATGGAGGCAGGTTTCTGCGCACTCATTGTTGCTACGAGGTTTGTGTGTTATCCTTTGAAGCTGGTTTCTTTTTACCACCGGATATCATTTTGATGATCACGGGTGCGGTGGTTACCAGCACGATGCCGAGTACGATCAGTTCCAGGTGTTCTTTCAGGTCGAAGCCGAACTGGCTGAGTATCCATTTTTGTAAAAAGAAACCACCGAGCACCATGGTGGTTACCCAGGCGATACATCCCACCACATTGAAGAAGTGAAATTTCTTTTTGTCCATTTGCACGATGCCCGCCACGATGGGGGCGAATGTGCGGATGAAGGGAAGGAAGCGGGCGCCTATCACAGCGAGGCCGCCATGTTTATCATAAAATTCCTTGGCCTGGTGGAGGTATCTTTTTTTGAAGAGGAAGCGGTCACGCCAGTTGTACATGGCTGGTCCTACTTTTTTGCCGGTCCAATATCCAACGGCATTGCCAAGGATACCACAGATGGAAATTAAGCCGACCAGAACGATAAGATCGAGCCAATAACTGTAATTGGGATAATGCAATCCAAACCATTCCAGTACCTGGTTGCCGAGGCCGGGTTTGAACTGTCCTGCTTTTGTTTTTATTTCATGTGCATAGATACCGGCCACAAAAAGCAATGAGTCGCCGGGAAGGAAAAAACCGACGAAGAGGCCTGTTTCGGCAAATACCACGAATAATAATAACCACAGCCCGCCATTTTCCACATACCATTGTGGCTGCAGCAGATTTGTCCAGTGAAAGGCATCTAACAAAAACATCTCCATACTATATCAGCTTGGGTTTTGCTCAGTTGTTTGTATCTATAATTGCATCTGCTTCCTTTTCATTAAAGGCCAGTGCTTTTTTATCGTCAAATTCACCTTCCCAGCGGGCCACGACGCAGCTTGCGAGTGTATTACCGATAACATTGACGGAAGTGCGGGCCATGTCCATGAGTTCGTCGATGCCATAAATTGCCATGATAGGCCATAGCGGGAAGTGGAAAGTGGCTGCAGTAGCTATCAGTATGACCAATGAAGCTCTCGGTACTGCCGCCACGCCTTTGCTTGTCAGCATCAGTGTAAGACCTATCATTAATTGTTCACCAAAAGAAAGATGTATACCGGCTGCCTGTGCCACAAACACGGAAGCAAGTGACAAATACAAGGTGGTGCCATCAAGGTTGAAAGTATAACCTGTGGGTATTACAAACGATACCACTTTCCTGGGCACACCAAATTTTTCCATATTCTCCAGTGCCTTGGGCAATGCAGAATCTGAACTGGTGGTGGCAAAGGCGATTGAAACGGGTTCTCTTATTGCCTGGATAAATTTTCTTACCGGGATCTTTGCCACCCAAAGTGCCACCGGTAATAAAACCACCAGCAGGAAAACTATTAAGGCCGCATAGAGAGTGGCTAACAAGAGTGCCAGGTTTTTCAAAATATCAACGCCAAGATGCCCCACTGTAACCGCTATCGCTGCCCCTACCCCAAATGGAGCGAAGTACATAATGATATTGGTAAACTTGAACATCGTCTCCGACAGGCTTTCGGCAAATTCAAGCATCGGCTTTTTCTTCTTCTCGTTGAGCAATGCTAATGCTATCCCGAATATGACACTGAAAAAAACGATCGGTAATACATTGCCTTCATAGATAGATTTGATAATGTTCTCCGGAAAAATGTCTATGATATGATCTTGCCATCCTTTGGGCGGCGTATCGGGCAGTTTATTAATCAGCCCTTCGGGTGTTTGCACACCGGCACTGTCGAGGATAGTGATCACTTTTGCCTGTAGTTGTCTTTCTGAAGACTTCGGCAGTTCCTTTAATAACTCCGGTGGTATATTTATTCCTTTACCTGCGCCGGTGATATTAATAGCCACTAAGCCTATCACCAGTGCGATAGTGGTGACCACTTCAAAATACACAAGCGATTTCCATCCCATGCGGCCTACCTGCTTCAGGTTGGCATGACTGGCAATACC
>JAEUVM010000385.1 GCA_016787125.1 Chitinophagaceae bacterium | reverse complement strand
AGCAATTCCTGTTTCTTTCTTTCAAGGTCTTTTACGGTAATATCCGTATCAGGAATACCTGATTCATCCAGCTTCGTCATTTCATCTGTGGCTGTTTCTATCCTGGCGATGGCATCAGCATACACCCGCTGAAGGCTGTCGATACGTACCAGGCTTACGGCATTATTAAGCTGTTCATTTACTTTTTCCCAGTTCACATTATCATAAGCCTGTCGGAGTTTGTCTTCCCATATTTTCCAGTCTACCTTGCTCAGTTCTTTTTCATACACCGCCCTTAATCTTTCTTTTTCCTGCCGGCTGAATACATCTGCTATTTCCTTCTCCACACTCTTCCACTTTGCATCTTCAATTACTTTTTTGGAGGCTTCAATAGCCTGTTTTACCTGCATTTCCTGCTCTTCACTCAGTTCAGTTTGTAGCCGGGCAAGATCAAGGCTGGCTTGCAGGATAGCAGGGTCAAGACCGGCGGGCACTGACTGCAGTTCAAGTACCGGGTTCAGCGGGTCGTTATTCGAAGGTGCCGGCTCCGAGGCCTGCTCCGTTACTTCTTTATCATCGGTTACTGCTTCAGTACGGGTGGTGCCGGCCGTTTCATGATCGGGCAGGAGTAACTCATGCGGGGACAATGCACCGGCATATGCCTGTGAAGAATTACTTTCCGCAGGCCTGCTGATGATGAGTACTGCATTTAACGCAATAACACAGAGTAAGCCGGCCAGCATACCGGCCAGTTTATTAAAAGTAATAACAGGTTTTTGTTTAACCCCCATGATGGTCTCAATACGGTGCAGCAAATCATTCTTCTTGCCCTGGGCAGCCATTAAGAAAGTTGTTTGCTGTCTGCCTGCTTTTTCCAATGTAAGCAGGGCAGAAGCATATTCATGTGAGTCATATTGGAACTGAAGCACCATTTCATCGCAGCTTTTCTCTCTTTCCCGCTCCACGATCTTTACAAATGCTTTTACAAAGGGATTAAAATACAGGATGGTCTGTACCAGGTTGATGATAAGGTTGATCAGGTAATCCTTGCGCCGGATATGCGATAATTCATGAAGCAGTACGGCTTCCAGTTGCGTGGGGGTTAAATGATTGATGGCTGCCAGCGGCACCAGTATTACCGGTTTCCAGAAGCCGATGGTAACGGGAGAGGATACCAGTTCGGATACCCAGGTAAGCACCGGACGCTTTATCCCCATTTGCGCAGCAGTCTTTTTTACAAAAAGCCGCCAGTCAGCCTGCATACGGGAGAGGCCAAACTTACGAATCACCTGCACATACCGGTAGTTGCGCATAAAGCGGAGCAACGGCAACACCAGCAATACCAGGTACACGATGGAAGCGATCGGCAATGTTCGCTGCAGCCAGCGGCTGAGTTCCTCACCTGAATCAGTAAAGAGAAACCCGCTGCCCTGGTATGGTGCGGCAACACCGGCAGCGAATAGCGTAACGAAGGTGTAAATAAACCAGGCAAAACCGGCGATGAGTAACGAAGCAGCGAGGAGACTTTTTGCAGCAGCGCTTGTTTTACGGAAGATCGCTGTAAGTAATTGGTACAACACCCAGAGCAAGGCAAGCTGCCAGAGGCTGTTCAGCACAGCCCATCCTAATGATTGCAGAAAGTTTGCCTGGTTGCCCATGCGGGTTTACTTTTTTAATCCGTCGAGTAATGCCTGTATTTTCTCAATGTCTTCTTTGCTTGCCTTATGCTTTTCATCCCCGAGGGCCTGTATCACCAGTTGGGTGGGGGAGCCTCCGAAAAGGCTGTCTATCATCTTGCCCAGCAAATGCTTTTGTGTTTTTTCCTTGTTCACAGCGGCCTGGTACACATGGGTACGCATGGAGTCGTCTCTTTTTACGATGCCCTTTTCATGCATGATCTGCATGAGTTTCAGGGTGGTGGTATAGCCTGCTTCTTTGGTTTGTGACAGTTCTTCATGCACTTCCCTTACCGTGGCGATACCTTTGGTCCATAATATCTGCAATATCTCCAGTTCACTTTCCGTGGGCCTGATCAATTTGGGAGCTGACATATCTATCTGTTTGTGTACGAATATACGACTAACTTCGTAATACAGCCATTCATTAATCTTATTTAATTTTTTTTAACATTGATTAACCACTGACGCGGCGACCGCCTGTTTGTTACAATATCCTGCATTTGGTAACTTGAATCTTATTGATAATCTCTAAACTTATTGCAATGAAATACCTGAATGGGGTGCTCACCCTTATTGCTGCATGCCTCGTACTTATCACTTTTGCCGTTACCGGCATCATCCCTTCGGCCAATGCAAAGGGAACGGATAAAAAGTTTGTAACGGTTCCGCTTAATGCAGACGGCACCATTACGGTACGGATGGCGCCCAACAGTGTTACGGATATCAATATAAAGGAAGTGGGCGGCCGTAGCTGTTACGGAGAACTGGATGTAAATATCGAAGAGGTGGACGGTAATTCCTTTTACAATGCAGTACCGGTGAAGATCCGCGACTGACAACGGTAATAAAAAAAGCCCCCCTGTAGAAACAGCGGGACTTAATAATGGTTCTGATTAAGCTTTTGCTCAGGGTCGTTGCTGACCGGAGAAATCTTATTGATAATGAACCGTGGTGTTGTGATCTACAAAAGCCACCGGTTTTGATTTTACTTCTATTGTTTTGCTGCCTGTTTCTGCTGCAGGTGTTACCACTGCTTCTTCCACCTTCTTGCCATGTATCTGTGCAAGGCTGGGAGCGATTACAAGCGATACGATTGACATCAGTTTGATCAAAATGTTCATCGAAGGACCGGAAGTATCTTTGAAAGGATCACCAACGGTATCACCGGTTACTGATGCTTTGTGCGGCTCTGATTTTTTGTAAAAGGTCTCGCCGTTTATTTCCACACCTTTCTCAAATGATTTCTTGGCATTGTCCCACGCACCGCCGGCATTGTTCTGAAACATACCCATCAGCACACCGCTCACCGTGGCACCGGCAAGGAAACCTCCAAGGGCCTCAGGGCCGAGCAGGAAACCGATCACCAGCGGGGCAATTATTGTGATGGCACCGGGCAGCAGCATCTTCCTGATGGAAGCCTGCGTGGAGATGGCCACACATTTATCATACTCCGGTTTACCGGTACCTTCCATGATGCCGGGAATGGAGCGGAACTGTCTTCTTACTTCTTCCACCATGCTCATCGCCGCCTGGCCCACCGCACGGATGGCCAGCGAGGAGAACAGCAGTGGTATCATACCGCCTACAAAAAGGCTGGCGAGCACATCCGCTTTATAAATATCAATATGCTGGTTGTCTGGCATAGCCACACCCACAAAGGCAGCAAACAGCGCCAGTGCAGTCAAAGCTGCAGAAGCGATGGCAAATCCTTTACCGGTGGCGGCAGTGGTATTACCCACGGCATCCAGCACGTCTGTTTTTTCTCTTACATCTTTGGGCAGTTCGCTCATTTCAGCAATACCACCGGCATTGTCGGCTATAGGGCCGAAGGCATCAATGGCTAACTGCATTGCCGTGGTAGCCATCATACCGGCAGCAGCGATTGCCACACCGTACAGACCGGCAAACTGGTATGAACCCCAGATACCGGCAGCCAGCACCAGGATAGGGAGGAACGTTGATTCCATACCCACAGCCAGACCGCCGATTACGTTAGTAGCATGACCCGTGGATGATTGCCTGATGATGGATTTCACCGGACCTTTGCCCATTGCGGTATAATACTCCGTGATCATGCTCATCAATGCACCTACCAGCAAGCCTACGCCGATGGCGCCCAGCACACCCCACTTGGTGAAGATCACACCGCGGAGTTCCATAGCCTCAGGTAATATAAAATATACCAGTCCGGCGGCTGCGATGGCAGTGAGGATGATTGAACCCCAGTTGCCCATATTCAGCGCCTTCTGCACACTGTCTGTATTGATACCGGCCGACTCGCTGATGCGAACAAACCAGGTACCCACGATGGAAAACAGGATACCCAAACCGGCAATCAGCATCGGCAAAACAATGGGGGAGAACCCACCCAGTTGCTCATCGGGAGATAATATAACTGTCTGCTGTCCCAATACGATGGTGGCCAGTACCGTTGCCACATAAGAACCGAACAGGTCGGCGCCCATACCGGCTACGTCGCCCACATTATCACCCACGTTGTCGGCGATAGTGGCCGGGTTGCGGGGATCATCTTCAGGAATACCGGCTTCCACTTTACCCACCAGGTCAGCACCCACATCAGCCGCTTTGGTATAGATACCGCCACCCACACGGGCAAAAAGGGCGATAGATTCAGCACCTAAAGAAAAACCGGTAAGCACTTCGATGGTACGTACCATCTCTTCAGAATTCACAGACTTATCCGGGGCGAAGTACATTTTTAATACAATATAAAGACCGCCGAGACCGAGTACAGCCAGACCGGCCACACCCAGGCCCATTACTGCGCCACCCGTAAAAGATACATTCAGGGCTTTGCTGAGGCTGGTACGGGCTGCATGAGCTGTACGTACATTGGCTTTGGTGGCCGCCCGCATACCGATATAACCGGCAACGGCACTGAAAACGGCGCCGATCACAAAGGCCACGGCGATAAGCCAGTGAGAGTGGGGGTTGGTGGTGGCCATCAGGGCCAGCAGGATACCCACGATCACCACGAAGTAGCCGAGGATCTTCCATTCGGCTTTCAGAAAGGCCATGGCGCCTTCGGCAATGTAATTACTGATCTCTTTCATCCGGTCAGTACCGGCATCTTGTTTAGAAACCCAGTTGAATTTCAACATGGTATAGAGCAAACCGATTATTCCCATAGCGGGAACGAGATAGATCAATTTATCCATAAGAGTTGATACTTAATATGTTCCGACC
>JAEUVM010000316.1 GCA_016787125.1 Chitinophagaceae bacterium | reverse complement strand
CTGCGGGTAAGGCCATGCAGTATTGCTGGTGGCGGAGAAATAACCGTTCCAGGTGCTGAGGTAGCTGCTGCTTAATCCTGCTGGCAGGTTGGCGTAATCATCATAGTGCGTTACCGTCAGCACTTCATAGCCGCTGGCTGTGGTGGGGTAGCCGGTCGAGCCGTATCCGTTGCTCAAATGCGTTTCAAAAGGAGTGCTGTTGGTCCATAGGCCGGTTTCCACCGGCCGGCTCAGCTCATCATACTTTGTCACCATCCATTTGCCCTGTGCCCGCTGGTTGGCATCCTGCGTCATCACCAGCCGGTCCAGCTTATCATACACCATATACACTTCTCCCGCTCCCGGCACCTTCTTCCTTATCATCCTGTTCCTTGCATCATACTCATAACGGAAACACTGTTCGTCCAGCAAATCAGTTGTCAGTTGCCAGCTGCCTGTTGTCAGGGCTTTCACACCTTCGGGTTGTATCACACAGCGCAGGTTGTTAAGTTTGTCGTAGATATAATACGTACACAGCCAGCCGGGATGGTCGCTGCCGCTGCCATTATCTGCAGCAGCCGTCAGTTGTACCTTTTTCAATATCACCCTTCCGTCCTTATCCTTAAACTCTATCACCTGCTTGCCATGCTCATCCGCCACCACCGTTTTATACAATTGTCCCGCCGGGTACACGCCACTATTATAGGTGTGAAGTGAATAGGTGCCAAATCCACCAGCCACATTTTCACACTTCCACACTTTCACATTATCTGCATTGGTATTGTTCCAGTACTTTGTCTCCACACCGCGGCCGCTGCCAGCCCAGCTATTACCCGGCGCCATCACTTTCTCCGGCCGCCCCAGCGGACTGCTTTCAAACACCGTTTGTCCGTAATAAACGGTTTCTCCCTGTGCCCCATACTGGCCGCTCATATACACCTGCTGCTCACCCAGCGGGTTGCGCTTCAGGCTGCCATCATTTATGCTTACACTGCCATACACAAAGTTGGAGGCAAAGGGCAGGTACTTCAGCGGCTCCCTGCCGTATATATCATA
>JAEUVM010000292.1 GCA_016787125.1 Chitinophagaceae bacterium | reverse complement strand
GATATGCTTCCCGGAGAAAACCGCAGCGCCACCATTGCTATCGGTCATGGTAAAAAAGCAGCCCGCTATATCAACGCCTGGCTGCAGGGCGAAACATACCAGAAACCGGATAAGCATCCCACTGCCGGTTACCGTAAGCTCCACATGTGGTACAATACCGATGCCCCACAAAAAGAACAGGATAAGCTGGCGCCTGCTGAAGCAATAAAAAGTTTTGATGAAATAAACGCCGGCCTTGGCGAACATGAAGCAAGATTCGAAGCACAACGCTGCCTCAGTTGCGGCAACTGTTTTGAATGTGATGGCTGCTATGGGGCCTGCCCGGAAGATGCCATCATCAAACTGGGTAAAGGCAACCGCTATAAATTCAATTATAATGCCTGTACCGGCTGTGCTGTATGCTACGAACAATGTCCCTGTCATGCTATCGAAATGATTCCCGAACCCGTTAATGCTGCAAACAATGGCTAATAAACCTAAAACCATCGCCACCATTGATGGCAACGAAGCGGCAGCATATGTGGCCTACCGCATCAATGAAGTGTGTGCTATTTATCCCATCACACCTTCTTCCACTATGGCCGAACTGGCCGACGAATGGGCCTCCAAAGGAGTGACCAATATTTGGGGCAATGTGCCTGATGTGATCGAAATGCAAAGTGAAGGCGGCGCTGCCGGTACCGTACACGGTGCTTTGCAAACCGGTTCACTCACCACCACTTTCACGGCTTCACAGGGGCTGATGCTCATGCTGCCCAATATGTATAAGATCGCCGGTGAATTGACCCCTGCCGTATTTCATGTGGCTGCCCGCTCATTAGCGGCACAAGGACTTTCCATCTTTGGCGATCACCAGGATGTGATGGCCGCAAGAACCACAGGCTTTGCCATGCTTTGCTCTGCCTCTGTGCAGGAAGCACATGATTTTGCCCTCATTGCACAGGCCGCCACATTGAAAGCAAGAATACCCGTGGTGCATTTCTTCGATGGCTTCCGTACTTCGCATGAAGTGAATAAACTGGAACTCATCAGCGATGATATACTGAAAGCCATGATACCGGATAAGCTCGTCATCGCACACCGCAGCCGTGGGATGAATCCTGAACATCCCTTTATCCGCGGCACGGCACAAAATCCCGACGTGTACTTCCAGGGAAGGGAAACGGTAAACAGTTTTTATAATGCTATGCCGGGCATTATGGAAAAAGCCATGAACGAGTTTGCCATCCTTACCGGCCGCCAATACCGCCTGTTTGAATATACCGGCGCTCCCGATGCGGAACAACTCATCATCATTATGGGCTCGGGCAGTGAAACGGTGGAAGAAACCGTGAAGGCGCTGAATCTTTCTGGTAAAAAAACCGGCGTCATCACCGTTCGGCTTTATCGCCCTTTTTCTGTGGCGCATTTTATTAAAGCTATTCCTGCTTCTGTAAAATCCATTGCCGTACTCGACCGCACCAAAGAAGCCGGCGCCACCGGTGAACCATTGTACCAGGACGTACTGGCAGCATTGGTGGAAGCTTTGCAAAAAGGAGATATTACCTCATTACCCAAAATAACCGGTGGCCGCTACGGACTTTCTTCCAAAGAGTTTACACCTGCCATGGTGAAAGCGGTGTATGATGAATTGAATAAACCACACCCCCCCAACGGTTTTACCATCGGAATCAACGATGATGTTACGTTTACAAGTCTTGCCTATGATCCATCCTTCACTCTCGATGAATCTTCCTGGCGGCAGGGACTTTTCTTTGGTCTTGGAGCAGACGGTACTGTGGGTGCAAATAAAAACACCATCAAGATCATTGGAGAAAATACGGATCTCTACGCACAAGGTTACTTTGTATATGATTCAAAAAAATCAGGTGCCCGCACCGTTTCCCATTTGCGTTTTGGTCCACAGCCCATCCGTGCGCCCTATCTTATCTCGAAGGCTGATTTCATTGCCTGTCACCAATTCAACTTTACAGAAAAAGTGGAAATGCTCAGCTTCGCCGCACCGGGTGCCACGTTCCTGCTCAACAGTCCCTGGGATAAGAATGAGGTATGGGATAAACTGCCTGCCACCATGCAGCAGCAGATCGTTGATAAGCAACTGAAGTTTTATGTTATTGATGCCACCACTGTGGCCCGGGATACCGGCATGAGCAGCCGTATCAACACCATCATGCAAACCTGCTACTTTGCTCTCTCCGGCGTTTTACCAAGAGAAGAAGCCATCACGCAGATCAAAAAAGCTATTGAGAAAACATACTTTAAAAAAGGACAGAAAGTAATTGACCAGAACTTCAGGGCGGTGGATGCCACCCTCGAACACCTGAATGAAGTGCCGTACACCAGCAAGATCACCGGTGCCACACTTACACAACAAACGGTCTCTTCCAAAGCGCCTGCCTTTGTACAGGAAGTAACCGCCATCATGATGGCTGGTCATGGTGATGAACTGCCGGTGAGTAAAATGACGGTGGATGGTACATACCCCAGTGGCACCACCCGTTGGGAAAAAAGAAATATCTCCGACCTTGTGCCCGTGTGGGAACCCGGCACCTGTATTCAGTGCGGCAACTGTGCCTATGTATGCCCGCACAGTGTGATACGTGCCAAACTTTATCATAAAGATTATCTCGCAAAAGCACCCGATGGATTCAAATCAGCCCCGGTGAATGCAAGAGGTTTTCCCGAAACCATGTATTCTCTGCAGGTGTATCTCGAAGATTGTACCGGCTGCAATCTTTGCGTGGAAGCCTGTCCTGCTATTGATACAGTAAACCGCGACCGTAAAGCGATCAACATGGCAGAGAAAGAACCGATACTCAACCAGGAGATTGCCAATATTGATCACTTTGAAAATATCCCGTGGAGCGATCGGTCACGCATAGATTTTTCCACTGTACATGGGGCACAGTTTCTTGAACCACTCTTTGAATTCTCCGGCGCCTGTGCCGGTTGTGGTGAAACACCTTATCTCAAATTGCTGTCGCAATTATTTGGCGACAGACTGCTGGTTGCCAATGCCACAGGTTGCTCCTCCATATATGGCGGTAATCTGCCTACCACACCATGGTCGGTTAATAAAGAGGGGAGAGGTCCTGCATGGAACAACTCTCTTTTTGAAGACAATGCCGAGTTTGGTCTTGGAATGCGCATCACTGCCGATAAACAACTCAGTATGGCACGCCAGTATCTTGAAGAACTGAAGCCATCTCTTGGAGAATCTTTTGTGGATGAAATACTGAAGGCTCCCCAGCAACTGGAATCAGAAATTGTAAAACAACGGGAGCGGGTAATTATATTAAAACAAAAACTGGAGGCGCTTACTGCTGCCAAAGCCACACATTTGTTGTCAGTGGCCGACCAGTTGGTGCGCCGCAGCGTATGGCTCGTGGGTGGTGATGGATGGGCTTATGATATCGGCTATGGTGGTCTCGATCATGCACTGGCCAGTGGCCGCAACATCAACATCCTGGTGCTGGATACAGAAGTGTATTCCAATACCGGCGGACAAAGTTCCAAGGCCACACCTGCTGCCGCCACTGCCAAATTTGCCGCCGGGGGTAAGGCTTCCGGTAAAAAAGACCTGGCCATGCAGGCCATTTCCTATGGTAATGTATATGTGGCAAGAGTGGCCTTTGGTGCCAACCCTCAGCAAACATTGCTCGCCATGCGGGAAGCAGAGGCTTACGAAGGCCCTTCCCTCATACTGGCGTACAGTCATTGCATCGCACATGGATATGATATGAAAGACGGGCTTGGTCAGCAACACAAAGCGGTGTCGAGCGGTCATTGGCCATTGCTCCGCTATAATCCTATGCTGCGCAAGAAAAACCAGAATCCGTTTGTGCTTGATTCACCAAGGCCCACCTTGCCGCTGAAAGACTATGTGTACAATGAACTGCGGTATAAAGTGCTCACCATCACCAATCCTGAAGGTGCAGAGA
>JAEUVM010000286.1 GCA_016787125.1 Chitinophagaceae bacterium | reverse complement strand
GGAGTTTCAGCGGATTGGAGATTGGGAGACGAAAAATAGGAAGAAAAACTTAGTCGTAAAAGCCCCGGCGGACAGAATATTGCTTTTTGGGTGAAAAAACGGGCAAATTCACCGGTTTCGGGCAGATCAAAGCCTGTTTCAGGGGGGCTTTTGTGCTACCTTTCCCAAAAATAACCTCCCGATGCGCCATTTTTTCCTTTGCTTGCTGCTGGCCGGCAGTTGCCTGGCCTCCTCAGGTCAGTTGTTGAAAGATACGGTTGAAATCAAATTATTATTGGAAAAGGAATCAGCCACCTGGCGTAGTGGCGATGAAAAAGCACATGCGGCCTGCTGGTCAATTAAGCCTTACAGCCGCATACTAGTTTCTACACCTGCGGGAAAGTGCTTTGATGTGCCTCCATCATTGATGGAGCATCCCCAGCCCGGCATGATGGGTAAGGGAGGCAGTGCTGTAAACAGCAATTACAGGTTCAGCATACAGGAAAATACAGCCTGGGTAAGTCATGATGAACTTTCCACCGCAACCGACGGCAAGCGAAGCTGGTCATACGAAATGCGGATGCTGGAAAAAATCAATGGTGAATGGAAACTGGTGGGGCAGTCCATTCATATTTATAAACAGGAATAACGTCCTTGTCCCAACGTCTCTACTGCACTACATTAATACTCAAACCGGCATTCGCTACAACATTGCCATAATTGGTCACGTTCATACTTACACCGGCGTTGCCGCTGGAAAAACTAAAGCCTGCCTGGCAGTTGAATTGCAAATTCATATTTATGAAAACACAATATCTTTTCCATGCTCTGCCCTGATCGTCCAGTCCGAGCGGAACAGTAGTCGGTACTACAAGGCCCGGACCTACCTGTTGCGCAATACCCTCGGCCTGACATCTGTAAGAGGAGTTTGAAGAGTGTACGATCTCTTTTACACCGCCATCATCTTCACCACAGGCGGTGATCATCAGGTCATCACCAAGCCGGGCGGTATAGCTGGCATTGCCGGTCAGGTTGGTGGTGGTGCCCTGGGTTCGGTTCTGTATGGCCCAGGTAATAGCTGCAGGAGTTTTGTCTTTTGTGTCGGGTTTTGTTTTGCAGGAATCGCAACCGGAAAGGACAAATGCTGCAATGACAACAACAAAGGAATTGTACTTCATGATGATAAGGTTAAGAAATTGAAGTTACCACCCCCGGCCAGACGAAACAATAACAAAAACAGGGTATATGTTGTGCCTGATAATACACGGGATCAGGAATCAGGTATCTTTACCAAAATGAACTGTATGAGAGGATTATGCCTGGTAATGCTTATGTTTTGCTCCACAGGGTTTGCCTGGGGACAAAGTGATGCCGGATATTATACAAGCGAGGCTCAATCCATAGCTGCAGATGGGCAAGTGTATGTTTCCATAAAAAAGTACAACCCTACACCTGAAGAAATTAAGAAGGCTGATGCCAGGGTTAAAGACAATGAAATGAATTATCTGCATTTGCCGGTTTTTGCCACTAATGTTTCCTTTTTTGACAAAAGCTTTGAATGCGGTCTCTACTGCTTTGGAACTGATGGTAAATTGAAATGGGGCAAGACAATTGGTTTTTCGGCTAATTCTGTTTCACCCCCGTTGGCAGCCAGAGAAGGGTTCATTTATTCAGGTGCCGGTATGAAAAGTGAAGACAAGATAGTTATCACAAAATTAAACCCGGAGGGAAAGATTTCCTGGCAACAGGAACTAGACAGCCTTGATGAAGTTAATGATGTGGCGGTACACCAGGGCAAGGTAAATGTATTGGCTTCTTTTAAACGCAACGTGAAAAAAGAGCACGACAATGGAACTTACTCTATTGATTCTTATCCTATTTATTTCTTTATTCAGCTTGATCCGGCCACAGGGAGAGTACTCAGCAAGCAATACCAGCGAATGGGCAACTATCTTTCCTCTATCGGATATGGCAATCCATTTATCAGTACTGATCAGTCATATTATCTCAGAAAAGCAGATTCGGCTATTTTCCTGAACACGGCAAACCAGGAAGGAGGTATTGTGGTATCGCAAGACATGCCTGCCGGAAATAAGATACAGGTACTCACCGCGGGACCATCCTCCTACCATTATATCACCGAATTTTCCCCTCGTGGTGAGAAGCCGGTTTATAAATTGTTTACAGATTTTTATGGTGAGAAGAAAAAGTATGAAACGGTTTTGCCGGCAGCATGGTCGGATGAGCCGTTCAACAGGATTTACCTTGTCCGTCATAGCAGCGACAGTGTATTCTCTTTCATCACTACTGGCATTAAGGTAACAGTTTCAGTCACAGATAAGGAAGGGAAAACAGCAGTCATTCAACAGAATAATAATCCCCGCGGACTCGTGATTGGAGCCGGTTTAAACGGATCACAGCCATTTATCATCCGGCTTGCAGGAAGGGTAAAAAGGAGTGAGCCGGGCGTGTTCAGCCCTTTGTTTTTCTGATTAATAATTTGCCAACTCCTAATTCACCTTCACCACACTCAGCACCTTCTGCAATGATTTATTCTGCAGCCGGATAAAGTAAGCGCCGGAGGGCAAACCATCGTTGTACACATCAATATTATAAGTGCCGGCTGCATATTCGCCATTGGCCAGCACTTTCACCACCTGGCCCAGCGAATTGATCTGCTGTATCATGGTGTGCCCGCCCGTTGTGCTGAACTGCATCGTGGCGTTGACAGTATAAGGATTGGGCCAGAACTTCAGCAACAAATTGTCTGAATTATTATTGTTGTTATCAGGATCATCTGCCACACCGCAAGGCCCGGTTATCAGGGGCAGCGACTGGTAATTTTGCAGCAGGATGGTGTTGAGTGCAGGTTGTTTTACACAAAACCATTGCTCCAGCACTGATGCATACACACTCCTGAAATCATATTGAAACGGTATGTTGTTCACCACCTGTATATCGGCCGGTATATCAGGACTGGTACCCAGTATTCCTTTCTTTGCGTGTTTGCCAAATAATAACAGCGGAGCGGCAGCGCCATGATCGGTACCCAGGCTGGCATTTGATTTTATCCGGCGGCCAAATTCAGAATAGGTCATACCCATCACCCTGTCATCCAGCCCCATCAGTTCCAGGTCGTCCTGGAAAGCACTTACCGCCTGTGACAAATTCTTCAGCAGGTTTGCATGAAAGCCGGTAGTGGTATCGCTGGCATTTACCTGGCGTTTGTGTGTATCAAACCCACCCATACTCACGGTGTACACTCTTGTTTTCAATCCGCCTTTGATCAATCTTGCCACGATCTTCAGTTGATCGGCCAACGAATTATTATTCGGATAATTGGCCAGCGTGGCAGCCCGCTGGTAGGCATTGCGGATAATATCAGAATAGATCTTTGTTTTTTCAGACACCACCCGCAGGAAGCGAAGTTCTTTATTGGCCGGTGGCGAATTCAGCGGATAGTCTGAAAAAGGATTAGCGAACGTATATATTTTTTCAGGGTTGGTAATGGAAAGGCCCATGGAGTAAATACTTCCCTGTACGGTGAGAGTGGGAAAGTTGCTGATCTGTATAGCCAATGGGTCAGGCATCTCGCTGTTGGGAAAAGCATCCGGGTAGCCGGGATATTCTGATTCCAGGTAGCGGCCCATCCACCCGGTCTTTACCCGTTCGCGGCGGCTTCGGCGGTTGTCGCCGCTGTTCCAGATATCGGTATCACGAAAGTGGGAGAAGGAAGGATTGTCGTAGCCAACAGACTGCACTATGTTCATCTTACCATCGTTGAACAGGTTTTGCATGGCCGTCATCGCAGGGTGCAATCCCGATTTGTCGGTACCATCCAGCCGCAGCACCTGGCTTTGCGGTATGGCCACATTGGTGCGGGCATTATAATAATTGCCATAAATATCAAGCGGTATCACCATGTTCAGTCCGTCATTGCCGCCACCGAGCTGCACCAGTACAAATACATGATCAGTATCGGTAAGTGTTTGCTGAAATAATTTTCCCAAATCACTTTCGGCACCTTGTGCGGTAAAGGAGAATCCATTCAGCAGGGCGGGCATGGTTACAGCCACCGGTACGGTATTGCGTATAAAACTTCTTCTGTCCATCGTGTTGTGTTTAGTTGGTTAAAACAAAGGCCGCATCAGCACAGGTGATACTCTGGCAGGTTCATCAGGAATTTGAACATTTCCCGCAGTGATGTATTGATCACGGTATTGTTGTTGGTGTTCCAGGCATTGGTCCAGATGGTATCGTCGGTGGTGTTGTTTGTCAGGAAATGTGTTTTGACATAGGTTTTTGAATTAGCTGATAACGGATACCGGAGCAACAGTGCGGTTACATCATCTATCAGTTGGTTGGGATCGGCCGGGTTGGATGAATAATTGGCAAAGGCACGGGTATCTATCACGGCATCATTTACCAGAGCATCGGTAAAATCGGCCCGTCGGGGCAGCGAATTACTGTTTACCCATAATTCATAATGCATCGGCTCCTGGTAATACGAAGGCCAGCCGGATACATCGGGCGGCTGAAATAACTGTTGCTGCATATCAGACGCCTGCTGGTATATGGAATAGAATAAGGGATAGCCGTTTATATAGTCAGTGTACGGCGGATAAGCTACATTGAATTCCCGCAGGGTGCCCACGATCATATCGTATGGATTCTTGATGTAGCAGGCCTGGTTGGTAAGCTCAAAGAAGTGATCGCTTTTAAACAAAACTTCCAGTGCCGGCTTTACTTCAAAATTATTGCTGCGCAAAACCTCCGCCATCGGGATGATGACATCCGTTTCGGTCGTGTCGCTGATATCGTAGTACACAAACCATTTATAAAGTTTGCGGCAGATAAACCGGGCGGCTTCGGTGGTAGTGAAGATCATATCCATCAGCGCATCCAGTTCCTGGTAAGGATCGGTACTGCCGGCGATGGTGGTGTTGTTATAAAAAGCAGAGAAGGTTTTGCTGCCGGTGTCATGTGCCGATACATCAAGGTAAGATTCCAGTGGTATGCTGTTGATGCGCCAGCCGGTAAGCACTCTTGCCGCAGCGATCACATCATTTTCGGTGTACTGCGAATCATTTCCTTTACCAATGGCAAAAAGTTCCTGCAGCTCACGGGCATAGTTTTCATCAGGTGCCAGTCTTGTATTGAGGTAGCCATTGAGATGTACCAGCATGGCCGGATCAACGGTTACTTCCCGCACCAGCGTTTTGAAATTGCCGAGCACATTACTGCGCAACAGTGCATGGTGACGGTAAAGGAACTGCACATTATCTATCTCTGATTCCTGTACCGAGAAATGATGATGCCAGAAGAGCACCATCTTTTCCTGTATGCTGCGTTGCTGGTTGATGATAAGTCCTGCCCACCATTTCTTCAAACTGTCTTTGCGGCGGCTGTTGATCTGTCCTCTTATTTCCACAGCACTGGCAATGTTGGGGTCGTTGATCCAGGTTTGACCGATCGCCACACCCAGGTCATCATACCATATGCCATCATCTTCCAGCAATCCATAATCCCTTACCGGCGGACTGGGCACGGTGATGTTGTTCAGCAATTCATCAACAGCTGCAGAAGGCGACATAGCAAGAAAATGATCTACATCAGCCTTACGGGCACCAAACATGGTCCGCTTCAGCAGGTGTGTTACTTCGTTGATGGTCCAGGGGCCGCTGTAGGGGTTTAGCCCGGCAAAGAATCGTTGCTGTGCTGCCTTCTTTTTAGTGCCGGCATATTTTTTTCCTGCACGGCGGAAGAATTCTCTTCTGTCCATAGTTGGTTGTTTATAAACGAAAACAATTACCGTATCAGCACAAATGTGCCTTTACGCTGATGCTGCTTTTGCTGCAGGTCTTTATAATCCACCAGGTAAATGAATACACCTGATGGCTGTAAAGCGCCGTTGAAATAACCATTCCAACGCTGGTTCATGGAAGAGCTGCGGAAGATCACATTGCCGCTGCGGTCGAATACCTGGAGGCGGTAGCCTTCTGGTACTTTACCCAGCGGGCCAAACAGATCATTGAGCCCGTCGCCGTTGGGAGTAAAACCGGTGGGAATATTGACCAGGGCATCTTTCAGTACAACAACTGTGAAACGGTCAGATACCCGGCAGCCATCCGGAGAATTATTGGTGGCTGAATAAATGGTGGTGACTTGCGGAGAAGCTACAGGATCATTGCAATGGGTGCAACTGAGGGTTGGGTGCGGATCCCATATCACAGTGCCGTTTCCATTGGAATGAAGCGTAACGCTTTGCCCGATAAAAATGGTGTCAGCTTTTCGTACACTGTCAAACGGACCGCCGAGCGGCACCGGTACATATCTTACAATGGCTGAATCATACCCGCATATATCCGGCAATGTATCTGTGTAGGGAATGAATGTATTTACTTCACAGACGGCAGTGTCCTGCTGAAGTATTTCAGGCAATTTGAATTTGATCATCGCAAAATCGGCATCGCCTAAGGCATTGGAAAAATCGCCATCGCCCGATTCAGAGTCGCCGGCGAGATAGTATTCGTTCAATGCAGGGTTGAGTATCATGCAGCGGAGATGGTCATTACTGCTGCCGCCCCAGTTTTGTTTCCATGTCACATTTCCCGAAGGGCTTAGTTTAATGGTCCAGAAATCACCATCTCCCAGGGGGCCTGTTACATCACCGTCAGTTGAATAAGTGATGCCGCCTACAATATAGCTGCTGTCTGTATCGGTTATTATGCAGCGGGCATATTCGGCGTCGGTACCACCCAGCACTTTCTGCCAGTTTAGCCGGCCCCGCTGATCTACATTGATGATCCAGTAATCCTGGCTGCCTCTGGCGCCACTTACATCTCCATCCGTTGATGTGGTGTAGCCGGCCAATGTAAGAGAGCCATCAGCGCCTTTCGTCATGCTGTAGGCCACATCATTTTGCGAACCACCATAGATCTTACTGAGTACTTTATTACCATTGCCGTCTATGGCGAGGAGCCACATGTCGTAGTTCTTTTGATTGGGAGGAATGTCGCCATCCACCGAATTGGTAAAGCCTGCAAGAAAGGTGACGCCATTGATCACTTCGATGTCAAACAGTTCTTCATTTTTGGTGCCGCCAAAACACTTGCTCCATTGTACGGCACCGCTTTCATTTATTTTCAGCAGCACACCGTCTGTATAGGTGCCGGTGCTATGGTTGCCCCTTATATCACCATCATTGGAAGAAGAGGAAGCCGCGATAAGATAACCACCTGTTGTGTTCTCGATGTGGTTACCGATATCCAGTCCGCTGCCGCCATATCTTTTCTGCCATTCAAGATTACCATCTGCAGTTAATTTAAGCAGCCAGATATCTTTTGTGCCGCCATAGCCTGTTGCCACTCCGCCATCGGTGGAATTGGTTTCTCCCAGTACCAGGTAGCCACCATCCCTTGTTTGCAGTATGTCGCGGGCACTTTCATATCCTGTGCCGCCGAATGATCTTTCCCATTGTATGGTGCCGCATTTATCCAGCTTCAGCACCCAGAGATCCCAGTATTCACGGTTGGGCTGCGGACTTACATCACCGCTTTTTGAATCAGTATAACCTGCGGTAATGGTGCCGCCATCAGCCGTGAATTTTATGGTAAAAGGAATATCAACATTGCTGCCGCCATAGTGCCGGGCCCAGTGTTGCGGGGGTAATTGTGCCCGTAGCGTTACGGTGCATACGCACAGGCATACCATAAGAAGTGTCTGGTAAATGTTTTTCACAGTTGGCGGTTCATTGTGTCAGCCAACCAAAGCAAGGATTATGCTAATTCCTGATTTATGTGGATAACTCAGTAAGGAAAAAAAAGACGGACAGCATTATTTAAAATGAAATGAGGAATATACTCAGTGTTTTTGCTGAGTGGTTTGCGCTCTCTTTACTTCTTTCTGGTACCAGGCACAGGCAGTGGTAATGCCGCATTGATCACACTTTGGGTTGCGAGCAAGACATGTGTATCGTCCGTGGAGGATGAGCCAGTGATGAGCTTTATGCACCAGTGATTCGGGAATATTCTTTACCAGTTCTTTCTCCACAGCCAATGGAGTGGTAAGCGTTTGTGGTACCAGGCCGATTCGTTTACTCACCCTGAATACGTGGGTGTCAACGGCCATATTGGGTTGCTGGTCTATTACTGAGGTGATAACGTTGGCGGTCTTACGGCCCACACCGGGCAGTTGTACCAGTTCTTCTACGGTCATTGGTATTTCACCGTTGAATTTTTCAAGCACCATATTGGCCATGCCGATGAGGTGCTTTGTTTTATTGTTGGGATAAGAAATGCTTTTGATAAATGGAAAGAGTTCATCGGAGGTGGCTTTGCTCAATGCTTTTACGGTGGGGTATTTGCGAAAAATATCCGGGGTGGTCATATTCACCCGTTTGTCGGTGCATTGGGCAGAAAGGATGACGGCTACCAGCAGTTCATAGGGATTATCAAAGGTGAGTTCGGTTTCCGCCACCGGCATATTTGTTTCAAAATAATTGATGATGTGGTGGTAACGTTCTTTGCGGGTCATAAATACAAAGCTAAGAGGTTAAAGAGAGAAGGAGAAAAGGAGCACAGGCTGGAAACCCCCTCTTTATCTCCTTCTCTCTTTAACCTCTTAGCCAAAGAAAGCCCAGCTACAAACCAAGCCTCAATTCGTATGTATAAACTAAGATAATAGAGTGAAAGAGAAAAAAGGAGTTCTCGGCCTGTACTCTTTATCTCTTTCCCTCCTTTAACCTCTTAGCAAAAAAAAGTCCCGCCGTAAGGCAGGACTCAATTTCGTAGAAGCAAAAGTTATGGCTACACTTCTTCAGCAGCTTGTTCCCTTGCATGGTTCAGTACATTCAACACTACTTCGGTGCGGGGCGTGGTAACGATCTTGTCAAGCCGATGCATTGATGCTTTGAGCACATTCAGTTTTTCACGAAGTGTCCAGTCTTTTTCCAATGCTTCTTCAATAGCTTTTGATTCCTTTTCTGAGGTTTCGTTGTACAAATACAATAAAAGATCCTCGGGAGTAAAGTTGGTCATTTGGCAAACCGATTAATTTGTCCAGTAATTAGATGTTGTCCGTGGTAGCGGTATATTATCGAATGTCCGGATTATTAACGGGGGCAGGGTGGGCTTATTGTGCAGCGATTCTTAATTCTTTGCGTTATCGGGTTTTTCCGATATGATGAACAGATCCTCGCCATCCTTTTTCATAAAGTACTTCTCCCGGGCGTATTTTTCCAGGGTGGCGGGATTGTTTCTAAGTGCTTCTAATTCTTTACGTTCTGCCGCCAACTGGGTGGTGTACCAGGATTTGCTTTGCTGAAGGCTGCGGAGCTCCTTATGCCGGTCGAATTGGGTGAAAACGTCATTTTTATCCAAAAAAAGCATAACCACGCAAAAAGCCGCAAAGGAAATAAAGTATTTATTCCGGAGAAAGGAGGGTAAATGGGATAGTATGCGGTTCATGGTACTGGGTTTTTAGTTCATGGCATATAGATCATGGTATTGAACGCTTTTTCCATGATCTATATGCTATAAGCCATTCATTATTTACCAAATTTAATCTTTCCTTTCGGATAAACGGCTGAGCTGCCGAGCAATTCTTCGATCCGGATGAGCTGGTTGTATTTCGCCATCCTGTCGCTGCGGCTGGCAGAGCCGGTCTTTATCTGTCCGCAGTTTAATGCCACGGCCAGATCGGCTATTGTATTGTCTTCGGTTTCACCGCTGCGGTGGCTCATAATGGTATTATAGCCATTGTGCTGGGCCAATGTTACTGCATTGATGGTTTCGGTAAGGGTGCCGATCTGGTTTACTTTTACCAGCAGGGCATTACCGATGTTTTTATCAATACCCTGCTGCAGACGGGTAACGTTGGTTACAAAAAGGTCATCACCCACCAGCTGGCATTTACTGCCAACAGCATCGGTGAGCATTTTCCAGCCGGCCCAGTCGTCTTCTGCCATACCGTCTTCTATGCTGCAGATGGGATATTTTTTTACCCAGCTTTCCCAGTACTTCACCAGTTGTTCGCTGGTCATTTCTTTGCCGCTGCTTTTATGGAAAACGTATTTCTTCTTTTTGCTGTCCCACAGTTCGCTGTTTGCGGCATCCATGGCAATCATGATCTGCGAACCTGTTTTATAACCGGCGGCCTGTATGGCTTCCAGCACCGTATCAATGGCTTCTTCATTGCTTTGTATGTTCGGGGCAAAACCACCCTCATCGCCCACGTTGGTGCTGAATCCTTTTTTCTTCAGTACAGATTTTAATGCATGGAATATTTCAACACCCCAGCGCAGGCCTTCACTGAAATCGGGAGCGCCAACCGGCATCACCATAAATTCCTGGAAGTCTATTTTATTATCAGCATGTGCCCCGCCATTCAGGATGTTCATCATAGGGATGGGCAGTGTTTTGGCATTGGTGCCACCCACGTAGCGAAACAGCGGCAGCGAAGCTTCTTCCGCCGCAGCCTTGGCCACGGCCATACTTACCGCAAGGATGGCATTGGCACCGAGTTTGGATTTATTTGGTGTGCCATCCAGTTGTATCATCATTTCATCAATACCGGTCTGGTCGGCCACATCATTGCCGAGTAAAACAGGTGCGATGATCTTGTTTACATTGCTTACGGCTTTCAGCACGCCTTTGCCCACATATTTCTTTTTGTCATTGTCCCGCAGTTCAACGGCTTCGTGTATGCCCGTGCTGGCACCGCTGGGTACGGCTGCCCGTCCTATGGCACCTTCGTCTGTTAATACATCTACCTCCACCGTGGGGTTTCCTCTTGAGTCGAGTATTTGTCTGGCGAAAATCTCAGAAATGTAGCTCATGATTTTGTTTACATTGTTTGAATGAATAAATCTTTCAGCAGGCAGGCTTTCGTGGTGCAAAGAAACAATGTTTTACTATAAATCCTGAAATAAAACCATCTGTATTATACTGTGAAATAATATTAAACAACAGTTGTTAGTGC
>JAEUVM010000260.1 GCA_016787125.1 Chitinophagaceae bacterium | reverse complement strand
CAATAATTATAGCACCGTTTTCAATCAATAAACCGGGCAGAAAACAATCTTCAGGCGGAATACTCCTGAATTGAAATGGTATGCCTGTTTCTTCCAGGAAGGATAATATTTTGCTTAGTTCAGTAGAATGTTCCATCAATGTTCTGCTTCCAGTTTATCAGCCAATTCGTTTGAAACCGCTGTATTTAGAAACCGCAGTTGTGCGATCATTTGTTTTTTTTCTTCCTGGCTAAACACTCTTCCGGTTGCGCTTTCATCAATTTCTTTTCTGTGGTTTCCGGGAAGGGCAAACAGTTCTTTCACCCAATCATTTACCAGGCAGTCTATCACCAGGTGTATCCTGTCTGAAGGGCCTCCATTTGTAACCCGGTGGCGCAATGACAGATTCAGGTACCAGCACTCACCTTCCTGCAAGGGTATTTTTTCATCCAGGATAAAAAAGTCCACCTGGTCATTGGTTTGTACCGGTATGTGAAAACGTACTTCCCCTTCTTCAAAGTTCATCTGGTGGTCGGTATGCTCTTTTATGATAGCGCCCGCCTCCAGCTTCATCAGCCGTGCTGCTGTTTTTTCGCATTTAAAAAAATCAAGTACAGATGAAAGATATGGGCATTGAGACAGCAGCGGCGTGTCTTTATACACAGGTTTGCTGTTAACGTCGTTGTGAACGGAGAGGATATTGTCAGTTTCCCCGTTGATTGAGCGGAGCGGTATGATATTCCAGCCACCTTCATAGTGCCTGGTATTGTAATGTGCTTTCCAGTATTCTTTTGCCAGCATGGCCGTTTCTGCCTGCATAGCCTCTGTATCGAATTTATTTTGCAATTGCAGGTAAAAAATCATGCGGCAATTTAATCAGTTCCGGTAATCTTTTCTTCATGAATCGGTCAACCGGGTGTATAGGTCAGGAGTGCTGCCGGGTGAGGCCTTTCTGCACCTCAAACGGGTTTCATTTCCGATAATATTGCAGAATACCTTGTGGCTTTCTGTAAATTGCACATCCTCTATGCCTTTTAAACTTCATTCACCATTTCCTCCGGCAGGCGATCAGCCGGATGCTATCCGCCAGCTTACAGAAGGGGTGCTGGATGGCGAAAAGTACCAGACATTGCTGGGTGTAACAGGCAGTGGCAAAACTTTTACCGTAGCCAATGTGATACAAAATGTGCAACGGCCCACCCTGGTGCTTACACACAACAAAACACTTGTGGCACAGCTATACGGCGAGTTTCGCCAGTTCTTCCCTGAGAATGCAGTGGAATATTTTGTATCCTATTATGATTACTACCAGCCGGAAGCCTACATGCCGGTAAGTGATGTATATATAGAAAAAGACCTGAGCATTAATGATGAGTTGGACAAGTTACGTCTGCGGGCCACCTCCAGCCTGCTGAGCGGCCGGAGGGATATCATCGTGGTGGCATCGGTGAGTTGTATATATGGAATGGGTAATCCTACCGACTATGAAAACGGCATCATCCGCATTAATAAAGGACAGACCATTTCCCGGCAGGCCTTTCTGCATTCACTCGTCAACTCCTTATACAACCGCACCACACTTGATTTTAACCGGGGTACTTTCCGCGTTAAAGGTGATACCGTTGATATTAACCTTCCGTACGTGGACTATGGCTACCGTATTACTTTTTTTGGCGATGAAATAGAGGAGATCGAAAGCATTGAAGTGGTAACCGGCAAGCGGATCAGCAAAATGGAGAATGCAGCCATTTTTCCGGCCAACCTGTACGTGGCACCAAAAGATATTTTACAGCAGGTGCTGTATGAAATACAGGATGAAGTGGCGGCACAGGCGGAATACTTTAAGAAAGAAGGAAAATACATTGAAGCCCAGCGGCTGACCGAACGGGTGAATTATGATATTGAAATGATCCGTGAGCTGGGCTATTGCAATGGTATCGAAAATTACTCCCGCTTTTTCGACCGTCGTCATCCCGGCACAAGACCGTTCTGCCTGCTGGATTATTTTCCCAAAGATTATTTAACGGTGATCGATGAAAGTCACCAGACAATTCCTCAGGTAAGCGGGATGTATGGCGGCGACCGCAGCCGTAAACTGATATTGGTTGACTATGGCTTTCGCCTGCCTTCCGCATTAGACAACCGGCCGCTTAACTTTCACGAGTTTGAATCCCTTACCAATCAAACCATTTTTGTATCTGCCACACCAGATGATTATGAACTGGAAAAATCAGGCGGCATTGTGGTGGAGCAGGTGGTGCGGCCCACCGGCCTGCTTGATCCTCCTATTGAAATACGGCCGAGTGTAAACCAGATAGACGACCTGCTGGATGAAATAGACAAAAAAGTAACCAAGGGCGACCGGGTGCTGGTAACCACCCTTACCAAACGAATGGCGGAAGAAATGGATAAATACCTGCACCGTATCAATATCAAATCAAAGTATATACATAGCGAAGTGGATACACTGGAAAGGGTGGAGATACTGCGGGAACTGCGTCTTGGAACAATTGACGTATTGGTTGGCGTGAACCTGCTTCGTGAGGGGCTCGACCTGCCCGAAGTATCCCTGGTGGCCATCCTGGACGCAGATAAAGAAGGGTTTCTGCGAAATGAAAAAAGTCTGACCCAAACAGCAGGCCGTGCCGCCCGCAACGTGGATGGCCTGGTGATCTTCTATGCAGATAAGATGACAGAAAGCATGCAAAAGACAATTGATGAAACCAGCCGCCGCCGCGAAAAACAAATAGCCTGGAATATTCAACATAATATCACCCCGAAAACAGTTTCCAAAACCACCAAAGATGTGTTTGCACAAACATCTGTGCTGGACATAAAAGGCTATGATGAAAAGAATCCTTATGCCATCGCACCAGAACAGGATATGATTACCCTTGCTGCTGAAGAACAGGTGGAATACAAAACCATTCCGCAAATGGAAAAGGCGATCAGCCGGGTAAAAAAGGAAATGGAAAAAGCAGCCCGTGATCTTGACTTTATGGAAGCCGCAAGGCTGCGGGATGAAATGTTTGTGATGCAGAAAAAGCTCACGGAAATGAAGAAATGATTTCTCTCCCCAAAAAGGCAGACTCGTAGATTTACGAATACCCCCAGCGTATTAGTGCCTGATTTATCAAAATAAAAGCGCCTGTGCTTGCAGGGGCATCAGTGCCTGATTACTTTAGCAATGAAAACCGAATCGAATCCAATATTTGTAAAACCGATAAATCCAATATTTATGAAAAGACGTGTTCGCAAGATCGCCAACTTCTTTGCATTCAACCTGCTGTTCTTCGCCTTATACCTGAATTTCATTCACAAAGACAAGTCTGCCATTGGTACACCTGTTGCACCGCAAACAGCTTCAGCTGCCTTTAGTGGTAACGTAGCAGTGGACAATAGCCCGTCGGTGAATAAAAGCGAAGCCGGCACTGCAAGTGTTTCAGCGCCTCAGCCTGCTGTAAAAGGCGGCAGCAACGTGGCCCTGAAGCTTTCTATCAACTGATTAATTTGAGCAAAAGCAGCGTTTACGCAACAATACCTCCGGCCGTGAAGCCGGGGGTTGTTGTGCTTTCGGGGAAACAGATCAGCTTCCGCTGGTTGAAGATTCAATCAGCTGTTTCTGTTCAGTAATGTTTGCCAGCTATCGCCAATCTTTTTCCAGTCAAACACTTCTTGCTGCACATACTGAAAACATTGCTCCGAAGCAGTCTGTAAATACGCTTCATCGTTTACTAATTGTACTAATTTCTCCGCCAGTACATCTGTATCCACTCCATGCAATAGAAAAGGACTGCCATCCAGGTGAACGGTATGCGGGCAGGGTATCACAATTCCTTTTGCCGTCCATAATTCTTTGCAGGCGCTGTTGTCCGGCACCACCTGCGCTGCGCCACAAGCGGCATGTTCAAAACTGATCATCCCCCAACCTTCACCCAACGAAGTATTTACGCCAATATCGCAAGCCTGGTAAAGTTTGGCCAGTTGTTCATCCGGGATATAATTATTACCAAGCGGATTCAGCAGTAAAGAATCAGCGCAACCGCTTTGCTGTATCAATGTTTGCAAGGCAGCTTGCCGGTACTCGTCAAGCCCCGGTGTATGCAGGCAGAGATAAACCGGTTTTGTAAAATTAGGAAATGCCCTGGCAAAACCAGTAATAGTGGATCCGAGATCTTTCCGGTCACGGAACCGGTTTGCATTTAAAACAAATACCGCATTGGCCGCATCCGGCACCGCAAATAATTCCTGTTTCAATTGCTGCTGTTCTGCTGAAGATGCCGATGGCCGAAACTTGATAGTGTCTGTGCCATGATAACGGTATGATATTTCCGGAAGCAAAATATTTGTATTGACATCCTGCTGCCGCCATTCGTGTATTGCATTTTTCATATCGGTCACCGCACCGGTATGATACAGCACCAGTTCATCCAGGAAAGTGATATCATTAAACAGTTGCACATTTGTTAGTGGCCCTTCCAATGGTGTATATGCCACCAGCCGTATACCTTCCTGCTTTAATGGTGTCCATGCTCTTGCATAATGTCTCAGCAGGTAAATATCTGTAAGCAGCAATATGTTGCCGGCTTGTAACTCTTTTGCCATGCTCGCCGCTTCATAAGCGCCAAATACATCACCACCCTTCAGGTTGGAGGGGTACAGGGTGCCCCAGGACATTTCCTTTTTTTCGCCCCTGTACCCCAACCCCAGCCAGTGTATGGTATAATACGCAGCGAGTTGTTGCAGCAATGCTTCCAGTACGCGGGTAAAACTATACCCGTTGATGAAGGTGCCAACAGCCAGCAGCGGCGGTTTGTGGTTATACGCCATTCAGTTTTTGCGGAGTGTAGAAAGAACCACCGCCAAGGTTATCCAAAGGTATCAGTTGCAGAGCATATGGTTTTGTTTCAGGGGGCGCATTGTAAAGGACAAAATCAAAACAGGCCGATCCATCCATTATAGCCACCAAAGTATAAGCGTAGACACCAAATGTACCGCTACCGGTGGCGGCAATTACTTGTTCAAGTTCCGCCAACGCCGCGCTACTACCCATTTCCTGGAAGAACGCATAAAGATTCCCATCGGGGGGGCCAGAATTGCCGGTGCTTATAGAATTAGCCAAAACAATGAGCAGGTATTGAGGGTTGTTCAGGTAAGGATTTAATGCCTGGGGTACATTGCTCGTGTCGGTAGTTTGAAAGCTGGCAGCTACAGCAAGACTGCTCCTGTCCAGAACGACGTACCAGTACGATCCTAATGTGACTTTGTAATCGGGTAAATGTGGAGTTAGTTGATTCCCAAGATAAATGACGCTAACAGTAGAGCCATCAGTGGAATTGATCAAAGTAAGAGGAACCGAATTTGCCATAATAGAGGGTTTTAGTGATTAATAATAATGAGTGCTTATATTGATAAACGAGTTAAAAGTCTTCACTGAAATTGAACGGTAAAGGTTCTGCTAACTGGCCTACAGGAGGCAGTGTGGTAATGTCCGGGTCCATTACCGGAAACTGCCAGTAAGAAGCATGCACATTTCCCCCGGTAATACCGAGGTAAGCCCAGCCATGATTATAAAAGCTGGTCTGGTTATGAAATTTTACCGGGCTGTATTGTGTCCACCATTGCACACGGGTTATATCTAATTGTGCAAATGTGCCATACTTGAATTTATTGGTAAGAGGTGTGTACCCGCCATCTTTATCCCACTGCTCATAACCACTGTTGCCGATCAGCCTGCCTTTCTTCAGGCCCAGTTGTCCATCCTGGTAAATACACAACAGGTGCTCATGCCCCCAGAACCAGGCAGCCACCTGCCCAAAGTAGGGCGACAATGCGTTGTACAGGTTACCGTTCATGAATTGCAGTTTATCCATACCTGAACCCGGCGCCACCCATACCACATTATTGCCATCGTTGATCACCCCGCTTACTGAAAACAACTGGTGATGCGACAGCAATATTGTTTTACCATTTTTAAAAGAATTCAGTTTATCCCATATCCACTCCATCTCGCTGTACCAGAGCCAGGGCGAATAGGCAGCAGTAAGCCCGTTAGGGAGATAGGCATTTACTGAATTGACACCTGTATCCATTGACAGGAACTGGATCGTGTTGGATTCATTCCGCAGGCAGAAATAACTCGCCGTTTGTGCATATTGCGGAAAACCATTGTTCTTATTCATCTGCAATACCTGCTCGAAGAAAGGCGCACCACCACTCATGTATTCATGATTGCCTGGAATAGAAAAAACCGGCACCTTCATTCCGGTCGCCTTAAAGGCCTGGGTAAACATATTGACATACGCCGCCGTTTCACTTCCGGTGCCGGAGTAATAAACATCTCCTATGTGAATGATGTAGTCGGGTTTCTGGTTTACCAAAATAGACATCAGCATAATGATGCCATCGGTAAGCCCGGTGCCATAATCACCCAGTATCACCACCTTAGCATTGTCTTTTATTGTAAACACATTGAAGGTGGAGACAAAACTGTTTGGATTTACATGCGGCGGCACCTGCGTTCTCCAATCCACATAAGGGCTGGGCAGTGGATTCGCAAAGTTGGTCCACTCTGTTCCGGCTACAGCCCATGCGGCATAATTAGAATCTGTGTCGGGAAAGGTTCTCGGTTTATCATCCGGGCCCGGGTCTGGAATAAACATCACCGGCTCCCCTGTGTCCTTGTTAATGGGACGCTGGCCATCAGGCTGCATTTGCTTTGCCATGAACGCATAAAACTCCTTAGACGCCTGGTAATGCTTTATATGCAGCGGTGTATCCGTTGAGTCAGCCGGTGGTGCAGCAGTTGCAGCCGTTTCCGCTTTTCCAACAGCATCATCGGCAGAGGATTTTTGATTTTCATTATGTTCCTCTACATGAAGGTGTACACCGATCACCATCGGGTCACGCAGCGCCAATGCCCGCACTTCATGAATTTCCATACCCGGGTTTTCTTTTTGGATGCGTTCGCAAACTTTATCCATTACAACAGATTGCCATCTTGACAAATGCGGGTTGGAGGTTCGTACAAACGGGGAGTTGGGTAATTGAGACATATTCGGATAAGTTTAGATGATTTGTTTGAAAAAGAAAGTATGCAATTACAGTTTCAATGGGTTTAACATGATCGTGATGTTCAGCGGATGCCCGGAGGTGGGCACAGGATCGGGGTACACGATCACACTTTGCACATTCGTATCCGTCATTTCCACACCAATGCTATTGTCATTGGCGAGGTGAGGACAGCGGTAGCTGAATTTATAGGTATATGTTTTACCATTTACTGTGAACTGGTAGGTACAGTCGCCATCTGCCCCATACCCGAACGGCCCCCAATTCGTTCCTTCCAGGATAAAACCTCGGGCAATCCCGGCTTCAATCAGCGGTGGCGGAGGATTTGTATAATTGCCATGATTGTTATTGGAGCTGGTCAGTTTTATATCCTGGTTGGTGTTATTATGGATCTCAACATAACAGGAGTAGTCTGAATTCATAAGAGTGCTTGTTTGGTTTATTATGGCGATTAGTTAAATCATTACTGTATGGCATAGCCAGGGCCGCCCCGACGGGCAGTCTGCTGAAATTTTCAGTGATCATTACGGGGGGATGGATAAGGTTCGTTTACTAAGGTGGAATATGCCGCTATGAATGGCCTTACACTAACCAAAGAATAATACTACGCTAAAAAAATGAATAAAAAAAGTGCCGGGACTTTTTTATTCTAAGTCCTTCTGATTATTCAGCTACTGATTCTTCCTGCCCGGAAAATGAGAGAGAGGCTTACTCAGTATTTTCTTTACCCGAAACGAAACCAATAAACTACTTAACTAATTACCCCTCCTTCTTACCTTAGCAGGATGGAAAAGAAAGTCTTCCTGCTCGATGCATTCGCCCTCGTATTCAGGGCCTACTATGCCCTTATCCGCAGCCCCCGGATCACCTCCAAGGGCAAGAACACCAATGCCCAGTTTGGGTTTACCAATGCACTGGTGGAACTGATCACCAAGCAGAAGCCATCTCACATGGCAGTATGTTTCGACACCTCGGCTCCAACGGAGCGGCATACCGATTTTGCCGACTACAAAGCCAACCGCCAGGAAACACCAGAAGACATCAGTGCCGCCGTCCCCGATATCAAACGGATCATACAGGCATTCAACATACCCATCATTGCCGTGGATGGATACGAAGCAGATGATGTGATCGGTACACTCAGTGTACAGGGAGAAAAGGCAGGATATGATGTATATATGGTAACGCCGGATAAAGATTACGGCCAGCTCGTTACTGAAAAAGTAAAGATCTATAAACCTGCTTACCAGGGAAATGATGTGGAAATACTGGGTCCGGCCGAAGTGTGTGCCAAATGGAACATCAGTAATGTAAGCCAGGTGATTGACATCCTTGGTATGATGGGCGATGCGGTGGACAATATCCCCGGCATACCCGGTGTGGGTGAAAAGACCGCAGCTAAATTCCTGGCTGAATATGGTTCATTGGAAAACACATTGGCCAATGCGGATAATATAAAAGGTGCCATGGGTGAAAAAGTGCGGAAAGGAAAAGAGATGGCGATTTTATCCAAAAAACTGGCTACCATCATCACCAATGCCCCGGTAGAATTTCACGAAGAAGACTTTAAGCTGAAAGAATGGAATAAGGAACAATTGAAAGAAGTATTTGCAGAACTGGAATTCAGAACACTCGGCAAACGCCTGCTGGGAGATGATTATTCAATCGCTGCCACCTCCAAATCAGTAGTGGAAAAAGAAATACCACAAGGAGTGCAGACAGACCTTTTTGGAAACATCATTGAAACAGCCAAACCGGAAACCACTTCTTCTGCGGCAGATACCAGTGAATCGGGTGAAGGCCTGGTGGTGGACAAGAACATTAATAATACTCCGCACCAATACGAAGCAGTGGAAGGTGATGCGGCTATCAAAAAACTGGTGGCAGAGTTAAAGAAGCATGATGAGATATGTTTCGATACCGAGACCACGGGTATTGATGCCAATGATGCTGAACTGGTGGGGCTGAGCTTTTCTGTCAAACCCGGAGAAGGATATTATGTGCCTTGTCCGGCAGATCAAAAACGTACACAGGAAATACTGGCTCATTTCGAATCGCTGTTTGCCGATAAAAAGAAAACATGGATCGGCCAGAATACCAAGTACGACCTGCTGGTGCTGAAGTGGTACGGAACAGAACTCGCCGGCAAACTGTTTGATACCATGCTGGCCCACTATGTGATAGAGCCCGATGGCAAACGAAGCATGGATATACTGAGCGAACGTTTTCTTGGGTATGAACCTGTGCATATTGAAGAGCTGATCGGAAAAAAAGGAAAGACACAGGGCACTATGCGGGATGTGGAACTGGAAAAAATAAAAGAGTATGCCTGTGAGGATGCTGATATAACACTGCAACTGAAACACAAGTTTGCACCCCTGCTACCGGAAAAGGAAGTGGAAAAGGTATTCAACGAAGTGGAAAGCCCGCTGGTAAAAGTGCTGGTGGATATGGAATACGAAGGCATTAAAGTGGATGTGGACTTTCTCACCGATTATTCAAAGCAATTAGAAAAGGATGCAAAAGTTTCGGAAGAAGCTGTTTATAAACAGGCCGGTGTTCGTTTTAATCTTGCATCGCCCAAACAATTGGGTGAAGTGCTGTTTGAAAAATTGAAGCTTGATCCATCAGCTAAAAAAACAAAAACAGGTCAATACCAAACCGGGGAGGATGTGCTGCTGAAGCTGGCAGCCAAAGGGCATAGCATCGCCGATGATATTCTTGCCTTCCGTGAACTGACCAAGCTGAAATCAACCTATGTGGATGCGCTGCCGCAACTGATCAACCGTAAAACGGGCAGGGTGCATACCACTTACGGACAGGCAGTGGCGGTTACCGGGCGCCTGCAAAGTAATAATCCTAACCTCCAGAATATTCCGGTGCGTACGGACAGGGGTAAAGAAATACGAAAAGCCTTTGTGCCAAGGGACAGTAAACACATTTTACTCTCGGCCGACTACTCACAGATCGAATTACGCATTGTGGCCTCCATCAGCGGTGATAAGAATATGTGCAAAGCGTTTGTGGATGGTACCGATATTCATACTGCCACAGCGGCACGGGTATATAATGTGTCTGAAAAAGAAGTCACCAAAGAAATGCGCTACAAAGCCAAGAGTGTGAACTTTGGTATCATCTACGGGCAGGGTGCGTTTGGCCTGGCCGACAATCTGGGCATTTCCAGGACAGAAGCCAAAGAGATCATTGATAACTACAAAAAAGAATTTCCCGGTATTCAGAAGTACATGGACGATACCATCAACTTCGCCCGTGAAAACGGTTATGTGGAAACGCTGATGGGCCGCAAACGCTGGTTGCGGGATATTAACTCAGCTAATTTTACCGTAAGGGGATTTGCAGAACGAAATGCTATTAACTCACCCATACAAGGTTCCGCAGCTGATATGATAAAACTGGCGATGCAAAAAGTGCATGCCGCCATGAAGAAGGAAAAGATGCAAAGCAAGATGCTGCTGCAGGTGCATGATGAATTGGTGTTTGATGCCCTGAAGACAGAAGTGAAAGAACTGAAACCGCTGATTGTGGAATGTATGCAATCCGCCATGCCGCTGCCTCACAAGGTACCGGTGATAGCCGAATGCGGCGAAGGAAAGAACTGGCTGGAAGCACATTAAACCATTTAATATGAACTGGCAGTTATATTTTAATGATGTGGTGCTGATAGGTTCCCGCTACCTGGTGTTTTCATCAGCAGCGTTTATCCTCTTTTATATTATTCTGAAAAAGAGCATAGCCGGCAGAAAGATTCAGCAACGTTATCCGAAGTTAATTGACTACAGTCGTGAGATTGGTTTCTCCGTCCTCACCGTATTTATCATGGCGCTGATACCGGCGAGTATTTTAGGAAACCCTGCTTTGGCAAAACACACTAATTTTTATACAGACATACACCAGCACAGCATGGTGTGGTTTGTGCTCGCCTTTCCGGTGATGGCATTGATGCATGACACCTATTTCTATTGGATGCACCGGGCAATCCATCACCCGAGAGTGTTTAAGCTTATCCACCTTGTACATCATAAATCCACAAACCCCAGCCCCTTTGCAGCTTATGCTTTTCACCCGCTGGAAGCCATCCTGGAGGCGGGTATCTTTGTCGTTTTTGTTTTTACCATACCGGTACACCTGTACCACCTGTTGTTCTTTTTTCTTTTTATGATCGTATATAATGTGTACGGTCACCTGGGATGGGAGCTTTATCCCAAAGGATTCAGCCGGCACTGGCTGGGCAAATGGATCAACACGTCGGTCAATCACAATATGCACCACCAATACTTCAAAGGCAATTATGGATTGTACTTTCTTTTCTGGGACAGGCTCATGGGCACCATCCGCCCCGATTACGATCAACGTTTCGATGAAGTAAAAAACACCCGGTAACTTTGCTTCCTTATGTTACCTGTCACCTATTATTGTTATGATGCCTACTGCGGCTGGTGTTATGGCTTCAGCCCCGTGATAAAGAGAATCGCAGAAGAGTACAAAGACCGGATGAAGTTTGAAGTGCTTTCCGGCGGAATGATACCTGCGGAAAATGCCCGTCATATTAAAACCATGGCCGGCTACATCAGCAGAGCCTATAAAACAGTGGAGGAAACAACGGGAATAGAGTTTGGTAAAGATTACCTCTGGCATATTTTCAACCCGGATGAAAGTGATTGGTTTCCTCACTCTGAAAAAGCGGCTGTCGCACTTTGTATATTCAAAGAGTTTCATCCCGGTTTGCAGGTACAATTTGCCGCCGACCTCCAATATGCCCTTCATTACGAAGGAAGAGACCTGACCGACGATGAAGCCTACCGCCACCTGCTGGAGAAATACCAGCTTGATCCTGCCGTTTTTTACCAAAAGATGCACAGCGAAGTATATCTTGAAAAAGCAACGTATGAATTTGCACTCTGCCGCCAGTTGCAGGTTACCGGTTTTCCGGCTGTACTGGTACAGGCAACCGATTCAAAATTTTATTTAGTGGCAAGAGGCTTCACGCCACATGAAAGTCTGAAAGAAAGAATTGAATCAGTACTGGCTCAAATCACTGAAAGCAACTAATACATTCCTGATGATCCTGACCATCACACTTAATCCTTGCATAGACAAAAGTTCGAAAGTCGATAAACTGAAACCCGAAAGCAAACTCCGCTGCACAGAAGTGGTGAACGAACCGGGCGGTGGTGGCATCAATGTTAGCAAGGCGTTGAAAAAATTAGATACACCTTCCGTTGCTCTTTTTCCCGCAGGCGGACATAACGGAAATATGCTGTGCTCACTGCTGAAGGAAGAAGGGGTGTTGTTTCATGCCGTTGATACAAAAACAGAAACGAGAGAGAACTGGGTGGTACTTGAAACCTCGGCCAACAATCAATACCGCTTCACTTTCCCCGGAAGGGAAGTGCAGGAAGAAACAGTTAAGCTGCTGGTAGAACAGATCCGTTCCTTTGCACCGGCCTATGTGGTGGCCAGCGGCAGTCTGCCTCCCGGTTTACCAGATTATTTTTATGGCCTCATTGTAAAAAATGCAGCAGCCGTTGGCGCCCGCTGTATAGTTGACACCAGCGGTCCGGCCTTACAGGCATTGAAAGGAAAGAACGCTTACCTGATAAAACCTAATATCGGTGAGCTGTGCAAAATGCTGAACGTGGAATGGCTGGACAAAAACGAAGTGCCGGATGCAGCCCAGCAGGCCATACGAGATGGCTTTTCAGAGATCATTGTTATTTCCATGGGACCTGATGGCGCATGGCTGGTAACAGAGAATGATAAATACTTTGTACAAGCGCCTGCCGTGGAGAAAAAAAGTACAGTTGGGGCAGGGGATAGCATGGTGGCCGGCATTACCTATTCCTTACAGAAAGGAATGACGCTGCGGGATGCCCTTCGTTTTGGCGTAGCCTGTGGCAGCGCTGCCACTATGAATGAGGGAACTAAGCTTTTTGAAAAAGAAGATGCCGAAAAATTATACAAGATCATCTGTGAGCAATAAAAGAGATATAGAAACAAGAGACGACCTTTTGCAGTTAATGCAGTTGTTTTACCGGAAGCTGCTGGCCGATCCGGGAATCAGTTATCTTTTTACTGATGTGGCAAAAATAAATCTTGAAGAACATTTGCCGGTACTGGTTGATTTCTGGGACGGTATTTTATTCGGCTCCGACACCTACCGAAAGAATGCCATGCAGCCGCATCTCGGCCTGCATGCCGCTTCACCACTTACTGTAGAGCATTTTGAAACATGGCTCAGGTACTTTAAAGGTTCTGTGGATGAACTGTTTGAAGGCGAAAAAGCTTTCCTCACCAAAGAAAGGGCTACCGGCATTGCCACCGTTATGAGAATAAAAATCAGCCAGTTGAGTCAGTAACAAAAAAATATGGCGGTATTCTTCTGCGATGTTGCCCGGAGTTTTTTACCTTACCGGCAAATAAAAACCAGCTATATGAAAAAGAATTTCCTGCTGCTTGCAGTGCTTGTCGCTACAGCTTTTTCACAATCTTTAATGGCACAAAATCCTGACCCCATGAAGGCATGGCAGGAATTTATGACACCCGGCGATATGCACAAATGGATGGCCGGCCATGCCGGTACCTGGGAAGCCGAAGTAAGCCAATGGCTCGACCCTTCCATGCCGCCCAACAAGACCAAGGCCACCGATGTGGTGCAGATGTCAATGAATGGTTTATTTCAAATAGGGCATTTTTCCTGCAACATGATGGGAATGGACATGATGGGTCAAAGCACACTTGGATATGATAATGCCAAAAAGATGTTTGTGATGTCCTGGATAGATAATCTTGGTTCTGGCATCGTGTATATGACCGGTACTTATGATGCTGCCACCAAAACACTTGAGCTGAAAGGAAAGCAAACCGACCCGATGACAGGGAAAGACTCCGACCTAAGACAGGTAAATAAATTCATTGATGATGACACCTATACCATGACCATGTATGGCGCCGGTATGGATGGTAAAGAGATGAAATTTATGGAAGGCACTTTTAAGCGGGTGAAATAACGATTTAAACCAACAAGCATATGAAACAAAAATTTCTGACTGTACTTGCCGCTGCATTTTTATTTGCAGCCTGCAATAATGAAAAAAAAGAAGATAAGGGTAAAGAAAACCCGGCTGACACTGCCGCTAATAAGAGCAGTGATAATGCAGCAATGCCCGATTCTGCCACGATGATGAAGAACTGGCAGGAGTATATGACGCCGGGCGACATGCACAAAATGATGGCGAAATGGGATGGTGAATGGACCGGGGAGGTAACGATGTGGATGTATCCCGGCGCACCGGAACAAAAGAGCACTTCCACAGCAATGAACAAAATGATCCTGGATGGACGTTACCAGCAAAGCACCCATTCAGGTACAATGATGGACATGCCTTTTAATGGCGTAAGCACCGTTGGGTATGACAATCACCGGAAAGAATTCGCAAGTACCTGGATAGATAATATGGGAAGCGGCATGATGGTGATGAAAGGCCCCTGGGATGAAGCTACTAAAACAATTAACCTGAAAGGGAAAGTAGTAGATGCGGGCACTAAACAGGATACTGACGTGAGAGAAACATTTAAGATCATTGATGACAATACCCAGGAAATGGAAATGTTTATGATGATGCCGGACGGAAAAGAGTTTAAGACAATGAACATTAAGTACACCCGAAAGAAATAACAACCCGCATTAAAAAAACCCCGGTTTTATACACCGGGGTTTTTCATTAGTGTTCATTTTTTGTTTTCTCCATCGGTAGTTTTTCATCCCGGCTCCACTCCTGTATACTTCCATCATATACTTTCATTGTATACCCGAGCAGGCGGCCCACGAGATAATCCACGCAGGCTGTTTGTCCGATAAAGCAATAGAGGATCACTTCTTTGCTTTTATCCGGCACCACTGCAACAAAGTTTTTCTGCAGCGCATCCGCCGGTTTGATGCTGCTGGTGGAGTCAATCATATCCTGGTAGGGAAGATTCAATGACCCGGTGATATGCCCGTCCCTTGGGTTGCCTGTGGGATCTCCATCATACCAGCGCCTCGCTCTTGCATCCACCACCACCTTCTTATTTGATTGCAGTGCATTCAGCACATCATCCTTATCTGCCAGGGCCGGATCAATACTGGCCGTATAATTTCCTTTTTTGAACACTGCCGGTTTATTGCTCACAGCAAACCCTGCTTTTTTCCACGCTTCAATACCCCCGTTTAAAAATGAAACCCTTCCTTTTAATCCAAAGTGTTCTAATGAAAGAAACATCCTTGCCGCAATCGTTACATCTGTTCCTTTATGGCACACAACGATCTTCGAGGTTTTATTGATACCCAGCTCCTGCAATACGCCGGTGGCAGCCGCAGCATCCGGGGCAAACATGCTGCCTTCGGGTTTATCAAATGCCAGCCAGTCGGGCCACAGAAAACGGGCGCCTTCGATGTGTTCACGATCGTAATCGGCTTTGATCACAAAGCCTGTATGCAGGATAACAAGATCGGGGTCATTCAGGTTCTCATTCAGCCATTGCGGGGAAACAAGAACTGGTTGCTGCGCTTCACAAAAAGAAAAAGTAAAGCTCAGGATAAAAAGAGGGATAAGTTTCATGCTATACCAGGTTTTACCTGGTTAAGGTAGAGAATAGTTTAGCAAACCCCGGCGTCTTTTTGACGAGTGGCAGCAGGTTTACTTTTTTACTTCCACTATTACCGGCGCCTGCTCATACTTTGGGCTGTTGGTCAGTTGTACGGTCACTTTTGTTTTGTAATTCATCAGGTAAATATCATAGCTCTTCTCGTCGGGGGTTGTTTTATCCATCACCAGCCACTTACCGTCAGGGCTCCAGCTATGCCAGCCGGTACCCTTTTCGCCGGTGGTGAGTTGCCACTTCTTCTTGCCGTCTGGCGTTACTGCAAATACCTGGAGCTGGCCCTTCTGGCGGGACAGGTAACTGATGAATTTATGCCGGCTGTTCCATTGCGGGGGTCCGGCATGGTATTCAAACCATTGCGTTAATGTATCTGTTGAAGGGAAAACAGTCAGTTGAACGCCATCATCTGCCAGGCGAACAGCGCCATCTTTTTCTTCAAGGCTGAACTTCCATAATTCATCCGGTACTGTTTTCCGCTTAGCCTTATCAGGCCGGTAGGGCAGAACGATCTCTTTTCCGCCGGGTAAAAAAAGAGGATCTCTTTTTGTTGTTATTGTATCGGTGGTGATTTGCTGAAAACCGCCGCTTGCCAGGTTGATAAGGAACAACTGGTTTCTTGTCGTTTTTCCAATTCTGCCCAATACGATCATCTCTGTCCCGTTTTTGCGGCTGCTCATCCAGCTGTCTTCCAGTTGAAGAGCCGATATTTTCCGCTTGTTATTTCCTTCGGCATCCATTTCATATAAAAAGTAGCAGCGATGACAGGTATCCGCATCGCTGATGTAATACACCTTGTCTTTATATGCATAATATACCCATTCCACACCCGGTGTGCCGGTGATGTTCTTCTGGCCGCTCCCATCCATATTCATGCTGTATATTTCGTAGTTGTCTTTTTCACGGTCTTCGAGCACATTGTATACGATTTTATATTGCTTTTGTGCATACGCACCTGGCAGGAATCCTGCGGTTAATAATAAGAATAAGAGCTTGTTCATCCGGATTTCTTTTTGGGTGAGGCAAACAGGGTCCTTGTCTTTTTAAAGAACACATTTATCCTGAAATCATCCGGTCTGAGGCCATTCAGCAGTGCAGGACCATTGGGTCTTAATGCTGCCAGTATAGGCCGGAAGTTTTCTTCGCTTTTGGTAAACTGGACTGAATCCTTGTAAGTGGTAATGAGAATCAGGTCAAAATTATTAAGCGAGTCCGGTTCCGCCCTTACAATTTCATACGATTTGATAACCTTTTTCTTTAAAGCGAGATCACGGTATGCTTTCCAGTTATTCTCATAAAAATACAGGGCTTCTTTTATGCGGCCCTCTTTTATCTTCACAAAGTCCATTAATATTACTTCAGTGTTTTGCTGTCCCGCTACCCGGCTACCAGTCATCAATGCAAATAAACAAATCATCACTGCTTTTACAGTTATTAACTTATCCAGCCTGCTCATACGCCTGTTTTATCCAGTTAAATAATTCTTTGCCGATCGTTTTCTCGTTTTCAATGCGGATACGGTGGGTGCACATCGCATTCCATTTTTTACCGTCTTCCACCATACCTGAGGGTTCAACCCCTTTAATATTGAGGCCCAGATCCAGCCGGTCTTTGGTGGAAGGCTGAAGGATGGCAAATTGTTTCTTCCTGCGTACACTCACGTAGGCTTTCTTGGGGGCCAGCTCCACATCTTTACCAAGCTTGTTTATCTCCGCCATTATTTTATCATACCAGGGCTTCAGGTTTTCTTTGCCTTTGTAT
>JAEUVM010000259.1 GCA_016787125.1 Chitinophagaceae bacterium | reverse complement strand
GGAATTGCCATGTTTGGCCAGGCACAACTGAACGTTCCGGTGATTGGGCTGGTGGAGAATATGAGTTATTTTACTCCTGCTGAATTACCTGAGAACAAATATTACATTTTTGGTAAAGACGGAGGCAAGCGGCTGGCTGATGAATACGACCTGCCTTTCCTAGGGCAGATACCCATTGTACAAAGTATCCGCGAAGGCGGCGACCAGGGCGTGCCTGTAATGATGAGCGATGATGAGATCACCAAGAAAGCCTTTGCCTCTTTTGCAGCACAGGTGGTGCGGAGTATTGCGATGCGCAATGCCAATATCAGTGCAGAGAAAATTGCAGAAACGGTATGATTTGCTTTTAACCGTAAAATAAAATTCCATGTATAGTTATCCTCACTACAAAGAAGAAGACAGGCAATTGATCCTTTCTTTCATGCAGCGTAATCCGTTTGTAACGGTTATCGGTGCAGATAAGAACGGAAGGGTGGAGGCGACGCAGATCCCTGTATTGGTGGAGGAAAGGGAGGATAAGCTTTATATCAGCGGTCATATTGCCCGCAAGATGGATCACCAGTTGGCATTGGAACAAAACCCGCAGGCACTGATCCTGTTTACCGGGGCACATACTTATGTGAGTGGCACTTATTATACCGGCAACCTGCAGCAGGCGAGCACCTGGAATTATATTTCCGTTCATGCAAGGGGAGAAATGAAATGGATGAATGAAGAAGGACTGATTCAGTTGCTGAAAAAACTCACCCTGCATTTTGAAAACTATAATACTGCTTCCACCACCATTTATGATAACCTTCCCGAAGAATATCTTGGTAAGCTTCGCAAAGCAATTGTTGGTTTTGAAATGGAAGTGACGGAACTCGACAATGTGTATAAATTAAGTCAGAACCGTGACCAGGTAAGCTATGATAATATTGTAACGGAGCTTAAAAAACAAGATGGCCAGGCCGGTGAGATCGGATCACTGATGGAAGAGCGCCGTTCCAAAGTATTTCCTTCATGAATAAACTGTATCCATACCTGCTGGCTGTATTAATATCTGCCTGTAGTGGTTCGAAGGAATTGCTGAAACCTATCGAAGGAGCCGCTTCGTTTGACAAGCAAGGTCACCGCGGTTGCCGCGGACTGATGCCGGAGAATACGATACCTGCGATGCTGAAGGCACTCGACCTCGGCGTTACGACTCTTGAGATGGATGTTGTGCTGACAAAAGATAAAAAAGTGATCTTATCTCATGAACCCTGGTTTGCGCAGGAGATCACCACGAAACCTGATGGTAAGTATATGGGGGAGCGGGAAGAAAGGAAGTTCAATATTTTCTGGATGACGTATGAGCAGACCAAAGATTTTGATGTGGGTATGAAACCACATCCGCGGTTTCCGGGGCAACTGAAAATGAAAGTGACAAAGCCTTTGCTGGCCGATGTGATAGACAGTGTGAAAAAGGATATGATGACACGGCGGCGCCCTTTTCCTTTTTATAATATTGAAACAAAAACAGACCCGCAGTTCGATGGGGTGTTTACTGCCACACCGGCTGAGATCGTTGACCAACTGATGGCTGTGATAAAGGAAAAGCAGGTGGAAGAATATGTGATCATCCAGTCGTTCGACTTCCGCACCCTGCAATACCTGCATGAGAAATATCCTGCTATTAAAACTGCGATGCTGATAGAAGGAGATGATGCCCGTTCTTTTGAAGAGCAGGTAAAAGTTTTAGGTTTTAAACCCACCATTTACAGCCCGGAACATTCATTGGTAAATGAAAAGCTGGTAAAGAAATGTCACCAGCAGGGAATTAAAGTAATTCCGTGGACGGTAAATGAGCGAGAAAGGATACAGGCGTTGAAAGCGATAGGGGTGGATGGTATTATTACTGATTATCCCGACCTGTTGTTGGATTGATTCAGTAACTTAGGTGAAACTTACCCTATGTCACTATTGAAATTCTCTTTATTGTATGCAGGCTCGATGGGAGAAAAAGAATTATGCACGTTGTTTGATAGCGGGGCCAACCTTTCTTGTATAAGCAAACAGCATCTTGTCAATCTTGAAAACCCGGTCCGTTTAGGCAGGACAAGAACGGTTGCAACCGTAAATAAAGGACATTTCATTGAAATCAAAGAAGCAGTGCGATTAGATTTCTATATAAACGATGTGCTGCTCTCAGATGAATTTCTTGTTGTACCTAATCTCAGCGAAGAAGCCATTATCGGTGCAGCCACCTTGCAGAAATGGTGTATCAAATTAAATTTTGAAGATGATAAAGTAGAGGTGGATCCCAAAGTGGCGAAGCTTCAGCTTATCTGATCATCAGAAATCGGGCAGCCGTTTCTTATCCAGTCCCAGCCATTTCTCTGCATTCCGGTGAAAAAGCTTTCGGGTGGTCTTTTTGCCAAGGTCCATTTTTTCAATCAGTCTTCCGGGTTTATGTTCGCCGAGCGGAAAGGGATAATCACTGCCAAGGCAGATATTGTCTTCGCCCATTACTTCCAGCAGAAACTGCATCGCCTTGCGGTCGTGTACCAGGCTATCCACCCAGAATTTGCCGATATAGTCGCGTGGATTAACTGCATTATCAACTGCTGTCAGATCGGGCCGTACTTTAAATCCATGTTCTATACGGCCCACTGTAAAGGGAAAGGAACCTCCGCCATGTGCAAAGGCTATCCGCAGGTTTGGGAAGTTTTCAAACACACCACCGAATATCATTGAACAGATGGCACGGGAAGTTTCAGCGGGCATACCCACCAGCCAGGGTAACCAGTATTTTTCCATTTGTGTTTCTCCCATCATTTCCCAGGGATGAATGAAAAGGGCGCATCCCAGTTTTTCTGCCGCTTCATAGAAGGGAAAGAATTCTTTTTCCGAGAGGTTCTTTCCATTAATGTTGGAACCGATCTCCAGTCCGGGCAGCTGCAATTCCTTCATGCAGCGTTCCATTTCTTTGATGGCAAGGTCTGTATCCTGCATGGGTACGGTGCCCAGCCCGATGAAATGATTGGGTTCTTTGCCAACCGTTTCTGCAATATGATCATTGAGCAGGCGGGAGGTTTCGAGACCATCTGCCGGTTTGGCCCAGTAATTAAATAATACAGGAATGGTGGAGAGCACCTGAATATCCACGCTGGTTTCTTCCATCTCCTTTCTGCGTACGTCTTCCTTGTAGCAGTTTTCTTCCACCACCCGGAATACTTTATCGCCTTTCATCATACAGGCCTGGCAGTTGCGATGCTCGAGATGAATGAATTCGCCATAGCCAAACTTCTGTGTCCAGTTTGGCATCTTTTCGGGCATGATGTGAGTGTGGATGTCAATTCTCATAAATCAGGTAAACTAAATTCCAAATAACAAATCGCAAATTCCAAATAATGAAAAGCAAATTACAAATTCCATAGACCACAACTCCTTTCCTGGAAAGACTCCCCGGAACTTGTTATTTGTATCTTGTGATTTATTTCTTGATTGGTGGTTCCATTATATTACCACATTTGCTGCATGTTCTTTTCATGGTATCTTCCCAGAAGCGGTTCATTACGGGCGGCAGTTGTTTTACAATATCATC
>JAEUVM010000216.1 GCA_016787125.1 Chitinophagaceae bacterium | reverse complement strand
ATATCCCGAAAATGACCTGCCACCAGGGCAAAGGGAATGATCAATGCACAGGCGATCAGCCCGAATTCGATCACCCATTTGTTGCGTACAGGATCCCGCAGCGGACCGATAAAAAGAAGTGCCAGCACAAAATGGGCAAAGGCCAGCCAGTCGTATCCATACGCCAGGAAAGGATATTTATTACTCATATCACTGATGGCCAGGTAAACCTTATCCAGCCAGTCCCCCACTGCCGTACCCGTTGGGAAAAAGCGGCAGGCTATTTCCAGTTCTGTCTTCAGTGGTATGGCAGTCAGCCCGCTCAGCAGCAGCACTATCATAAAGAAGATGATCAGCCGTTTGATGTTCTTTTCTGTTTTTACCATTTAAAAAGTACTTTGTATTTAAAAGTGTAGGTATAAAAAAAATTACTTTACTCCCTTTATCATGTTTTCCAGTGCCGCAATATGATCGGTAAAAGCTTTTTCTCCTGCCTTGGTAATGGCATACGTGGTGTTTGTCTTTTTCCCCACAAAACCTTTATGTACTTTGATGTAGCCATTGTCTTCCAGTGTTACCAGGTGAGTGGCAAGGTTGCCGTCGGTTACTTCCAGCAATTGCTTCAGGTCGTTGAAGTTGATCTCATCATTCACCATCAGCACACTCATCACCCCGAGACGGATGCGGCTTTCAAAAACTTTATTTAAACCTGTTATAGGATTTTTCAACGCTGTTAATTTAAAATACCCTGACAGTTATTTCTCGTACTTCATCCACATAATAGTGCCGTATATAATATGCAGCACTCCAAAGCCCGCCGCCCAAAACCACAACCCGTACCCGGGGAAAAGCATATTGATCAGTCCCAATACTATTTCACAATAGCCAAGGTAGCGGATATCGGTGAGTGTGTATTTGCTGGCATTTACCAGGGCCAGTCCGTAAAATAATAAACAGGCCGGTGCCACAAAGATCCACGCATCATACCGAAGCATACCCAGTATAAAAGCACCTCCTGCCGCAAGAGGTATGATCATATTCCACGCCAGCCGCCGCGAAGTGAGGTCCCACACAGGCAACCCTTGTTTCTTTGCCTTACGCCAGGTAAGATAATAGGAGGAAGTAAAGGCCACTACAAACACCCCGCCTGCCAGTATGGCCATCCTGATCTTCAACATACTGAAATCATCGCCCGAGAAAAGTCCACGGCTGTTATAACTGCCATAATAACTGCCGAGCATCCGGTACCCGAGGTATGCGCCGATCAGCGCACAAATGCCCGCCGATATTCCACTCAGTCCGCTCAGCGAGATAAAGCGGCTGCTTCTTTCCATGATACGGCGGATATCTTTTATATCCTCCAGGCTGCGGGTGGACTGGTCATTTTCTTGCATAAAAAGCACTTTGTATTACAAAGTAATAGGTAGTCTTTCATATTTCAAAATTATTTTTCCGCTATGTATAAACTTTACCCGGCCTGAACAATGGCAGGTTTCCATCGTCTTAGTATTTTTACCCGGATGTACCTGAACCGACGAAACAGAAGCCTTATCCTGCTCACCTCCCTGGTGTTTAGCTGTATGGCTGCTATGGCCCAGCAAAAGATCATCACCGGCCAGGTAAAAGATTCGCACAGTGAAGAGCCCATCCCCTTTGCCTCTATCAGTTTTAGAAACACCACTGTGGGCAAACAAGCCGACTCGGCCGGCCGTTTCTCCTTCCACTTTTCAAAATGGCCTTCCGATACCCTCCAGATTACCAGCGTGGGGTACCAGCCCTACCGCCTGCTGCTGAATACCAGCCGCGACTCCTTCTCCATCACCATCCTGATGGAAAGAGGCACTTTTACCGAAGGTGCTGTTTTAAAAACCAAAGTGAACAAGGGATTATTTATCTGGAAAAAGATCGTTCAAAACAAGCCTTTCAACGACCGCTACCGCTTTGATAATTTCTCCTACGAACTATACAATAAACTGGAGCTCGACCTGAAGAATATCAATTTTGAAAAATTCGGCCGATTCAAACCACTTAAGCCGATCAGCGACCTCATCAACCAGAACATAGATACCGCTGAAGGCGTACGCTACCTGCCCGCCTACCTTACCGAAGTGCTGTCTGATTATTATTACCAGAAAAATCCAAAACGCCGCAGGGAGATCATCAAAGCCGCTAATACCAACGGGGTGAAAAATGAAAGCGTACTGAAAATGCTCGGCGGTATGGACCAGGTGGTGAATGTGTACAACAACTTCATACCGGTTTTTGATAAACAGTTTGTAAGCCCGGCCAGCGATAACGGAGATTACTATTATGATTACCGGGTAATTGACACACAGGTGATCGCCAACAACCGTTATTTCCATCTCGTATTCACCCCCCGTAGAAAAGGCGGTGATACTTTTGAAGGCGACTGCTGGGTGCATGTAGGCACTTTCGCCATCCAGCGGATGAACCTTCGGCTGGGAAAAGAAGCCAATGTAAACTTCATCGAAAACCTCAGCCTGATACAGGAATATACCCGCCTCGGCGACAGTACCTGGTTTTTGTCAAAAGATAAGTTTGTGGCCGATGTATCACCAGCCGGCAAAGACCGTCCCGGTTTCATCGGGCGAAAAACCACCACCTACCGGAATGTGGTGGTGAATGACAGTTCGGTGGTAAATGAATTAAGTAAAAACAAGATCACTGAAGAGATCATCACCCTGCCCAATGCTGGTGAAAAAGATAAACCCTACTGGGCTGGCGTACGCCACGAACCACTCACCCGTACGGAAAGCGGCATCATCAAAATGATAGATACGCTTACCAATGCACCCGTCTTTAAAAAATTTACCCGTACCATGGCATTTATCGGCACCGGGTATACCGACGTGGGCAACTATGAACTCGGCCCCTGGATGAACTGGCTTACCTCCAACAACTGGGAAGGCTTCAGGATGAGGTTTGATATTGGCACCAACAAGTATTTTAACCGTAAAATAAAATTGCATACCTACCTCGCATACGGTTTCGGTGATAAGAAACTAAAAGGCATGGCCGAAGCTTTTTATTTACCTAATAAAGATCCCCGCACTTATCTCTATGCCTCCTTTACCAACGATCTCGACTTTGGCCAGAACTATTACGGTGAAGTAACAGCGGATAACGTATTTGCCCTGGCAGTAAGAAAGAAAGGGGTGCCGATCAAGAGTATTAAAGTCAATGAAAAACGACTGGAGTTTTTCCATGAATCATTACCGTGGATGTCGAACAAACTTTCGGTGTTTCATCGGTCATTTCTGCCCCTGCAAAACCTGCTGCCGGTTGATTCCTTCCGGTTTGAAGGCAACCAAAACCCAATGACCACTTTTGAAGTATCGCTTCGCCTTCGATTTGCCTGGCTGGAACGGTTTGTGGAAAGCCATTTTTACAGAACCAGTCTGGGCAGTATCTATCCCGTAGGAGAATTAACCATCACGAAGGGATTTGCCGGCATATTCAAAAGCAGCTACAACTACACCAAAGTGGCAGCAAGTATTTCAGACAATATCAAGATACCGCCGTTGGGAAATATTTCGCTGAATATTTATGGGGGAAAAACGTTTGGCACCTTGCCCTACACCATGCTGGATATTGCTCCCGGCAATGAACTCTATTATTACAACAAGTATGCGTTCAACATGATGAACCGCTGGGAATTTCTGCATGATAAATATGCAGGAGTGAACATTGAGCATAATATCGGCAATGGTATCTTCCGGTTTTTTCCCAAACTCCGGCTCCGCCAGTTCTGGACCGCCAAAGCACTTTGGGGAAGCCTGAGTACTGAAAACAAAGCGCTGAATTTTAAAACCGGAAATAACTTCCAGACGCTCGATGGTAAAACCTACCTCGAACTCGGTACCGGTATTGATAATATCTTCCGTGTGTTTCGTATTGATTTTATCTGGCGTGTATTCCCTTCCACCCTCCCCAAATCCGGTGACGAAACCTTTGGCATCTTCGGGAGCTTCAGGGTTGTGTTCTAGATTCTGGACATTGGTATATTAGTTTATTGGGTTATTAGGTTATTGGGCTATTGGGCTATTGGGTTATTTGCAACTTAGTGCTTTATTCCTGTTTCCAACTTCGGTCTTTCCGTCTTCCCTCCTTTTACCTACCTTCCAAATCTTAAACGATCGCCCATGTCTTCTCACTACATCCTCGCCCTCGACCAGGGCACTACCAGCAGCCGCAGTATGCTGTTCGACCAACAGGGTAACATCATCAGTGTGGCCCAAAAAGAATTCAAACAGATCTTTCCACAGCCCGGATGGGTGGAGCATGATGCCAATGAAATATGGAGCACCCAGTTTGGCACCATGGCAGAAGCGGTGGCCAAAGCACATATCACGATGAAGCAGGTGGCAGGTATCGGCATCACCAACCAGCGGGAAACCACCGTGGTGTGGGAACGCAGCAGCGGCCAACCGGTATATCATGCCATCGTGTGGCAGGACAGGCGCACTGCCGCATATTGTGATGAACTGAAGTCTGCCGGCCATGCCGCAGCTATTCAGCAAAAGACAGGATTGATCATTGATGCTTATTTCTCCGCCACCAAACTGAAATGGATATTAGACAATGTACCCGGCGTCCGCCAAAAAGCAGATAATGGTGAACTGGCCTTTGGCACTATTGACAGTTGGCTTACCTGGAAGCTCACAAATGGCGAAGTACATGTAACAGATGTATCCAACGCCAGCCGTACCATGCTGTTCAACATTCATACACTCCAGTGGGATGAGGAACTGCTGAAACTGTTCAACATACCTGCTTCTGTTTTGCCGGAAGTAAAACCCAGCAGCAAGATCTATGGTGTTACGGGAAACATTATTCCTGATTCAAGAATTCCCATTGCCGGTATGGCCGGTGATCAGCAGGCTGCACTGTTTGGACAAATGTGCACACAGCCCGGCATGGTAAAGAATACCTATGGCACCGGTTGCTTCATGCTGATGAACACCGGAGAAAAAGCGATCAGTTCTGCCAACAACCTGCTTACCACAATCGCCTGGCAGATAGATGGCAAAACAAACTATGCCCTCGAAGGAAGTGTATTCATTGCCGGTGCCGTGGTACAATGGCTGCGGGATGAACTCAAGATCATCCGCACCTCCGCTGAAGTGGAAACATTGGCCGCACAGGTACCGGATACTGATGGTGTATACCTGGTGCCTGCCTTTGCCGGCCTCGGCGCTCCACACTGGAATCAATATGCCCGTGGCAGCATTTTCGGGTTGACGAGAGGCAGCAATCAATCGCATATTGCACGGGCGGCATTAGACAGTATTGCCTATCAAACCTATGATGTACTGAAAGCCATGGAAGCCGATGCCGGTATCGCCATCAAAGAATTGCGGGTGGATGGCGGGGCCACTGTTAATAACCAATTGATGCAGTTCCAAAGTGATATTCTGAACACACAGGTGGTCCGCCCCCGGATAACAGAAACAACGGCGCTCGGTGCGGCATATCTTGCCGGACTGGCCGTAGGCTATTGGAAAAATATCAGCGAGATACAACAGCAATGGCAGGTGGATAAACGATTTGACCCGGCGATGGAAGATGCTAAAAGAAATGAATTGATAAGTGGATGGCAACGGGCTGTAAAAGCAGCGATCGCATGGACTTCAGATAATTATTAATTAATAATTAGTAATTAATAATTGCTCCTATGAACCGATCCCTCTTCATACAGCAGCTTTCAGATGTCACGGAATTCGACATCTGTATCATCGGCGGTGGCGCCACCGGTCTTGCCACGGCATTGGATGCCGCTTCACGAGGGTTGAAAGTAGCATTGTTTGAACAGCATGATTTTGCCAAAGGCACTTCTTCCCGCAGTACCAAACTGGTGCATGGCGGCGTACGCTACCTGCAGCAGGGTAATATCAAACTGGTAATGGAAGCGCTGAAAGAAAGAGGATTGCTGTTGCAAAATGCACCACACCTGGTACACAACCAGAAGTTTGTTGTTCCCAATTACAAGTGGTGGGAAAAACCTTTCTATGGCATCGGGCTGAAGATATATGATAAAATGGCCGGCAAACTGGGACTGGGCCCTTCCCTCCTTTTATCAAAAGAAGAAATACTGGAAGCGGCTCCCACCCTCGACCCGGAAGACCTTCGCGGCGG
>JAEUVM010000201.1 GCA_016787125.1 Chitinophagaceae bacterium | reverse complement strand
CGGAATACTAAGAACAGGATTACTATTAATACCAATACTCCGCCGCCGATGTAGTAGTACATTGTCATGTCGCTGGCGGATTTATCGAGTCCTTTGTCGATGTTGCGTTCTGTATCTCTTATCATTTTATCGATAAAGGGGAAGGAACGGTTCATGCTTTTTACTTCGTTGAATTTTTCAAGCGCCTTCTTATAATGTGATTTATCAAAAAGGTCCATCGCTTCTTCATAGGCCAGTGATATATCACTCATATCGGGCCTTATCCTTGCTTTTTCTATAAACTCCTTTACGATGGTGGTGGGCACGATAAAGTTCATTCCCTGCACTTCGGCATTGCGCTGGTAATCGATACTGCCGAATGTGGCGAGGCCGATCACTTCGCCTTCATCATTCATTACCGGTCCGCCGGAATTGCCATGGGTGATGGAAGCATCTGTTTGCAACACCTCCCATCCATCTTTCATATTCTTGCGGGCACTTACCAGTCCTTGTGTGAGGGATGCTTCGGAGATACTCTCCTCTGATATGAGCGGATGAAAGGTGGCCACAGCGGGATAGCCGAGCACATAGATCTGTTCGCCCACCCTCATCTCTTTATCATCGCCGATCCGGATGGTGGGATAGGTATGTTTTTCTGTCAGCTTAAGTATTGCCACATCTTTTCCGGGTATGGGGTCTCCCTGGGTGATAAGTTTGGCAGGAATGATCTGCGGTATGATCTTGCCATTCTTTCCGCTGATTCCCATTACCACACTGAATTCTTTGTCTATGTCTCCTACCTGCATGGTTTGAGAGAAATACCAGCTGTTGGCATCAAGCAATGCTTTCGCTTCATCTTCGGTGAGCTTGCGGCCCATTGAATTTTCGATCGACTTATTATCCTGTTCTATTATTTCCTGGAATGCCTGTTCGGCAAACATCTTCTTGGTTTCGTCGCCATTTTCATCCACCACATGCGCATTGGTGATAACGTAGCCATCCGGCGTTACAATAAAGCCTGAACCCACCATCGTGGTGTTGAGGTTTTTGCTTACCGTGCGGGTGCCTCTCATCATGTATTTATCTACATTGGCGCAAAAGGTGCGGATGTACAGATTCCAGAAGGCATCCATTGAATTATTTCCTTCGGCTTCGAGCTGTTGTTTTATGCTGAGGGCGAGTTCCTGCACGGCTGCCTGGTCTATTTCCGGCTCTACGGCGGTTACCGTTCCTTTGAAGGTGGCCTGTATCATGACAGTGCCGGGTTTATTTCTTTCGGCGATCTGTACGGGGCTCATCCCGGATTGCTGTGCGGCAATGATTAACGGGGTGATTAATAAGATAGTCAGGAGGAGTTTTCTGGCTGGCATGTGGTTTTGGTTTTTATAAAGATAAATTATCGGGGGGATATGGGGAAA
>JAEUVM010000155.1 GCA_016787125.1 Chitinophagaceae bacterium | reverse complement strand
ACGAAGCGGATACTCGACCTCCAGCCCACCGGCCTGCACCAGCGCACCCCCTTCTTTGTGGGAAGCAGGTTGATGATGGAGGAATTGGAAACGTATATGTTAATTAGCTAATTAGCTAATATGCTGATGTGCTAATGTGCTGGAGTACCCAATACCGAATTAACTAATTACCTAATAACCCAATTACCTGATTACCATTTATCTTTACAACAATCATGTCAAATCCGATCATTACAGTAAGAGACCTGGTGAAGAACTACGGTAATTTCCAGGCGGTAAAAGGAATATCATTTGAAGTAAAGGAGGGAGAGATCTTCGGTCTGCTCGGGCCCAATGGTGCCGGTAAGTCCACCACGCTGGAGATCATCGAAACACTGCGGCCCAAAACCAGCGGACAGGTAATGGTGGACGGGTTTGACCTGGACAAACAGCCCGGTGAGATCAAAAAAGTGATCGGTGTACAATTGCAGACCAGCGGCTATTATCCCGGGCTGAACCTGCTGCAACTGATCGAACTGTTCTGCGGCCTCTACAATCGCCGGATGGACCCGATGGAATTACTGGAAATGGTGAACCTGAAGGATAAGGCAAAGGCCAAAGTAAAAGAACTGAGCGGCGGACAAAAGCAGCGTTTCTCTGTAGCCACCACGCTGATCAACCAGCCCCGCATCATCTTCCTGGATGAACCTACCACCGGTCTTGACCCGCAGGCGAGAAGAAGCCTTTGGGAACTGGTAAGGAATATCCGGGAAAAAGGCACCACCGTTATCATCACCACTCACTATATGGATGAAGCAGAATACCTGTGCGACAGGGTGGCGATCATTGATGCAGGTAAGATAGTGGCATTGGATACGCCAGATAAACTCATTGATGATCTTATCGCCCGTGGCTTCGAACGTCCCAAAGAAATGAAACTGGCCAACCTCGAAGATGTGTTTATTAATCTGACGGGACACTCTTTGAGAGAAGGATGAAGAGAAGCTGCGAGTTATGAGTTATGAGTTTCGAGTTATGACTACCGACTATAGACTATAAACTATCGACTATTAACCATTCCCCATTCCCAATTCACCATTCACCATGGACGTTCAAAACAAACTAAAACAATTTATGCAAGGCAAGATCGAAACAGAAAAGGCAGCAGGTGCTGCATTCATGACAGAGAACCGGGAGAAGGAAGGCGTAAAGGAACTGCCCGGTGGTATTCAATATGAAGTGATAAAAGAAGGCACGGGAGTGCAGCCACATATTAGTGATAAAGTAAAAGCCCATTACAAAGGCACATTGCTGAGTGGGAAGGAGTTTGATAATTCCTTCAAAAGAGGGCAGCCATTTTCTGCACCGCTGACGGCGTTGATCAAAGGATGGCAGGTGGCGTTGCCGATGATGAAGGAGGGAAGTCACTGGCGCCTGTGGATCCCGTCAGACCTTGCCTATGGCGACCGCGGTGCGGGTGCTGATATACCCGGTGGCGCCACACTGGTGTTTGAAGTGGAATTACTGGAAGTAATAAAGTAAATATAGTATATGCCAACTGTAGCAGCAGATCCCCGCTATCCCATCGGGAAGTATGAGCCGAAGCCTTTTTCTATCGAACAGAAAATAGAATGGCTGGCGGATATCAAGTTCCTGCCATTGCAAATCGAAAGTGCTATCCTGAACCTTGATGAAGCACAGCTTCACACGCCCTATCGTGAAGGCGGGTGGACGGTACACCAGTTGGTGCATCATGTGGCGGACAGTCACATGAATGCGTACATACGTTTCAAACTCGGATTGACAGAAGATAATCCCACCATCAAACCTTACGATGAGAACCTGTGGGTGCAATTACATGATGTGGAGAAGCTGCCGGTGAATATTTCAATAACAATCCTTCATGCCATACATGTGCGCCTGCATGAAACGCTGAAGTATGTAAGTGATAATGACTGGAACAACCGCACGGTGTTTCATCCAGAGCATAAGAAAACGATGCGTCTCTGGTTCCTGCTGGGAATGTATGCCTGGCATGGCAAACATCATGTGGCACATATCAACACCCTCCGTGAACAAAAAGGCTGGTAACAGCATACTGCATGAAGTGGAAAGTGCTTTCTTCAGAATATTTATTCAACGACCGCTGGTTCAAAGTGCGCCGGGAGAAATGTGAAACGCCGCAGGGCAAGATCGTTGATCCGTATTATGTTTATGATTTCTCCACCTGGGTGGGTGCATTGCCGGTAACGAAGGAAGGAAAGATCATCCTCATCCGCCAGTACCGTCATGCACTCGGGGAAGTATGTATCGAAATACCCGGTGGTTGTGTGGATGATACGGATAAAGATCATGAGGAGGCGATAGCAAGGGAACTGCTGGAAGAAACAGGGTACCGCTTTTCGGGCTATCAATACCTGGGACCGATATCACCCAATCCTTCCACCAACAGCAACCTGCTGCACATGTACCTGGCAACGGGCGGTGAGAAAGTGTCGGCGCAGCAACTGGATGAAAATGAAGAGATCGAAATACTGGAACTGACGATGGAAGAATTGAAACAACTGCTGAAGGAACATAAGATCGTGCAGTCCATGCATGTGTCGTGTATCATGTATGCTTTATTACAATTGGATGAGCTAAGCTTTAAATAAGAATTATGTTGTTTAAAAAAAATCAGCTCACGCCTGAGCAACAACTTCAAAAGGCTGTGCCGTTGCCAACGGGTGCAGTGGATAAGCGTTTCTCTGCCCTGTTCTCACAGGTGGGGCAGCCCGGTAAGCCAACAAAAGAGATGTTGTCGTTCGGACTTTCCTGCGCCTCAGATGCGATCAGCATTGATCTTTCTGCTGTGTCGTCGCGGATAAAAGCAGGGGAGAACTATATAGATATCTATCCCGGTGAACATTACAAGCTGCTGGCAGCTATCATCAAAAAGAGAGCGCCGATGGTGGTGGTGGAATTGGGAACACACCTTGGTTATTCGGCCCTTTGCATGAAACCCTTTATGCCGCCCGGCGGACATATTCATACGTTTGATATCATTGCCTGGAACCAGTTTGCCGATACCATACTCAAACCTGAAGATTTCAACGAAGGGCTCACCCAGCACACCGACGACCTTACCAAATGGGAGGATGTGCAGCAGCACCGTGCCTTACTTGAAAGCGCCGATATCATTTTCCTGGATGCGTTGAAAGATGGCAAACAGGAATATAACTTTCTTGAAAACTTTGCAAAGTTGAATTTCAAGCCGGCATGCCTTTTCATCTTTGATGATATCCGGCTTTGGAACATGATAGCGCTATGGTACAATATTGATAAACCCAAACTGGATATGACATCCTTTGGTCATTGGTCCGGTACCGGGCTGGTGTGGTGGACTTGATTATAGAGGATGATCAGATAAAGAAGTCGAGACCACTCAGCAATTCGGCATATTGCCAGCCACCGGCATCTTCTTTTCCCCATATTTCCTTAATGGCAGCATTGCTTACCTCACCCACTAGGAATACGGAGCCGCAAACGATCACCAGGTCATTCTTTCCTGCTTTCTTAGCTGCACTGATCAGGGCAAAGTCAACCGTGGAAAAACATTTTCCCTGTAATCCGGTCTCTGCTGCCAGTTGTTGCAACTCATCTTCCGGCAAGGCCCTTGGTATCTGTGCTTTGGTAAAATAATAATTAGCTGAAGCCGGCAGCAGTTGCAGTACGGCTTTCACATCCTTATCCTTTACCATCCCCAGTACGATATGAAGTTTTTCATGCGGGGTTTCTTTTACCTGCTGCAGTAACTGGGTGATGCCATCAACATTATGGGCCACATCCAGTACGATCTGTGGTTGAAAGCGTATCAGTTCCCAGCGACCGTGCAAACCGGTAAGCTGTTTGGTATGTTTCAGTGCCTCATGCATATGTTCTTCGCTGATGTTCCATCCTTTTTCCTGCAGTTGGGTGCAGCTTTCTAAAACGGTGAGCAGGTTTTTGGTTTGGTAAATACCGGGCAGGTCGAGCTGATATATTTCTTTGTGGTTAGAAGAGGCCGGTTTCACTGTTGCCACCAGCGTATTCCTCTCAATGGTATAGTTTACCACCTCCCTGGTTTCATTGGCAAAAAAAAGCGGGGCATTCATTTCCCTTGCTTTTGCCTGGAATACCGGAAGTGTTTCTGCTGTGGCCTCACCAATCACCACCGGCACTTCTTGCTTGATGATGCCTGCTTTTTCACCAGCGATCGCTGTAAGGGTATTGCCGAGCAGGTTCATATGGTCAAAACCAATATTGGTGATCACCGACAATTCCGGGGTGATGATGTTGGTGCTGTCGAGCCGGCCGCCGAGTCCTGTTTCGATAACAGCAATATCCACTTTCTCTTTTGCAAAATGAGAAAAGGCCATTGCCACGGTTATTTCAAAGAAACTGGGATTAAGTTCATCTATCAGCGGAGTGATTTCCCTGGTAAAGGCAACCACATAATCCCTGCTTACCATTTCTCCATCCACTTTTATTCTTTCCCTGAAATCTTTCAGGTGCGGAGAAGTGTAGAGCCCGGTTTTATAACCAGCCTGTTGCAGAATGGCAGCCAGCATATGACTCACCGATCCTTTACCATTCGTACCGGCTACATGAATTGTCTTGAATGAATGATGAGGATTATCCAGCGCCCGGCTAAGGTTCACGATATTATCAAGGCCGGCTTTATATGCATCTGCACCAGTGCGGCTGAACATCGGCAGCCGGTTGAAAAGGAACGAAAGGGTTTCGTCGTAATTCATCTGTACAAAAGTAGAAAGATTTGCTAATGACAGGCATAGGAGTATGGGCAAATAAAAAGCCACCCGGTATGGATGGCTTTTGAAAGAGGTATGTGTATTTAGTTTACCGTAAAGTTGAAACGAACTGTCACCACTGATTCATGATCTGACTTATCGAACCGGATATTCTGCAGGTACCGGATGATGGCATCTTTATACGCCGCATCTGACCGGGAAGAACCTTTGGCAATATTCATAAACTTGCCCACACCTTCCGGTGATACATTTACGTTGGCATAGATGGTGGCTTTATCCAGGTCGCCTTCGAAAGAATAACTCCGAACGATCTTTCTGTCACCATTAGTTACTTTAGGACCATTGCCGCCGCCGGTGCCTGATCCGTTACCACCGCCGCTGCCGGTACCACTGCCGCCATCACGACCGCTGCCATTGCCTACTCCGCTTCCGGTGCCACGGCCTCCAGCCCTTTCATAATCGTCTGCTGCGCCACCACCACGGCCGGTGCCGGTGGTTGTTTTGCCCAGCACGGCTTTAGGCCGGGGAGGAGCAGGTGTTTCAATTACTTTGGGTTCTGTTTTCGCTACGGAGGTATTAGTAGTGGCCGTGGCTTTTGGCTTCACCACAGTAGGTTTCTTTATTTCAGGTACATCTTTGTCGTTGTTATCAGGTACATCCTGTGCATCCTGGTTTTCACCGGGAACAGGGGTGGCCGCAGGTGCCACACCGGGATCGCCGGCTGCCTGAACGGGGTTACCACCACCGCCACCGCCATCTTCAGCCGTTTCAGGAGGAAGGGGCGGGTCGGGAGGGAGGTTAAGCTCTACTTCTATATATGATTCGGCGGGGGGCTTTTCAAAAGTGGGCAATTTCCACTTCCATAGTATCATCAGGAGTATCAGGAAAGCTGCAAAGCCTCCTGTGATGAACATGGCATTCGTTCTGTGTTGCTGATCTTGCCTTGTCAGGGCCATAGTGTAAGCGTTGTTCATACAAATGTAATGTTTGGTGTTTTGGTGCAGAACTCATTGTTGTTCACACCTGTTATTAACGATGCAAACCCCGTGCAACTTGCCTTTATGAAATGTTAAGATTCCCGGCCGGGGGCTTTATTTGTCAACCGGATGGCGCCGGTTGTATAGTTGGCCACAGCGATCCCGGTAAAAACGATGGCCATGCTGATGATGTGGACGGTGGTAAAGCTTTCATGCAGCAAAATAGCGGCTTCAATGCTGCTGAATACCGGTATCAGGTTGCCAAAAAGGGCTGTTCGCCCGGCACCCAGCTCGCCGATGGCAATATTCCAGATATAAAAGCAAACCACGGAGGCAAACAGGCCGAGGTAGAGCACCGAAAGTACCAGGGGATAATCCCATACCACAGGGGCGGCCTTGCTCCATTCTATCCAGAAGAATGGCACAACCATCAGCGTGCCGGCCGCAAAGGTGGTAAGCAGGAAACTGAGGGGCTTTATCCCGGAAGGTTTCTTTTTGACCAGTGTATTATAAATGGAAAAACAAAAAGCTGCCAGCAATACCCAGAGGTCACCGGTGCCAAAGTGGAGGTGAAGCAGGTTTTCCCATTTACCATTTGAAAGCAATGTGAGCACCCCGATGATGCAAAGCAGCAAGCCGGCCAGTTTCATTATCCCGATCTTTTCTTTCAGGAAAATACGGGCAAAGATGACCGACATAATGGGTGAGGAGGTGGTGCCGATCAGGGCCAGGTTGATGGCCGATGTGTAGTGAGCGCCTACATACACAAACGTATTAAACAAGGCAATGCCGGTCATCGACACCCAAAACAGGTAATGCCAGGAATGCCTGATAACGGGCCAGTCTTCCCTGAACGATTTTATGGCGAATGGCAGTATGATAAGTGAAGCGGTAAACCAGCGGAAAAAGTTGAGTGACACAGGAGGTATCTGCCTGTTGACAGCTTTGGCTACAATAAAATTGCCCGACCATAGCAGGGTGGCGAGAACGGCCAGAAAAATTCCGCGGGAAATATTTTTTTGCGCAGCGCCTGTCATGGTTGTCAGTCTTCAGTTGACCGGCCGGTTTGTTTAGTGATGAGCAAAGTCCAGGTCAAACTTTCCTTTTATGCGTTCGATGGGCGGGTTGAAATATCCGTACTTCAGTGCAGGGAATTCTTCTTTCAGCAATTCCTGCAGTTGTTTTACCCCCATGCATTCGCCGGTATCGCTTACACCGATCTTGCCGAGGTACCAGTCGGGGTCAATATTGAAATTGCGCCATTGTATCATTTTCAAACCTGTTTCCTGTATCAGTTTGCGCAGCGCTTCATATTCAGCCACTGAATCTGTCATACCCGGAAATACAAAGTAGTTGATGGAGGTCCATCCGCCAAAGTCATTCACCACTTTCAGGCTTTCGATGATATCATCAAAGTCGTAGTTATTGGGCCGGTAATAAGGCATGTATATTTCCCGGCGGGCCGAGTTGGTGCTTACACGGATGGAATCGAGACCGGCCTCGCAAAGCGCTTTTACCGCATCCGGTTTTGATCCGTTGGTATTGATATTGATACTGCCTTTGGAAGTATGCTTTCTTATTTCAATGATGGCATCCCGTATCGTTTCCCACATCAGCAGTGGTTCGCCTTCACATCCCTGTCCGAAACTGATGATGGGATAAGGCGCTGTTTCAAGATGTGGTACGGTAAACTCCACGATCTCTTCCGGCGTGGGCTTGAATGTGAGCCTGTCTTGCGTGGAAACGATCGGTTCCTCATCCGGCTGCAGCGAGATACAACCTACGCAGTTGGCATTGCAGGCGGGTGAGGCTGGTACGGGACATTCCCATCTTCCAAGTGAAAAATTCCTGGCGGCAGGACAATGATAGGTGAGGGCGCAGTTATTCATCAGGTGGGCCACCAGCCTGTTGTGCGGGTAATGTTTCAGCAGGTCGGCCGCACCGCTTTCCACTTTTTTATGATCATAACCGGCGCAATCCTGGCGGATATCCGGTTCTATCCGGGTGGCCGGCACATAAAATTTTTCATTGTGCCAGCCGGCTGCCGTGTAGCAAAACAACGGGAGGGTGGGAGCATCGGGTGCGGTTTCATAGGCAGCGAGGTAGAAGCCTGTATGTGCCGGGGGAATAAAGGCAGCCACGGCCCATCCTTTTTCACAAAGCCGCATGTCGCCGGTATTCACATCAATACCGATTCCCCTGCGGCCGGGCAGTTCATACAGGGAGCCCCCGTCGGGCAGTTCTATCCATTCATCGGCGGGTACTTCAAAAGCATCCCATCCGCTGCGGCCGGTTACATACAGCGAAGTATCTTCAAAGATGTTTCCCTTACCATCTGAGTAAAGTATATAAGGAGAGTTAGGTAAAGACATGATCGGTTGAAAAAGGTGAAAATATTACAGCTACATCCGCTTTATACGACAGCGGATAATTGCTGTTTGCAAAAGTCGTTAAAATCTGCCTCAACCGGGTAATTCTTTGTGGTATCTGCTGCCTGCTGAATGATATGGTTATTCTTCATGTCGATGGTCAGCAATTCATCTTTGAGTATCACATTCTGGCAATCGCTCCATTTTATTTTGCGGGTAAACAGGGAAGGGTAAAGGATGAATTCTTTTTCAAACCGAACCACGAAGGGGCGTTTTGTGGCATTGTATAATATTCCCAATGCAGCACAAAGAACGCCTGTCCACCAGGGACCTGCCTGCCACCAGGCAAAAGCAATGATCATGATGGCCACCAGCCGGTAAGGAGTGCCTTCATTATGTTTTACCCGGCTAAGGAAAAGATCAATGCCCATGGTAAGGGCAATACCGGCAACTGCACTCATGGAAGCGATGCGGTATTTTTTTTCCCCGGTTGTAAAAAGGATATAGGTGAAGAGGGCAAGGTTCACCAGTATCAGCAGCAGGGCAATACGGTCGTAGTACTTTTGTTTATCATCTTTCAATGCGATCTCGTACTGCTGCATGTGGCTGCTTTAGGAGGATGCTGCATTGCTTGTTACCAGCAGGTTGCACAATTTGAACAAGGCCCTGGCGCCAACATTTGAATTCCAGTCGCTGTCGCTGATACCTACTTCACTGAGGTCGAAGCCAACAATACGACGGCCGCTTTCGAGTATTTTTTTGAAGATGAAATATACTTCTTCCAGTTCAAAACCACCGGGCACCGGTGTGCCGGTATGCGGGCAAAGTTTTCTGTCGAGGCCGTCAATATCAAAACTGATATATACTTTTTCGGGCAGCTTATCCACGATCTCTTCGGCAATATGTTTCCAGGTATCACCTTCAAACTGGCGGTTCTTTATTTCTTTATCAAAATAAGTGATCACTTTATAGTTGCTGTTGCGGATATAGTCCCATTCAGACTGGCTGTAGTCTCGTACACCTACCTGCACCAGCCTCGTTAACTGTGGTATTTCTTTTAATGCATTGTACATGATGCTGGCATGCGAATAGTTGAATCCTTCATAGGCTTCACGCAGGTCGCAATGCGCATCTATCTGCAGGATACCAAACTCGCCATGTTTCTCACCGATCGCTTTCATAAAACCAAGCGGTGTGCTGTGATCGCCGCCAAGCAAGCCTACCAGTTTGTTTTTATTCAGCAGGGCTTTTGTTTGATCGTACACCCACTCATTCAGGAATTTGCCGCCTTCGTTTACGTCTTTCATTGTTTTGCACATAAACTGGTTGGCAGCCACTTCATCCCCATGCGAGATATAATCAATGTAGAGTTCGGCTTCTTTGCGCAGGTAGTCGCTCTTCATCAGTATCTTCTTATCACAGGGGCGCATATAGAATCCCTGCTGCCAGGCGGAGGGCATTTCGGGGTCAAACAGGTCTACCTGGAAGCTGGCTTTCAGGATGGCTTCGGGAGCACGGGCGGTGCCGGAGCCATAGCTTACGGTTAC
>JAEUVM010000118.1 GCA_016787125.1 Chitinophagaceae bacterium | reverse complement strand
GGCAATGGCATAGCGGTGCAGGTGTTCTACGGTTGATTCGTTGTACACAAATGTTTCCAGCCTTTCCCCTGTCCAGTTTGATTTACTGCTCATGTCTGTTCAGGATATTCTTTTTAAATAACCATTTACATTAAAAGTGGCATTCGGACCGAAGAAGTCGCACCATTTCCTGTCGGTGATAAAATTACTGTTTGCCGCCAGGAATTCACGGATGGCCTTTTGCGGTCCCCCGTTATACGATGCTGCCACACCGAGATCATCCACGATGCCGTCTTCTACAATGAAATACGATCCGTTGCTCACGAAGGGTGCAAAGCGCTGCAAGGCACCCGCCACATCCTCATACATGTGCGAACCATCTTCTATCACCATGATCGTTTTATAATTTGCCAGCAATGCTGTATCGTATTTATCAAAACCATTTTTAAATACCCTGATGCGGGGATGCTGATGCAGTATTTCGTTTTCCTTATTCTCCGGCAGGTCAATCGTATGTATTGCTCCCTTCCCGTTCAGTTCCAGCAGGTCGCCGAGGTACAAGGCTGAACCGCCTTTATTGGTTCCTATTTCTATGATAAGATCGGGCTGCAGTTCCGCGATGATCATCTGGTACAACACATAATCAAACGGGCACTTGATGGCGGGCACTCCTTTGTACGTCACTTTATGGTGACCGGCATCAATATCTTTCAGCCTGAAGTTTTTATTTTTTCCAAGGGTAAACATTCTTTCCGCTTATTTTTTTGAAAGCTCCCATTGCAGCAATGGTCTTACCACGCCGGGAAATGATTCAGCATACTGGCCCCGTGCCGACAGTTTATTAAAATCGGTATATACTTCAAAACTCAGCCGGTTGTTTTCATGAATGAATACATCCAGCGGGTTGGGTAAGAATAAGGCCACACCGGCGGTAAAGATCCCTTCCGTCATCAGGTGACCGGGTATCCACACGGTGGCGGTATATCTTCCTTTCTTTTTCTTTAAAGCTGTTTGCATACCGGCCACATCATGCGAGTTGAAGATATTCACCTGCTCCTGGTTGTACACGTTCAGTCCGTGTGTATAGGCCAGCTCATCCTGCAGTACTTCATAGTCCATGCTGATGCCGGTTTTCTCCGTGGTATCGAAGCGGGAGCGGGTATTGCCGGCTTCATCGTGCAGCCAGGCACGGTATAGTTTTATTTCACCGTTGGGAGAGGAAAGTCCATCGGGCCAGTTGATTTCCGCATTCGTCTCCAGGTGTTTGGATACATAGAGGGAGATGATCTTTTCGGTGTCTCCTTTCTCCACCAGTTCACCATTATTAAGCAACACGGTGGTGGTGCAAAACTTCCGCAGACTGTCGAGGTTATGCGTAACAAATAATATGGTGCGCCCATGTGCCTTGCTCACCTCTTCCATTTTACCGATACACTTTTGCTGAAATTCAAGGTCGCCCACGGCCAGCACTTCATCTATCAATAATATTTCAGGCTCCAGGTGGGCCGCTACGGCAAAAGCGAGGCGCAACTGCATACCACTGCTGTATTGCTTGAGGGGCGTATCGATAAAACGCTCCACACCACTGAAATCAATAATGGCATCAAGTTGTTTGGTTATCTCCGCTTTGCGCAGACCGAGGATAGAACCGTTGAGATAGATATTCTCCCGACCGGTGAGTTCGGGATGAAAGCCGGTGCCCACTTCGAGCAAGCTGCCCACACGACCGCGAATAATAGCATGACCGGTAGTGGGAGGGGTAATACGACTGATGATCTTCAGCAACGTGCTTTTGCCGGCGCCATTGCGACCGATGATGCCGATACGTTCGCCCGGCATGATGTCGAGGTTAATATCTTTCAGGGCCCAGAACTTTTCTTTCTTACCCGAAGTGTTGCGGAATAAATTCTTCACCGTGCCGCTGATCGAATCACGCAGGGCCCCGTATGGTTGCGGGGTTGACAATTGGTATTCCTTTCCCAGATTTCGTATTTCAATAGCGGGCTTCATCAGGCGAGATCGGCAAATATGGCTTCTGTTTTTTTAAAATAAAATACTCCCGCCACAAACAATAACAACGAAACGCCCAGGCCGATACCGACCACCGTTACATCAACCGCATTGCCAGCCAGCGGCGCCCTGAATAATTCAACAGCAGCGTTCACGGGATTCAGCGCCAGTACGTACCGCACCCATGCCGGCTGTACGCTGGCGAGCGGGTAGATGACCTGTGAGCTGAAGAACAATAATTGCAGTCCAAACGGAACGGTATAGCGGAAATCGCGGTAGCGTATATTGAGTGCAGCGAGGAAAGTGCCGAGTCCTGCGGCGGCCACGAGTGTAAGCAACGTAGCAGCGGGGATGAAAAGGACCACACTGATCTGTACCGGGTATCCGTAATACACGGCCAGTGCGGCAAAGAGGAACAACCCCACGAGGAAATCGAAGAAGGCCACCAGCACGGCTGAGCCGGGGATGATGAGGCGGGGGAAGTATATCTTATTAATAATAGCTGCATTTTTCAGGATGCTTTCGCCGGCGTTTGACACGGCGCTGTTGAACAGGTTCCAGCAGAGCAGTCCGGCCACCACGAAAAGCGGGTAGGGGATGTTGCCCGTAGCGATAGGCCAGGTGCGGGCAAACAAAAACGTAAAGATGAGCATGAGACCGAGCGGCTGCAGCATGGCCCACAGCAACCCGAGAGAAGTTTGCTTATACCGTATCTTAATATCCCGCCAGGTGAAGAAATAGAACAGCTCCCGGTACTGCCATAATTCTTTGAAAGAGAGGGAGAACTTCCCCGGTGGTTGGATATGTGTTTGCATGCAGGTTTAAAGATAATGTTTTTGGGGGATGGTTTGTGGTATAGACGTGATGCGTCACGTCTCTGCTTTGCGCCATTGCGGGAACCCCGGTCTGACCGCTTACTATAAACGACCCCCGCTCCATCAACCTCCGGTCTGACCGGTAC
>JAEUVM010000103.1 GCA_016787125.1 Chitinophagaceae bacterium | reverse complement strand
CTTATCAAAATCGCCCACACCATCATCTGGGTTTTCTTTAATGTGGTTATATTTTATATGCTTTATGCCGCCATCACCAACAGGCTCAACAAATGGCTGTGGATCGGATATGGACTGTTTGTACTCGAAGGACTGGTGCTGCTCTCCTTCAAATTCTTCTGCCCGCTGACAATAATGGCCAGGAAATATTCAGATTCACCCAAAAACAATTTTGACATTTACCTTCCTGAGTGGCTGGCAAAATATAACAAACTGATATATACATCTCTCCTGGCAGTCATTATGCTCATCACCCTGTATCAGCTTTTACGCTGACACGCCGGAATCATTTATTTTTATTGCCTAAACTTATCAGCATGGGCAAATTGCACGATGCTATCAAACCGGCGCACAAGGAATTTATTGAAAATCAACACATATTCTTTGTCAGTACGGCACCGTTGAGTGCGGATGGCCGGGTAAACCTTTCACCCAAAGGGCTGGATTGTTTCCGGGTGTTGTCTGACACCAAAGTAGGATACATGGACCTTATCAGCAGCGGCAATGAAACCTCTGCCCATACCCTTGAAAACGGCCGCATCACCTTCATGTTCTGTTCGTTTGAAGGTGCCCCGAATATTCTGCGATTATATGGCAAGGGGATAACTGTATTACAGGGCAGTGCTGAGTGGGATCATTATGCACCGCATTTTACCATCTATCCAAGTACCCGTCAACTTATCATTGCTGATATTGACCTGGTGCAAACATCCTGTGGTTTTGGGGTGCCGCTGTATCAATACCAGGGAGAAAGGGATATCCATTTTGAATGGGCCGAAAAGAAAGGGGCTGACGGACTGCATGAATATGTGCAGCAAAATAATCTCAAAAGCCTGGATGGCCTTCCTACCTCACTTGGGCTGAAAGAAAGCTGATTTCTATCCCCAGTTTGCTGCTACCTTTGTGGCATGGTTCGCCGCTCCTTCGAGATCGTGGGCAGCAGTTTTAAAATGGCGCTGCAGGAATTGTGGAAGAATAAACTCCGCACCTTCCTTTCGCTATTTGGTATCACCATTGGCATTTTCTGTATCATTGGTGTATTGGCTACAGTGGGCAGCCTGGAAAGGAATATTCAAAATGAGATCCAGTCGCTTGGCTCCAATACGATCTATATAGACAAATGGGATTATAGCGCCGGTGGCGGCCCCGATTATACTTACTGGAAATATGTAAACCGTCCCTCACCGAAGTATGATGAGGTGAAGCAGATCAAAGAAAGGACAGCCGGTGCCAAATTCATTGCCTTTAAAATTGATGTGCAGGGAAATGTGGAATACAAAAGCTTCAGTCTTTCCGGTGTGCAGTTGTATGGCATTACAGAACAGTTCAACATCATCCAGCCATTCGATATACAATACGGCCGCTATATCACCGATGCCGAGTTTAACCAGGGCAGTAATGTGCTGGTGATCGGTGTGGAAGTGGCAGAAAAATTATTTGGCGAGCCGGAGATCGCAACCGGAAAGATGGTAACAGTACGGGGCAAGAAAATGCAGGTGATTGGTGTGATAAAAAAACAGGGGCAACAGATGATCGGCGGCTGGAACTTTGATCAGAATGTGGTGCTGGCCTACCGCTTTGCCCGGAATATCATGGATGAAAAAAAAGCCGACCCGCTCATCATGGTGCAGGGGCAGGACGGCCAAAGCAGTAAAGCCCTGAAAGATGAACTTACCGGCACTATGCGGGCCATCCGAAAACTGAGCCCCAAGAAAGAAGAAAATTTCACGTTGAATGATGTGAATGATTTCAGTGATGCTATCAGCTCCATTTTTGTGAACCTGAATATCGGTGGCTGGGCCATTGCTGCCCTATCATTGATAGTGGGCATGTTTGGGGTGGCAAACATTATGTTCGTTTCCGTTCGTGAACGCACCAGCCAGATCGGATTAAAGAAAGCAATCGGTGCCAAGAGCCGGATCATACTTACCGAGTTCCTCCTTGAATCTGCTTTTCTTTGTATCATCGGCGGCATGATAGGCCTGTTCCTGGTATTCCTGCTTACCGTAGCGCTTACCTCTGCGTTAAATTTCCCGGTTTATATTTCTACCTCCAATATGCTGCTCGCTATCGGTATCTGTATTTTTGTTGGTGTGGTGGCCGGCTTCATTCCAGCCCGCCAGGCAGCGAGAATGGACCCGGTAAATGCAATACGAAGTAAATAATTTGATGATGTGCTGATATGATGATTGCAGACGAAATTTTACTTTTTTCAATTTATCTTGCAGTCTCACCTTACCCTTTGACTATGAAACAAAATGACAACCTCGTATTGGGCCTTACGTTTGAGTTTGCCCTAGCTGTGGTAAAGTACTGCGAACTTTTGGAAGAGAATAAAAAGTATGTAATTGCAAGACAATTACTCCGTGCGGGCACTTTGATCGGGGCAAATGCGAGAGAGGCACAAAACTGCGAAAGCAGGAATGATTTTGTTCATAAATTCAGGCTGGCGGCAAAAGAAGCTGAGGAAACAGAATGCTGGCTGCTTATTTGCCAGGCATCGTCCGGGTATCCGTCTGCTGAAGAAATGATAGAAAAGATTGTATCGATCAAAAAAGTAATCAACAGGATTATTGCCAGCACCATAAAAAACAGGGAAACAGAAACACCGTCAAAGAATTCAGGCACCCCATCACATTAACCAACCAGCATATCAGCATATCAGCAAATCAGCACATTATCACATTAGCATATCAACATATCATCCTTGCAATAGAGTCCAGTTGCGACGAAACATCGGCAGCCGTTTGTGCCGATGGAAAGATATTGTCCAATTTCATCGCCAATCAAACCGTACATGAGCAATACGGCGGCGTGGTGCCCGAACTGGCCTCCCGTGCCCATATGCAGCATATAGTACCGGTGGTGGATGCTGCATTAAAAAAGGCAGGTATCAGCCTGTCCGAAGTAGATGCCATCGGTTTTACACAGGCACCCGGACTGATCGGTTCGTTGCTGGTTGGCGGCCAGTTTGCCAAATCATTGTCATTGGCACTAAATAAGCCTTTGATCCCGGTACATCACATGCAAGCCCATGTGCTGGCGAACCTGATTGATGATCCCAAACCGGATTTTCCTTTTCTCTGTCTTACTGTAAGTGGCGGCCACACCCAGATCGTCTTGTGTGAATCACCCACCAGCATGAAAGTGATCGGTGAAACAATTGACGATGCAGCCGGTGAGGCTTTTGATAAATCGGCCAAACTGCTAGGCCTGCCCTACCCCGGCGGACCTTTGATTGATAAATATGCCAAAGACGGCAACCCGGACCGTTTTAAATTTCCAGAGCCAAAGATCGAAGGGCTCAACTTCAGTTTCAGCGGATTGAAAACATCCATTCTTTACTTCCTGCAAAATGCCGGCAAAAGCAATTTGTACAAAGAAGAGTTTACTGCCACAGAAGAAGAAAGAACAACGTTCATCAGAGAAAACCTTGCTGACATTTGTGCATCGATCCAGCAGCGTATCATTTCCATTTTACTGAATAAACTGAAGAAAGCTGCACTGGAAACCGGTATCACTCATATTTGCCTGGCCGGTGGCGTATCAGCCAACAGCGGCCTGCGGTCAACATTTGAAAAGACTGGCGCAGAACTTGGGTGGAAAACGTTTATCCCTGCCTTTCAGTATTGCACCGATAATGCGGGTATGATTGCCATTACCGCATATTATAAATTCCTGGCGGGACAAACGGCTGATCTCGGCGTCAGTTCATCTGCCCGGGCAGAATGGTAATGCTGCAAGAACAACTCTGTTATGTCAAATACCTGTTTTAAGTTTAAACAATTCCTTATTAACCAGGACAGGTGTGCGATGAAGGTTACCACAGATGCCTGTCTTTTTGGCGCCTGGGTGGCTGAACGGTTGAGGAATGCTGAAGGAAACTGTCTTGATATAGGTACTGGCACCGGCTTGTTAAGCTTAATGCTGGCACAAAAAGCTGCAGGTATATTTACAGTGGCCGTGGAAATTGATGCTGATTGTGCTGAACAGGCACGGGAAAACATTGAAGCATCGCCGTGGAAACAGCAGGTAGTGGTAAAAGAAGCAGACATACTGCAGTATACTCCCGCAAATCAATATGACTTCATTATCAGCAATCCTCCATTTTACCAGGACGATCTGAAAAGCCCCGATACACGAAAGAACGTTGCACATCATGACCACGGGCTGCAA
>JAEUVM010000147.1 GCA_016787125.1 Chitinophagaceae bacterium | reverse complement strand
TGCATCAGGCCTGTTGTTTTCCCGGCTGCTGATGCGGCCGAGGTTTACGAGTGCCTCCACCATTTTCTCCTGTTCGCCACTGGCATCGGCATAGTCGCGGGCATACTGGTAATATTGTTTTGCTTCGTTGAGTTTACCATCTTCCAGGTAAATTTTTCCAAGTGTGATCGCCATACCGGAAGCAATGCGGTTGAGCTTCATCTTCCGGGCCTTGGGTAAAATATCAAGCAGCAGTTCACGGGCCTCCTTGTTCTTCTTCAGGCCTGCATAGCAATCGGCGATATTACCCTGAGTGAGCAGGTACCCTTCATTCACCACTCCCTTTTTCATTGTGGCGAGAGATTTTTGCAAATACTTCAATGCCGTGGCGTAATCGCCCTGGCCGGTATAAACGATACCAATATTGTTGAAAATATTTCCCCGCTGCTCAGCCTGCAGTTCTTCATTATATAAACTGTCGGCATAGAGATAGGCTTCCACCGATTTCTTATTTTCACCCATGCTGCTGAACAATACGCCCCTTGATCCGTAAGCTCCCGCAAGGCGGATGATATGGCCCGACTGGCTTAAGATAGATATTGCCCGATTACTGTTCACGAGGCCTTTTTCAAACTCGGCTGTTCTTGAATACAGGAAACTGGAAAACTGCAAGGTGCTGGCCAGTCCCAGTGTATCAGCAATATCATCTGCCAGCCTGATAGCCTTGTCAAGTGCGGCTTCGGCCTGCCTGAACTCCCCTTTTGAAATAAGTACAGAAGCAACTGAGTTAAGAATATTTACAGACTCATTCCTGTCGGCCGTATCGGTGATAGCCATTGCCAGGTGATAATAGTGGAGTGCACTGTCGAGTTCTGTATTTACTTCAAAGCGATATCCTTTGAGTGAATAACAAAGCGCTTGTGCATAGGCCGTTTTCATTTCCCTGCTGATCGCTTCGCATTCTTCATAATATTTATCGCCAAGTGCATTTTCCTGCAGTTCCCATGCCATACCCGCCAATGAGCGGCAGGCACTGAACTGGTAATCTGTATTACCATCTTCCATGCTCTTACTTCTTGCCCGCAGGAAATAGGCACGGGCTTTTGCGGAATCGATCGTTCTCCACGCCAATCCCAAGCGGTATAAGGCCTGCACGGTTGATTTATTGCTGATACCTTTTGCCTTTTCAAACCACTCTGTTGCAGTTTTATAGTTTTCATCCCCCAGGTACACTCTTCCTTTTCCGTTGTATACATCAGCAAGGCCACTTTTATCGCCTGCAAGCTGGTACAACAAAGCAGCAGTATCATAAGCCTGCAGCGAAAGTTTTTTTGACCCGCTCAGTCTGAAAACGTTGGCTATATTTTCCCAGGCCACCGCTTCACCGGCACGATTGCCGCCCTTTTTCCGTAAGGCAATTGCATCTTTGTTTGCCACCACGGCAGAATCATAATTACCTAATGCCTGGTAGCAGTTGCCGGCAAGCGATCTTGAATAGCCTGCCCCATCGTAATTCCGTTTGGCAAGGAGTACTGACATCGCTTCATTGCTCAGCTCAATACTTTCCTGGTAGCTGCCGAGTTTATAATAACTGAGTGCCCTTTCATTTTGTATCTCGCCGAATTTTTCTGCATCGAGAAGGCCCCGGTAGATGTTTGCAGCTTTGGTGAAAGCCTGCAGGGCATCCTCCGGGCGGTTTTGTTCATTATACACCTGGCCTATAAACTTATAATAAACGGCATTGAGTGAATTGGCATCATAACTGTTGATCCGGTTGTTAAAGGCGATAGCCGTATCCAGCAACCGGAGGGCTTCGGCATATTTTCCATCAATATATCTTGCAGATGAAGTGTACTCATATATTTTTCTGCGATAGAGATAATAATCCTCGCCGAGTTCTTCCCGGTATTGTTCCAGTTTTGCATCCGCCGTTTTGAATGTTTGTTCTGCTTCAGCGAGGCGTGACAATTTCACCTGGCAAAACCCTTTCTTTATCAGTGCCTGCGATTCCTTATCCCTGTCTTTGACCGATACAGCAGCTTTTATTGTTTTCTCGCACCAGGTGATCGACTCTGCATATTTATCTTCTTCCAACTTTACCTGGGCTTTACTCAGGTAAACTTCAGGCAGGGCCACCACATCATTAACTGCTTCGCCGAGGGCAATTGAAAAATCAACCAGTTCATTGGCCTCCTTGTACTGCCTGTTTGCAGCCATTGGCAACGCTTTATTGGCCAGGGTGGATGAAATATGTTCAGACAATACATCGGCACGAAAAGGCAGCACCTGCTGTTTCATCTGCTCCTTATTTCTGTACACCGGCATTAATGCATTTCGTACTTCCCCGGCACTGTAGGGACTGTTGCTCACCAGCCATCCGGCAAAACTTTCACTGGCACGATAGTCCATACCCATATAACTTACCGGGTAATCTATCACGTACAGGAAAAAGGATTCAATGTCTTTGCGGGTGGCATCCCTGATCACTTCCAGTGGTGCCCGTCCTTTGAAACGTCCCTTCTCTGCTTTTTTTAATAATTCTTCGGGCAGGTCGGTTCTGTCTTTTACAGCTTCATACGTATCATGCAGCCCTTTACTGATCACATTGAACAGCGAGTCCTCTGCCTTGCGGCTGTCCTTTTTTATCACACCAGGCAATGTATAATGGGGAAACCTCGAAACATCTGTAAAGATGATGTTTGAAAAAGCCAGGTCAGAAAAGATACCTCTGTATGGCAACAGCGGCACTTCCAGCTTTACCATTACCAGGTCACCTTCTTCTAATGTATCTGTTTGCTTATACAACCGGATAAGCGCCAGGGGCAATGAATCTGAGAAAACAATACTACCGGAACCGATCTCGGCAAATTCTCTTGCGGTGCTTACACCTTCCACCGCCTTGCGTGATTTACTGTACGCTTTGACCAACTGGCCTTTTTGCAAACCGATTGCCCGTGCGCCTGCCATCATTACCAGGGCGCTGTCGTTCCTGTTATTTACCCGGATAATGCTCAGCCATGTTTCCCTTGTTTCCGTATTACCAGTTTCCTGGGCCGGCAACATGGCAGGGAGCATCAACAGCAGTAATACAACCAGTTTTTTGATGGAAGCGATCATGAAATGTTATGGCTCCTTTTTATTAATAGTAAAATGTACACTCAATATTCCAATTTCTTCTGCTTTGACAGATGAAATATCTGCACGGGTGGCCCTGGTGGCATCCCGCTCGTTGAACAGGTCATCCAGCACCAATTGAAACGACCGGAGTTCATCGCGGCGGGCTGTTTGTTCAAATACAGCCCGCAGGTCCATTGGTTCTCTCGAAACGATGATCTTCAGAAATTCAGTGCCGGCCGGTGAGCCTTTGCTTACTGACAGCTTGCGTATCACCGTGGCTTTTTTATCTATCATATAATCGGCCGCTTCTTTGTTCTTATAAGGATATAACACTTCCACCCTGTTATCCGGATAAATATCCAGCACGGTGTAAAAGAGTTTCTTATCGCTGTTGTTGCGGATACGGAGGGAATAACCGTCGCCTTCCTGCAATACAAGTGCTGTTGATTCCTGCTTATCGGGGATGATCTCCGCAGTAACCAGTGATGCCAGTTCTCCCCCATCTGTAATGGTGCGCAGGTATTTGATACGCATGGCGTTTTTCATACTCGCAATAAGGGATGCTTTGTCGGTAGCGGCAAGTGAATCGTATTCGGGAATATCGGCCGACCAGAGTTGCTGGTTGTTTCTGTCTGTAAGCACCGCCTTCCTGGTGGAAGCCCCGCTTTGCAGGGCCAGTTGAAAATCCGCATTGTCTGTAATGCCGAGAAAGCGGTAAGGTTTCAGCCATTCCCGCACCTGGTTATCCAGTACAGATTGTTTGCCCGGTGTACTGTTCAGTTGTAGTTTAACACCTGCCTGCAGGTTGCCAAAACCTGTTTCATCCGTTTTCATTTCATACAGCTCGGCTTTTTTCAGCAACTTATCGGCCACGCCAATACTTCTGAAATGTTCGGTTTTCAGGATCACAGCATTTGCCACTAATTGATCGGTGCCGGCTTTATAGATTTTGCAAACCATCCCCGCTTTCATATTATCGATCATACCCCTGTCGGTGGTAAATACGGAATCTGCTGGTGAGGGTTGTCCTTTTACCCCGACACGAATGAACAGGCGGTCTGTTTTCGGAATATACCTGCCGCTGAATATCACCTGGTTGGTCTTTCCTTCCACCACGGGTACCTGGTCGGGTACATAAGACCGGATGATTGCTTTTATTTTTTCAAACAACAGTTCATAGGTGTTGCCGGTGGGCATATCACTCATAGCTTTATAAAAAGCGTAGGACAATGAACCGAGTTCTTCATAGTCCACGATCACCTGTTTATTTTCCTGGTGCGGTGAGGAACCGCTTATCACCACCATGTTGGAAAGAGAATCTGTCATTGCTTCAAAAAAGCCCTGTCTTGCTTCGGCGGCGGACAGATTGATCACCGAATCTACCGGGTTTTCCGGATCAGGAAATGGAACAGGTTCTCCCCTTGTTGTGGCAAAACCTTCAGCACGGGTGCCGGTACCGGAGTGGCAGGCATCGATCAGCACCAGCAGACTGCCTTCGGGGCCGATCTTTTTGCGGATAGCTAACAGTTTGGGATAAAGGTCATCATCCCGAAGGTGTTTCTCACCTTTATAACCGGTGGGATTATAGCGGGCTTTGGCATCGTAAGGCAACAGGGCTTCATCATAACCGTCGTCTTCATCTTTTCCGAGTTCAATGGTACGCTGGTCACGTATCTGCTGGCCATGGCAGCCAAAATTGACCACCACGATATCTTTATTCTTTGCTTTAACAGCCAGGTCGGTGAGTGATTTCAGGATAGCGGCCTTGGTAGCTTTTGCATTTACCAGTGTGGTAATGTTTTTGTCAGCAAAACCATGTTTGTTCAATACCGCTTTGATATACTTTACATCATTTACAGCAGCTATTGGTGGTATACGGCTTTCAAAGGGGTATTGTCCCACGGCCACGATCATGGCCAGTTTTTGCTGAGAAAATAGCTGTGTTGTCAGGCAAACAGTAAAAAGAAGAATAAAGTGCCGCATACAAATAAGTTACAGTTATGCCATTACAATTTACGACATGAATTACTTACCAGCTACAGTTCATAATATGGCTGTAGTTCAGTCGTCTCCGCAAAGCTCTGTAACTTTTTATACCGGCAGATACCCGGCAGTGGGTATGCCTGATAAGAAAAGAGGCCGTTGTAATAACGGCCTCAAAACGATAACTATTTTATAAGATCACTAAGCGGCTGGCTTAACAACCTGCTATTGCCCGCTTTTATCCAGATGTGGGTTTTTGCTGATCTTTTCCGGTCATACGTTTTTTTTTAGCACTAATTCAGTTGAACTATCTGAAAAGATGATACTCGGTATTCGTTGTTACCCCTGCAACTGAAGTGGTTCTTGAAAGGTGAAGTGCCGTGCCTGACTGTGTGTAGCTGTATGTGCCATTCAGTATCAGCCTGGTGTCTGCGCTTGCCGGGAAAGCGGCTGTATTGGTAAATGTCACCGTATTACCGGGATTGATCCTGTAGGTTCCGGAACCTCCCAGCGGATATCCTGTGGCGGAGGCTGTACTGGTATAATTGAGGCCGTTGAATGTAACTGTTGTCAATCCGCCGCCGCTGCCGGACAATCCGCCTGATGTGTCCGTCGCACTAAAAGAAAACTGTCCTGAGTAATTACCGGAAAAAGATAAGGTGTCCGGGGCCGGTGGCAATGAATCCACCCTCAACACAGCGATACTGAGGATGTTGTCCTGCGTTGATACAACATTATAATTCAGTTGAAAGCGGGCACCGGGATTAGCCGTATTGAATTGCGGGAAACCTGAAACCGGTTTCGCCAATGTGCCATTATCAAAAGCCACAACACGGCCGGCTGCCGGGTTAGAAGCCGGGTTAATCACAATGGTCCCCCTGACGTTGGAGTACTGGGGACTTTGTGAGGGCATAGTACTGTTTTCTTTCTGACAGGCGGTAAATAAACCTGCCAAAACTGCTATAGCAGCAATAAAGGGAAAAGATTTCGTTTTCATATTTGAACTGTTTTGTTATACATATAAGACAGGCTTGCTTTTATTATTTGTTGGGACAGTGAAGTTATTTTTTTATAAAGTGAAACCTGAAGCTGAAAAGAACAGAATGGCGTTTCAACTGATCATTTACAGGGATGATAAAACTGCCTTCTGCGGGAACTTTAGCAAGGTTGTAGCGGCCCGATACCGCCACTGACATTCTGCGGTTCAGATAATACTCCAGCCTGCCAGCCAGAAAGAAACCATTTTTGCCGGGCAACTCTTTTTCGTTGTACACCTGCGTTAAATTATTTTCGGGACGATTATTACCCGGCACAATAATTCTGCTTGTGGAAACAGCGGTGATGCCTTTCAGCTTCAACCGGAGATCATAGCCAGCGCCTGCTGCAAATACAAAATGGTTCAACCGATACTCCAGTTGTGCATAGGGCTGAATACTCATTAAACGTTCCGGTGTAAATCTTGTTATCGTACTATCTGCAATAAACCGAAAAGCGGTGTCGGTGATAGTCACAAACCTGTGCAGAAATGGTTCAGCATTTTTATACCGCAAGGCTGAAGCATTGACCCCGGTGGTTAAGGTCAGCCGTTTACCCAGCGGTAAAAAGAGAAAAGCTCCGCCAGACAGGCCACTGCCTCCACTGCTTACCTGCTGCAGGTAGCCCGCTTCCAGGCCAATATGAAACGGCAGGCTTTTCAAACGTTTACCTTTCCCGACAATCTTTTGCTGATCAAAGGATTTCAAAGTGTCATCGTTATCCAATCCGGCTGTATGTTTATCACTCAGTGCTGCCTCTTCAACGGGTATGCTGTCCTTATGGCCCGTTGCCGCTTCCTTATCTGCCAATTGATCATCTTTTTGCGCACCTGTACCTGCTTCACCGGTATTCCTGTCAGGCGGAAAACGGTTGCCTGTGGCCGTATCCTCGTTACCATTGCCTGGCGGTGCCATCTGAATAGGCCCAACTCCTGCCGGTACCAATCGCACAGGGGCTTTTGCCTGTGTGCCCTTCTCGGGGATTACATACCATTTTAATTTGCCATCCCAAGGTGTATTTTTCTTCCGGTTGCTTTTGTCAGCCACTTTATCTATAGCAGGGGTCCGTTTGTTTCCTGACTTTGTTGCTGTTGTTTCAATTTCAACCGGCTTTGCAATGTGCCATTTCTTGTCTTTTTTTTGCACTGATGTGCTTTCATTTTTCCCCTTCATTGTAGCTGCCGGTTTATTATTTGAATCTGCCATGCGCCGGCTGCCAGTTCCGTCCTTTTTCGTGGCAATAGGTGAAATGAATAAAAATGCCAGGCTGCTGCATATCAGGAGTAATACGAACAACAACAATCTTTTCCGGCTATTTCTTACGGCAAGTCCTTCCTGGTATAATTTATCTCGCATGGCATGCCATGCTGCAGCATTCCAGGCTTCTTCCCCGCTCCGGGCCAGCGATTGCAGCAATTGATCTATATCGTGGTTTGTATCACTCATTATTTTGCTTACGTGTCTTTTCGATGATTTGCTGCAGGATCTTCCTGCCATGGCTTATATGCCAGCGGCAGGTTGACTCTGAAATATTTGTGATAGCCGCTATTTCAGTATAGGTGTACCCGTCAATAATGAACAGGTTAATCACCAACCTTGTGGTATGTGGCAGTTGGTAAAGGAGCGAAAGAAGATATTTGTAATTGTCTTTATCATGCAGCTCATTGCTCCGGGGTTCTGGCAGATGTGCCATAAATTTTTCTGGTGTATCTTTCTTATATCTGAAATAGTCCGCTGTTGCATTCACTACAATCTTTTTGACCCAGCCTTCAAAACTGCCCAGGTGACCATAGGCAGACAGTTTTTTAAATACCCGCAAGAAGCCGTTATTCACGATTTCGGTGGCCTCGCCCGGATCACCCGTATATCTTTTTACCAGTGCCATCATTTTGGGAAAAAAAGCCCTGTATAATCTCTCCTGTGCCCTGATGTCACCCTTCAGGCACAATTCAATTGTATCTGAAAGTGCAATATCGGGCCCGGTATCCCGGACAATCCCGGCGTTTTCTATCTGTACGGTTTCCAACATTATAATAGACAGGGGTAATACCGCTCTTTGTTAGGCAGCAATACCGGTTATACCGGGATTTTACCGGCTTGTTGGAAGTGCAAATGGAAATAATGGCCGGAGGCCATACAATATCACCGGCTGGTGACTAGAGAAATGTATCAAGAGCAACTGACATAGAACATGGTGATCTGTTACAGCGAAACTTCTGCTCTCAAAAATCAGCGGAGAGGGAGGGATTCGAACCCTCGGTACAGGTTTAAGCCCGTACAACGGTTTAGCAAACCGGCCCTTTCGGCCACTCAGGCACCTCTCCGTATTGGGGCAGCAAAAATAAAGATAACTGGCAAGAAATTCCAAAAACAAATTCCAAATAGCAAAAAACAGGTGCCCTTATAAAAAAATCCCAAACTCCGGTAAAGGAATTTGGGATTTCCTATTTGGAATTTTGATTATTTACATGGCAGCCAATTGTACCTTCTGCTGCAGTTCCAGCACATTCTCCCTGAACACGCCATCTGTATCCATCAGGTCTTTTACCGTTTGACAGGAGTGGATTACGGTTGTATGATCGCGGCCGCCAAAATGTTCGCCGATAGTTTTCAATGAGTTTTTAGTAAATGCTTTGGCAAGGTACATGGTTATCTGCCTGGCCTGCACGATCTCCCGCTTACGGGTTTTCTGCAGGAGCTTATCGTACGATACATCAAAGTATTCGCAAACCATTTTCTGGATGGTTTCGATGGTAATTTCCTTACTGGATGATTTGACGAAGTTGCGTAACACTTTTTTGGCGAGGTCTAGATCGATTTCCCTCCTGTTCAGCGAAGATTGTGCCAAGAGTGATATTAATGCGCCTTCAAGCTCCCGTACATTGTTGCTGATGTTGTAGGCAATGTATTTGACCACTTCCTTGGGCATTTCCAGTCCGTCGTTCTTCATTTTCTTCTCCAGTATCTCAATACGGGTGTCGTACTCAGGCACCTGGAGGTCGGCACTCAGGCCCCAGCGGAAGCGGCTCAGCAGCCTCTCCTGCACACCGTCAAGGTCTTTGGGAGATTTGTCGGAGGTAAGCACCAATTGTTTGTGCGACTGGTGCAGGTGGTTGAATATGGCGAAGAAAGCGTCCTGTGATTTTTCGGCTTTGGCGAAAAACTGAACGTCGTCTATGATCAGCACATCTATCAACTGGTAAAAATGGATAAAGTCGTTGATGGCATTGTTCCGGCTATGGTCCATAAACTGGTTGATGAACTTTTCGGAGCTTACATACAATACCACTTTATTGGGATGGAGTCTTTTTACTTCATTTCCGATGGCCTGGGCCAGGTGTGTTTTGCCAAGGCCCACTCCGCCATATATCACCAGCGGGTTAAAAGAATTTGCCCCTGGTTTTTCGGCTACTGTTTTACCGGCCCTGCGGGCTACACGGTTGCAGTCGCCTTCAATAAATGCTTCGAATGTATAAATATGGTTGAGCTGCGGGTCTATCTGCATTTTTTTAAGACCCGGGATAACGAAGGGATTCTTTACAGGGTTGTTTATGACTAACGGAAAATCCATTTCGTTATTTGAATAGGTTTTAAAACCCTGACCGCTTACATCCATCGTCACGGGTTTGTTCTTGCTATTTCCGCTGTCGACCATGATCCGGTATTCAAGGCGGGCTTCTTTGCCCAGTTCCCGTTTCAAAGTCTTCGCTAATAAATTTACGTAATGTTCTTCCAAATATTCGAAAAAGAACTGGCTGGGTACCTGGATAACTAAAACATTGTTTTTAAGTGATACAGGCTGTATGGGTTCAAACCATGTTTTGAAGTGCTGCCATTCAACTATATCCTTGATGATCTTTAAACAATTGGTCCAGATTTTTTCAGCATTCTTATCCATCAGACTTGTAAGCAGTTTATAGCGTTTGTCTATAGTTGTTCTTCCTTAAATATCCAAAAAAAAGCTTCTCACAGTGTCAGTAAAAAAAGTTGGACAGGACGGCGAATATCACCATTTCTTTTATAAAAAAAAATTTTTAACCCCCTGTTTTTGGTGAAACAGTGAGATTGTGATTTTTCGATAATTTTTTCCCTGAAAATTTGGAAAATTCAAAATCCAATCTGCCCAAAATTATACCTGCAAACCCCACCTGGTTCACTATCACCTGTTCTCCTTTCTTACTCTTAAATTCCACCGGGTTGTCAAGAAAAGTATGCGTGTGCCCGCCAATGATAAGGTCAATATTTTCTGTTTCCTTTGCCAGTACCTCATCACTCACTTTATTGCTTTCTTTATACTGGTAGCCCAGGTGCGACAGGCATATTACCATATCACATTTCTTATCCCTCCGTAGCGTTGCGGCTGTTTCATTTGCTTTCTGTACCGGGTCCAGGTATTTGGTGGCTCCAAATAATGAATCGGGTATGAGTCCGCGGCCTTCAATACCTACGCCAAACACTCCGATCTTCAGCCGTCCTTTTTTAAATATTTTATACGGTTCTGTTTTACCCTCCATGGGTGTTCCCGTAAAATCATAATTGGCCACCAGCATCGGAAAGCTGGCATGCTGTGTTAATTGCGTGGCAAGATTTTCCATCCCGGCATCAAAGTCGTGATTACCGATGGTACAGGCATCATAGCCGAGGTTGGTCATGGCTTTTATCTCCGGTTCGCCTTTATAAATATTGAAATAGGGTGTGCCCTGGAAGATATCACCGGCATCCAGCAGCAGCACATGTTCCTCTTCTGCCCTTACCTGTTTTATCAGCCCGGATCTTGCCGCAATACCGCCCAGGCCCTGGTTGCGGCCACCATCCATGGGGAATGGATCGAGGCGGCTGTGTGTATCATTGGTATGCAGGATCGTCAGCTTTACCGGGTTCAGGTAATCTGCAGCTTCTGCGAGTGCGGGGCCAGCCATGATGGCGCCTGCGGATAAGGCCGCCTGTCGGATAAATGATTTTCTATTCAGCATTCGTTACCCGGTTTTCAAGTTTAGCACTGATATTTTTACCCTGGCTTTTCAGTTTCCTTATATAATCAATGATCGCATCCCGCATCAGGTAGCCACTTGATATTTGCGGTATGCCACGAAGCATATCGGCATTATCACCGCCATTGGCAATAAAGTCGGAATTGGCGATAGTATAAGTGGCGGCAGGGTCCAGTGGTTTACCGCCGATCATCACGTTCACCGCTTTCTTGTTCTTTATCTGCATGGTAAGGCCGGCCATTGGCCATCCTCCCCTTTCTGCCACCAGGTCGAGCAATTGCTGAAATACCGATCCTTTGATCTTTTGGATCAGCAACACGTTATCAAACGGCATCAGCTCAAACACTTTGCCTACGGTTACTTCTCCGGCAGGCAACTGGGTAAGACGGATGCCGCCAAAGTTTACAAAAGCAACATCCACCGGTGTATTGTACTTTTCACGGGCCATGGTAAGAAAGGCATCCACCATGAAGTTGCCCAGGGTGCCTTCCGGTTGCTTTTTCTCCAGGCTCACTTCCGCCATACCCACCACTTCGTTCATGGTTTTATTTACGTTATCACGATAAGGTTGCAGAAAAACCACCTGGGAAGAATCTTTCGGTAAGGCAGTTGCGATACGGTAATTCTTATATTGAAGTTGCTGTGCCTGGTAGGATGGTTTGCAATGAAAACCGGTGATGGCAAGGATCAAAAAAAGCGGTGTGCAAATGGTAAATCTTTTCATAACAAACAACTTGTCTGAAGGTATCACTATTTTATAATCACAGCAAGGATTTAAAAAAATAGTTCCCGGTTTTTTATCTGCATCTTTGTAACCTGTTTCAGGATAAATACCTGACTTTATGCAAAAGACGTTTTCCTTCAAATTACTGCCGGCCGAAGCGGCGGATACCACTGCTGTAAAACAGTACATTGCCGCTGCTGAAGGTGTTGACCCGGCCCAGGTTTCAGGTTATTATATAGTAAAACAATCGATTGATGCCCGTGGCAAACAGCCTTGGGTCAATCTTACCGTGACAGCTTCTGTTAATGAGCCGTTTCGTATGCGTGAGCGGCAGTCATTCAGCTTTAAAGAAGTGCATCATTCTTCCCAAAGGGTGATTATCATCGGTGCGGGGCCGGCAGGTTTGTTTGCGGTCCTTTCCCTGCTGGAAGCCGGTATTAAACCCATCATCCTGGAAAGGGGTAAGGATGTGCGGGCACGCCGCAGAGACCTTGCCCTGCTCAATAAAGAAGGTGAAGTGAACCCCGAAAGTAATTATTGCTTTGGTGAAGGTGGTGCAGGCACTTACAGTGATGGCAAACTTTATACCCGGAGTAATAAACGGGGCGACATTAACCGCATCCTGAACCTGTTTGTACATTTTGGCGCACCTGACAACATTCTTTACGAATCACACCCCCATATCGGCACAAATAAGCTTCCTCATATTATTACCGCCATGCGAAAACAACTGGTTGATTGCGGAGCTGAATTTTTATTTGAAAAAAAAGTAACCGGGCTGCTTACCAAAAATGATACTGTAAAAGGTGTGCAAACTGCAGATGGCGACACATTTATTGCAGATGCGGTAATACTGGCCACAGGCCATTCTGCCAGGGATATTTTTGACATGCTGCATATGGCTCATATTAAGATCGAGGCTAAACCTTTTGCGCTTGGTGTACGGGCAGAGCATCCGCAGGTTCTTATAGACATTGCCCAATATCATTGCAACATAAGAGACCTTGCACTGCCTCCTGCCTCCTACAGCCTGGTACAGCAGGTAGATGGCAAAGGCGTATTTTCCTTCTGCATGTGTCCGGGAGGTATCATAGCACCAGCCGCCACTTCGCCCGGCGAACTGGTGGTGAATGGCTGGAGCCCTTCAAAAAGGAATAATCCTTATGCCAACAGCGGTATTGTGGTAACGGTGGAGGAGAAAGACGTGGTGGAACTCATCAAAAAAGATAAGCTGAAAATAAAGACTGACAAAAATCCGCTGATGCTGATGCAGTTTCAGCAGCACATAGAGCAAAAGGCATTTATTGCAGGCGGTGGAAAGTTTGTGGCACCTGCGCAACGGTTGGTTGATTTTGCCCAAAACAAACAATCGGCCGATTTACCCGGCTGCTCCTACCTGCCGGGCATTCATGCTATGAAGCTGCAACAGGTATTGCCTGCATTCATATCGCACCGGCTGCAGGAAGGATTTAAAGAATATGGAAAAAAAATGAGGGGATACTTCACCAATGATGCAGTAGTGGTGGCTACTGAGTCCAGAACATCATCACCGGTGCGTATCCCCCGTATGGCTGACACGTTGCAGCACCCGCAGATCAGGAACCTTTACCCTTGCGGGGAAGGGGCTGGTTATGCAGGCGGCATTGTCAGCGCTGCAATGGATGGAGAAAGGGTGGCGGCTTTGATAAGCCAGCTGCTCAGGTACGGATAATCTTCTTTATTTTTTTAATACAGGTAATGCTTTCATCATTACTCCGCCGTTTGTGAGTTTTACAAAATACTGTCCGCGGGGCAGGCTGCTGATATCCATCTGGAACAGTTGCGTGTTATCATTAATGGTCCATTTGCCACACTCCCTGCCATCAGCGGCTACCAGTATCACCATATCTGCTTTTATTTCGCCATTGAAGCTGATGTTGAGTTTATCCTGTACGGGATTGGGGTAAAGGGAAATATTGCCGCCGCCGCAATTATTCTTAACATAGATCATACTGGAGTAGTAGCTCCTGCCATTGGTTTCTATTGCTTTTACACGGTAATAGCCTGAGTTGCGGAAGCTTTTGTCGGTATAGCTGTAAAAGGCGTTGTTGCCTGAAGGTATCACAGCCACCTGTGTGAAGCTGGTGCCATCTGCAGAACGCTCCAGTTGAAACTCCCGTATGCGGAGGTAGTCTTCATCATTCCACTGTATGGTAGGCTCGCAGTTGCGGGTCTGGCTGCTGATGCTTATGTTATTTACATCCAGTATCAGGTCGGTATGAAAAATGCCAGGTGCAGAAGCCATATCCATACCCCCATCAGCGGTGGTGGTGGTACGGGGAAAATAAGTGGTGTTGGTATAGTCGAGTATTTGTGCACTTGTTGTTGCTGTAACATCGTTTCCCATCAGGGCATAGCCATATACTTTTTGCAGGGCTGTAATACCGAGGTCGCTGAAGCGGATGAAAACAGATCGTACCGCCTGGGTGGATACCATCGAGAAAGGGCGAAGGTTGTTATCCGACGCGTCTTTACGCATTACGTAAGTTGGTATGCTAATAATGGCTGATCCGTAAGAAGAGGTGTTTACTGACAGTACTGAACTGAATGCGGTTGGGTTTCCATTTGCATCAATCGCCGTAATCGCTGCCACTTTAAAGGGATCGTTTCCGCCTCTTTCAGCGATCATAAAGCCTGCAGCGCTAAGCGAGGTTGTGGAAATACCGGCTTTATACACAAAATCAACCCTTTCAATATTATTATACGTGAGGTCTGAGCCGGCATCATTATTAAAAACGTTATCGCTGCCGCGGTTGATCAGTCCTTCCTTCATTACCCGCTCCATAAAGTTGTAATTGGTCGTTTGTGGGAAGGCTACAGGGAAAGGCATCTGGTAAGTGCTGTTGTCCACGGTGGAATTGCCCTGGCAATAGATATGCTGCTTATTACCATTGGTGGTTTCCCACGCATTGGCAGCTCTTCTTACCATGATTGTATCAAACCCGGCAAACTTTACATAGGTTTTACCGGCGCTGGTAAAGCTGCTGATGTTTACATTGGCATTGTTATTATACTTCACGGTATAAGCTGAACCTGGCTGTACGCCATTCACACTTGAACTGTGTGCGGTAATTGTCTGGCTGGAGGTGCCGCCTGATACCACTATAGTGGATACCGTGGAAACACTGCTCGGAGCTACCTGGCTGCTGCCTGTGCAGGGCATAATTACGATGGCAGCCACTAAGGCCAATACGGAGTAATTTTTCATGAAGTACAGATTTTCTAC
>JAEUVM010000013.1 GCA_016787125.1 Chitinophagaceae bacterium | reverse complement strand
GGAATACTCGGGTTCAGGGCAGGCCGGCATCTGATCTTTTACAGAATTGAAAATAAACAGCAAATCCAGGTAGCAAGAATCCTCCATGAGCAAATGGATTTAAGAAACCGGATTGCAGAATAAAACCCTCACCGGCAAAAGGTTACTGTGTGTACAGGGAGGAAAAATACTATTGGATAAATCTTGTTTTCTTTTGAAATAAATTCCGGTTTCCCGTTCGAGCTGCAGCAGGAGGTTGGTTTTCTGTCCTCTCATCCGGGTTCATGTTTTGCTTATTTTTAGGCTGAGGGCAGATAGCCGGGCTGCGACAAGGTTAAGCTTTGCACGTTGGTTATAAAGGACTGTTCAATTTTTTAGCATCGCAGGACAACAGTTTTATTCATCAAAATAGAAATAAGAACTTCACCTATACAATGAAACATCATTTTGGAGATTTCTTAGACAGGACTGATGACTATTGGACAATTGTACCTAATGCTGCACGGTATTCATTTTCTGCTGATAAAAAAATCAAGGATAAAAGCAAAGTAAAGATTTTAACCATCTCTAAGTATGACCATCATTGGGATCAGGTTTTTGACTGTCCCAATATTGAAGAAGTAACGTTGCACGACCCGGGCAAGGAACAGATAGAGAACATACATCGCTTGAAACAATTGAAGAGATTACGGGTAACTTTCTGCCGGACAAAAGATATAGACTTTATTGGCAAACTCGTTAATCTCGAAGAACTTGTATTGGAGTATGTATCGGGCTTTTCAGACCTCTCTCCATTGCAAAATCTCAAAAAACTAAAATCACTGCACCTTGAAAACCTTCGCGGGGTGTCTTCCTTTGATGGCCTCACAGGCCTTAAGAAACTTCGGTATTTGCATATTGATGGGACAATTGACTGGAAACAACCGATTGATAATTTTTCTTTTTTGTCAGGATTGCCAAAACTGGAATTATTGTCATTCATGTTCGTGATAAACAAGTCAGATTTTCCTGCTTTCCTCCCAGTTCTGGTATTAAAGAAACTGAAGAAGTTTAAAGCCGGTATGGCGACATTTAATACTAAAGAGTATGCCTTTATCCAGACCGCATTACCCCGGGTGAAATGTTGCAATTTTGGTGAGATAGAGTGGTCTCCATGCTATCAGATTAATGATGAATACATGCATTTTATAGGCAAGGGTGCCGGCAACATACGGCTCAATTCTCCTGGTGCCAACTCCAAAATTGAAGCTTTCAAAAAGAAATAC
>JAEUVM010000728.1 GCA_016787125.1 Chitinophagaceae bacterium | reverse complement strand
TCAGGAGCGGTTTAGCGGCAACTTTAAAGGACTTTGTAATCTTAACGGTTACTTTCACGCAGAAAATCTTTAAGGGTTTGTAATTTTTTCCCTGACTTTCTTGCCTCTTTAACTTCAGAAAGACCTTCATTAATACCCGTATAGACCTGAAGTTTTTTTTGAAGTTTCGTATATTCCTGAGTTATTTTCTCCCAGGTTTTAATAGGAACTAAAACTGAAGTTTTATCCCCGTTTTTATCGATCATATATTTTAATGCATCTGCCATTGTAGTCTTTTCTCAAATTTACAAAGTTTTATTTGAAACGGGATGCTTACATAGCTTTACCACTAACAGCCGGATACCTTCAAGATCAGGTGAGACACCTGAGAGAACATAGTGCTGCGAAGTCAGAGACTTCGCAGAGCGGGTTTTGAATTGCATGAAACAAGTGCCAGCGTCAAAAGCAGGATTACCTCGCACATCTTCTTCCCCGCCCTGCCTGGTTTAAACAGGTTGTTTGCTGCATCCATCATAGCGTAAGAAGTTTTGCTTTGTCCGGGTAGCTGCTCGATACAAACAGTGTTGTCATATCCTGCCATTGTTGCATGTAAATATGTTCATTACTATACCAAAGGGTGTATTGGTCGGATGCTTCAGGTAAAAGCTCCAGTCTTAATTCTTTCTCAAGGTCGTTTGTTTTAAGCATCTCGTCTCTAAAAAGAAGCTCCATATCCTTCCGGTTATTCATTTCTTTCCATAAGGCCAGGTGTTCAACTTTCTTTGCGAAGCTTGAGGCTTTTGGTTCGTAATCCTCATAATACACTCCGTTTTCATCCAAAAAGAATTGCATTTGATAGAGTGTGGAAGCACAGTCGAAAAAATACCTGGGGCATGAGGATTTCGATTCTTCAAATTCTATGATGGCTGTCTTGCTGGGCTCAGGATACCCCCCATCGCCTTTTATCAGGCTGAAATTAATTGGTGCAAGTCCTGCATAAAAAATGTACCCGCCAAACCTTAGCTGGAAGTCAATCAAAGGTTCGAATACCGGGGCATCATTATAATTAAAAACCTCCCTGACCTCAGCGTCCGTCAGGCGTGAAATTTCCCTTTCAGCATTCTTCAAAAAAGCAGAGGCCCTGATTGACAGTGTCATACCTAAAAGGATGTAAATGATTGCGGATAAGAAAGCTACCTTAAAAATAACACCTGATATTTATAAAAGTAAATTCATTTGCTGGTGTCTTTCTCTGCTGCTATACCTGTACATCCCGAAGTATCGGGAAAGGCACCAGCAACGGCGTGGTTTCTTCAGAAAGACCAGCAAAGGCCGGCATAGGAACCGCCTGTTGTAGGCAGCCCTTTATCGTTTGTCAAAATAAGCTACGGTTTTGTTTTATGTACTCAATGTTGAGGTCGTATAAGTTGTCCTCATACTTATAAAACGCCTGGTCAAGCTGCTCCCATACCTCGTTTGCGGTATCCTCAATTTGTTCTAATATTTCTTGTCGCTTGATTCTGTCTTTTGGAACTACAGAGCTCGGAAATTGGTCAATTGCTTGTTGCAAAATGTCTGCGGTCTTGTTAGCGCCAATTGTCCGCAATGAAGTTATTGTTTCGTGTGCAAAGTTGCCACTTGAATTGTAGAAGTATTGGCTGAAGCCGCCATTATTAATTTCCCGTTCAAGGTTTTGGTTAAAATAAAAGGTTTTTTGCGATACTGTCAAATGGTCTAATGTGTCGCCATACGAACAAAGTTTGCCAACATAATTGTCTATTTCAATTATTGCATTATTTGTGTGGGGCGAAGAAAGTAAAGCGTCAATGTCAGGTTTATTGTCGCCTTGATTTTTATTGTTGCCGCCAAATAGTTTTTTGAAAAAGCTCATAGTCGTGGTGAGGTTAGTTAGGGTTGCCTACAACATTTGCATTTCCGTCTCTCCCCTAAGTTACAAAACTTGTAAAGAGTTAATAGTCGGACAATAGCAATTCGCCTTTTTGTATTGTTGTGTACTTCAATACCCGATTGCAGAGGTATAGAAACGGTTATCCCCTCCCCTTTATCAACAGTGGCTACATAGAGTTTCAGGTTTGGGTGACTGGTGCAACGTGCCGGTTTTCCGGCAGCAGGGTTTACAGACCTGAATTCGTAAAAGGATTCAACGACTCTCCGGCTTACCGGCTATTATTATATATCGCCCCTACGGGGCTCTGCTCCTTCCCTCTTGTATCTTTCTATTGATATGATGCCCCGATGGGGCTGGGGGGAAAGGTTGACCGTTGATTGATGACAGTTGACTGCCTTTCAGATCGGGAAATCGCTAAAAAAGAGGAATACGGACGTCAAAGCTCCGATGCCGCATATAAAACAGAGGAATTTCGATGTCTGAGCTCTAAATCCGGAGCTAAAACATGCCAGTATCGGATGTCTGAGCTCCGGTTCCGGAGCTAAAACATGCCAGTATCGGATATCCGAGCTCCGATTCCGGAGCTAAAACATGCCACCATCGGATGTCTGAGCTCCGAATCCGGAGCTAAAACATCCGAAATCCTATGTTTCCGCTCAATCGCCGGATGTTTGGGATAATTCTTCGGATGTTTTACCTCCAAAGCCGGATCTCTGATAATCGGCTCTTGTATCTCCGGGAGAGAAATTTCTCTC
>JAEUVM010000697.1 GCA_016787125.1 Chitinophagaceae bacterium | reverse complement strand
CGACAGCCTTCAGCGGGTGTATGCTGATGCCATCGCCAGGATAGAAACAGCCACAGATGAAATGACGAAGCTGGATGAATCAGGTATTCCTGATACGGATATTACCGTAAAAGACCTTGAAAGAAAGAAACAGGAATTGCTTAAACTGAATAAGTACCTCAAAGGCGTTCGCAATAAACGCATTGTTCGATTATAATCTCCCTCCTGCGTCCGAAACCTGATTTGATTATAACATTACTTCAGCCATTACAGCCAATATACTTATCTACTTAGATACTTATTTACTTAGATACTTACTTATTTACTTACCAGCTTACCAGCACCGCGGACATTTACCACTGTACTTATTCCCGATAATGAATCCCACGACAAACTCATGTGTGCCACGGCTTACGGTGTTTAAGGCAGTAGTGGTAAAATCATATGAATAACCGGCATTCATCAGGTTGCCTACATTAAAACCGATCATGGCGGAGTAACCGTTCTGGTAGCGGTAACTGCCACCAAGCCAGAGCAGGTCGCGGTACTGAAACTTCACATTTGCCTCGGGCTGGAAGTTGAGTTTGGATGTGTTCTGCACATATTTCAGCATTACCGAGGGAATGGCATTGATATCTTCTGTAAGCAGGAAACGATAGCCCGCTGTTAAAAACAAATGCGGCACCAGTCTTCCCTTGGTGAGAAAGGCGGCATCATCGGTAAACGCCAGCTTTTGCGGGATGATCTGCTGCGCAGACAACCCGATAAAGTAACTGCGTGAATACAGCCAGAGGCCAAAGCCCACATCAGGCCTTATCCTGTTCAGTTCGCTGCTGAGTGAAGCGCCGGTGGCGGGGTCGATAGGATCGCCGCTGCCGGTAAAGTCGTGCTTGGTCCTGTCTATACTTACATTGGTGATACCGGCCGAGAAACCTCCCGCCAGGTTGGTGGTGGGTGATATACCCAGGTGGTAAGCATAGTTTACATTGGCAGTAAAGCGGTTGAAACTTCCCGTCTTGTCGTTTACGATCGTCATACCGATGCCGTGGTGTGGTTCGGCAGCGGTGTAATTTTCCCAGTAATAACGGCCGCGGGGGTTTTCGCCCGGTACCTCGTACGAAGTGGCGGAAGTACGGTAGTCGTTCTTTCCTATTGGCGCATGTATGGTCATGTACATGGTTTTGGGGGCGCCATTGAGCCCTACCCACTGGTCACGTACACTCATTTTTACATCGGTGTAGTTCTCCACTCCCGTCAATGCCGGATTGATGATAACCGGGTTCAGTATGTATTGGGTATAATGAGGCCGCTGCTGTGCTGTTGCCTGCATCATTGCCACCAATCCTGCCAGTAATAATAATTTGCGTTTCATAGCTGTTTCCTTTTCACATTATCTGATAACGTCCACATAACCGGACATCAGTTTTCTTCCATTTTTCGGGTTC
>JAEUVM010000691.1 GCA_016787125.1 Chitinophagaceae bacterium | reverse complement strand
GGTACTGAATAAATAATAGTCGCCTTTGTAATTCACGATCACCGGGTCGGCGGTGGCACGGTGCCTGCCCCAGTAGGTAAAGGAAGGATGGGGCGTATAGCCATAGTCCACATTTACCGGGTTGCAATAGGTTTTGTTTTGCGCCACCAGCTCATTGCCCGGCTGACAGAAAAAACTGAATCCGGTCAGGAGCATACAAATCATCCGGCCGGTTGTTTTTCTTTTAATATGCTGTAAAATGCTTTTTCTCATTTATCAATGTTTATGTTGGCAAGTACCGGGAAATGATCGGAAGGGTATTTCCTGTCATAAGAGTCGGTCAGGGTGGCAAACTTTGTTGCCGACAAACTTTTATGATGCGACACGAATATATAATCTATACAGCCATCTGGTTTCCCAGCAAACTTAAACCCGTTCCAGGTATCGGCATTACCATACACCAGCCGGCTCACCGAGCGGCTGTTCTGCATCCGGTTCATGATCAGTTGCACCGGTTCATCTTCCGGTCTTGAATTAAAATCACCGGTCAGGATGACGGGGTACTCTTTCTTATAGTTCAGTTTGGCAATCATCCTTAAGATCAACCGGGCAGACTCCAGCCTCGCCTGTTTTCCCACATGGTCAAAATGCGTATTGAACACCCACATCATTTTCTTCGTTGCATTATGCCTGAAGAGGCCATAGGTGCATACCCGGTTCAGCGCCGCATCCCAGCCTTTGCTTGGTGTATCCGGTGTTGGTGACAGCCAGAAAGTGCCCTGTTGCAGCAACGTGTATTTTTCTTTTTTATAAAAAATACAAGAGTACTCGCCCGCCTCCTTACCATCATCGCGGCCAACGCCGATGTATGCATATCCTTTCAGACTGTCTGCCAGGTACTGCAACTGTTGATGCAGCACTTCCTGCAGACCGGCAAAATCGGGTTCATAATAATTGATAAGTCCGGCCACTTTATCTTTCCTGTTCTCCCACCAGTTATCGCCATCGCTTTTTACATCCAGCCGGATGTTGTACGACATCACCTTTACTTCCGTTTGGGCTACGCCAGTCAGCACAAGCAAAAAACCTATACATACAGAAGCTATTCGTTTCATACCCTGATTATTCTTTAATAAAACAGTAAGTATCGTTCTTTACAATTTTCCTTTTTTCATTTCCTCCACCACATGGTTCACCGCCCTTGCCGTAAATGCCATATATAAAATAGACGGGCTCTGGCTGCCCGTACTCGTCATACAGGCGCCATCGGTCACCAATACATTTTTGCAATGGTGCAGTTGGTTCCATTCGTTCAGCAGTGATGTCTTCGGGTCGCTGCCCATTCGTACACCACCCATTTCGTGAATGTCCAGACCGGGCGCCTGCTTAGTATCCCAGGTGTTCACTTCCTTTACCCCGGCCGCTTCCATCATCGCTTTGCCCTGCTCCAAAAAATCTTTCAGCATCTTCTCATCATT
>JAEUVM010000655.1 GCA_016787125.1 Chitinophagaceae bacterium | reverse complement strand
CGAACTGTCGTAAGAAAAATTACAATACACTTCGGCCAGTTCGTTGAGGCAGTTTACGGCAGCGGTATCAGCCGGAGCGTTTTCAAGTTGTTTTAGCAATGTGCTGATCCGCGGCCTGAGCTGTTGAATATGAAAAGCGGTCCTCTGTGCAAGCGATTCGTTTTGGGTAGCGGGTGGCTGGCCTTGCAGGTGCATACCGGCAGGCAGGAGCAGGTTTACCAATATCAACAGCCTGGTTTTCAAATCAGCAGCAATTGGTCAGGTGATGGAAGAAAAAAATCAGGAACGGTGTCCGGAACAGGTTACCCTGTTCGTCATAATCTCATATTTTTAAAATTAAAACAATAATTATGGAAAAGTTCATGCTTATTTTTCACGGGGGAATGAACCCCGACAGCTCACCCGAAGAGATGCAGGCCAATATGGGTAAATGGATGGCCTGGGTAGACAAACTGGTAAAGTCAGAAAAATATGCCGGCGGAGAAGCCCTCCTTCCCGGTGGCAAACTGGTATCCGGCAGTGCATCTAATGTAACAGATGGCCCGTACACAGAAGGCAAAGAAATAGTGGGTGGTTATTTTATCGTGAATGCTGCCAGCTATGATGAAGCAGTGGCGATATGTGCCGACTATCCTGATTTTGCCTTTGGCGGAGCAGTACAGGTACGCCAATGTATGAAATTCGATATGTGATAAAGAAGCAGGAGGCAGGATGAATGAATCATGAAGGACGAACAGCCTGGCTATCTTCGTGGCTTCACTGATTTTACCTGATGCTATGTCTGCACCACCAGGCCATATCCAACAGCAAATTGACCATCTTTTCCGGTATGAATCGGGAAAGATGGTTGCTGTATTATCAAGACTGCTGGGTATGCAGCAACTGGAAACCGCACAGGACATTGTGCAGGACACCTTGCTTCAGGCCATGCAAACCTGGAGTTATAACGGATTGCCAGACAATCCCGCCGGCTGGCTTCACCGTGTAGCCCGCAACAAAGCCATTGATATATTAAGAAGAGAAAAACGGTTTCGCAGGCTGGCACCTCAATACGCTTCCCTGCTGGAATCTGAATGGACACTCTCACAAACCGTACAACATTTTTTCCTTGACAATGAAATACAGGACAGTCAGCTTCGGATGATGTTTGCCTGTTGTCACCCCTCCATCCCGGCCGAATCGCAGGTGGCACTTACACTGAAAACATTGTGCGGCCTGGGTGTGCATGAAATAGCCCGCGCCTTTCTTACCGGTGATGAAACCATTGCCAAAAGAATTTACAGGGCCAAAGAAAAAATAAAAGCAGAACAGATAGAACCCGAAGTGCCCGCCGGTGAGGAACTGGCTGTAAGACTGGATGCCGTATTAAAATCTTTGTATCTACTATTCAATGAAGGTTATCATTCTGCTCACCCTGAACTTTTGATCCGTGAAGACCTTTGCTTTGAAGCCATGCGGCTGTGCAAGCTGCTGACCGAACATCCGCAAACTGCCCTTCCCAGAACCAGTGCATTACTGTCACTGATGTGTTTTCAATCATCCCGGCTGGGTGCAAGACTGGATGACATGGGTAATATCATTTTACTAAAATACCAGGACCGCAAAAAATGGTACGGGCCATTGATTCAAAAAGGGTTTGATTACCTCGATGCTGCTGCTGAACCTTTTGAAGAATCACCTTATCACCTCGAGGCGGCCATTGCCTCGCTTCATGCGGCGGCGCCGTCTTTTGAAGCCACCAACTGGACACATATCTATCAACTGTACGATTTGCTCAGCCGCATGCAGCCCGGCCCGATGGTGTCGATGAATAAGGCCATTGCACTTGGCCAGGCCGGAAAGCCCAAAGAGGCTTTACAGCAATTACTAACCCTGGAGGGGCTGGAAAAACACCACCTTTATCATGCCTGTGTGGGTGAATTGTATGCGGCAACGGGAGATAAAATAAAAGCACTTGATCACTTTCAAAAGGCGCTGACGCTGGCACAATCCCAGGCAGAAAAGGGATTGCTGCTTCGCAAAATGAACTTACTGAAGGATGAATAACCTGCCAGCTGATCAATTACCGTTCAATACAAAAATCCGGCAGCGCAGATATGGCCTGTTTCCTACATTTGCCACATGCAATTAATTGAAGTCACCACCCCGGCACTGGCCAAGGAGTTTCTGAAAGTAAATACAGAACTGAACAAGGATAATCCTGCTTACATCATACCGCTGGAAAAGGATATTATCGAAGTGTTTGACCCAAACAAGAACAAAACCTTCCGCCATGGCGAAGTGATACGCTGGATACTGAAAGACGAAAAGGGCAAACTGGCCGGCCGTATCGCCGCATTTGTCAACAAAAAATATAAGAACAAAGGTGATGATGGCCCGGTGGGTGGCGTCGGTTTCTTTGATTGCATCAACGACCAGGCTGCAGCCGATATGCTGTTTGATGTGGCCAAACACTGGCTGATGCAAAAAGGCATGGAAGCCATGGACGGACCGGTCAACTTTGGTGAACGTGACCGCTGGTGGGGCCTGGTGGTAAAAGGCCACGATATACCACCGATGTACTGTATGAACTTTAATCCGCCTTATTATCAAACCCTGTTTGAAAACTATGGCTTCAAGAATTACTTCAACCAGGTTTGTTTTTCATTGAAAGCAAAAGACCGGTTGCAGGAAAAGTTTTTTGCCCGGCATGCAGAATGTGCCAAAGACCCGGGCTTTAGTTCTGCCCATATTAAAAAGAACGAGCTGGACAGGTTTGCCAAAGACTTCACCATTGTATATAATAAAGCATGGGCGGGCCATGGCGGCATGAAACAACTGGAAGAGCGGGTAGTGCAAAAAATGTTTCGCTCCATGAAGCCGGTGCTCGATGAACGGCTTTGCTGGTTTGTTTACTATAAAAATGAACCCATCGGCATCTGGATCAACCTGCCCGACCTCAATCAATGGTTCAAACACCTGCATGGAAAATTCAGCCTGTTTCATAAACTGAAATTTCTCTGGGTAAAATCAACCGTGAAGAACAGAAAATTCACCGGGCTGGTATTTGGTGTGGTGCCTGAATGGCAGGGCAAGGGCGTTGACAGCTACATGATCGTGGAGGGCTGCCGCATTATCCAGCATCTTAAAATAGAAAACGGGGAATACATACTTGGCGAACCGATCTATGATGACTATGAAATGCAATGGATCGGCGAGTTCAA
>JAEUVM010000635.1 GCA_016787125.1 Chitinophagaceae bacterium | reverse complement strand
TTTTACCATCAAACAAACAATTCATCATGACACTTGAATCCATCGTAGTTATCATCCTGATCGGCGCTGCAGCCGGCTGGCTGGGCAGTTTTTTGGTAAGGGGCCGCGGCCTAGGTTTGTTAGGCAATGTAGTGGTGGGTATCCTCGGCAGCTTTGTCGGCTCCTGGTTATTGCGTGAGCTGAAGATTTCCATCGGCAGTTCGCCCATCGTCAATGCTATTCTGACGGGCGCCATCGGAGCCTTTGTGATCCTGTTTATCGTAAGCCTGTTTACAGGTAAGGAATAACTGTTGTCCGAACATCATACATCAGTTGGTGGCATGCTTCCGTTTGATACGGATGGTGGCATTCTTCTCCAGGCTGCTGGAAAGACGAAGCTCAAACCGGTTCTTTCCGTCCGAGATGATCACCAGCGCTGTATTGGGTGGAATCAGCCCCAGGTTTTCGGCAAACATGGTCAGTTCATTGCCCACCACTTTACCATCCAGCACCAGGTTTACCCGGAGTGATTTGTGGGTAAGCTTCTGGTTGAATACAATAAGCGTTTTATTAAAGAACAGCGAAATGATATCGCCGTCGATCTCCCCGTTATCATACACACTTACCTGCAAAGAATCTGATTCCACTTCTATTTCATTCAGCACCACATCTTCCCGCTCGGAATATTGTTTTTCGATCACAGGGTTGATCACCTTACGCTGAATAACGGTGGCTTGCACGAGTGTATCCTCGATACCCGGTTTCCACACCTGGTAATTCTCCTTGAATTCACTGATAGCTTTCAGCACCGAATCCTTTTTGCTGATATCGGCCTGCATCTTAAAACTGAAATTCACATCCGGGCACACATACTTATGCTCGGGCAGTGACACAAAGGCGCCGGTGAGGTACGATCCTTCCTGCGACACCCGTAGCGTGGCCCGCAGGTTCATGATACAATCCACTTCAAAATTCACCAGCGATCCGTAATAGGTAAGCGGAATATTGTACAGGTACACCTGCCGGCTGGCCGCATCATAATTGCCCTGTACCTGCAGACTGCGGTAAGTGTTTTTGAAATAATAATTCAGAATGCCTTTCACATGGTTCTTTTCCGGCTGCAATACCAGCTCCACCATGTAATTACTGGCCGAATTGTTGGTTTTTACGTTGGCATTACCATACCAATAGCCAAAAACAGATTGAGAAGAACCATGCAGGGATATGACCAGTGCTAACAGGAGTGTTATTTGCTTCATCGGATCGGTAATATCGGCAAAAATTCTGCCCGCAGGCATTGAAGTTTTACACAGGTGTTATTTTATATACCGCTTCATATCCCGTTCCACATCCCGCTGGCGGATACTTTCCCGTTTATCATGCAGTTTTTTACCCTTGGCAAGACCGATCTCCATTTTTGCCAGCCCTTTCTCTGTAAAAAAGATCCGCAGCGGCACCAGTGTGTAGCCCTTTTCTTTCAGTTTGGCTTCTATCTTCCGTATTTCCCTTTTTTCGAGCAGCAGCTTGCGGTCACGCAGGGGATCGTGGTTATTTACAGTGCCATGGGAATACATAGCGATATGCAATGATTTGATCCACACTTCATGTTTATGAATAAGGCAATAACTGTCGTTGAAACTGGCTTTTCCCTCCCGCAGCGATTTTACTTCCGTACCCAGCAATACCATCCCCGCCTCATATTTTGCATCTATGAAGTATTCGTGATAGACCTGGCGGTTCTTTAGCTCTGCCATAATGAAATATAGCCGGTAAAAATAAGGCTTACTGCTGATGCAGGCACATCAGTTTTTGAAAAGTGAAAGCACCGTGGCGAGTTTATTCTTCAAATCCTTTCTCGGTACGATGAAATCAAGGAACCCATGATCCAGCAGGAATTCGCTGCGCTGAAATCCTTCCGGCAGGTCTTTCTTGATCGTTTCCTTTATCACCCGCGGACCGGCAAAGCCGATCAAAGCGCCGGGCTCTGCAATATTCAGATCGCCCAGCATACCAAAGGAAGCAGAGATGCCACCAAAAGTAGGGTCTGTAAGCAGTGATATATAAGGCAGACCAGCATCGCTCAGTTGTGAAAGTTTACCACTCGTCTTTGCCAGTTGCATCAGGGAGAAAGCGCTTTCCATCATCCGGGCGCCGCCGCTCTTGCTGATCACCATATAGGCCATCTTATGCTCAATGGCATAATCCACCGCACGGGCAAACTTTTCTCCCATCACACTGCCCAGCGAGCCGCCGATAAATTCAAAATCCATACAAGCCACCACGAGGCCATTTCCACCCACATTGCCTGCGGCCACCCGCATAGAATCTTTCAGGTCGGTCTTGCTCCAGATATCTTCAAGCCTTTTCTGGTAAGGCTTCAGATCAGTAAAGCCGAGAAAGTCTTTGCTCCGGATATTATCAAACAGCTCCGTGTATTCATTATTATCAAAAAGGATCTCGAAATACTCTGCACTGTTGATGCGGTGATGAAAGGTGCATTTCGGGCATACAAAGAGATTTTCCCTCAATTCAGTAACCGTACAGATGAAATTGCACTCAGGGCATTTTACCCACAGACCTTCCGGGGTTTCCTTCTTCTCCGAGGTCTTGGTATTGATACCTTTCTTGATGCGCTTGAACCAACTGGTCTTCGTTTCCTCGCTTTTTCCTTCCTCGCCTGCCAGGTTGGCGTCAAAATCTTCGATTGGTTTTGCCATAACCGTTTTTTGTGGGTACAAATATAGGGAATGGGGAATTGGGGCAATTGGTCAATTGGGAATGGGCAATGTTCCCGATCATCGGTTTTTTAAAACCGTTTCAAACAATTTGAATATCCGTTTATATTCATCGGTCCAGCTGCTTGGTTCTACAAACCCATGGTCTTCCATCGGGTAGCCGGCCAGTTCCCAGTTGTCTTTTCCTAATTCTATCAGCCGCTGCGCCAGCTTCACGGCATCCTGGAAATGCACGTTCACATCCACCATACCATGACAAATGAGCAGGTTGCCTTTTAAGCCCTCAGCAAAATAATACGGCGAGCTTTTGCGATAGGCAATACTGTCGGTAAACGGTTCATTCAATATGTTGGAAGTATAGCCATGATTATAGTTGGCCCAATCGGTAACGGGGCGAAGGGCAGCGCCTGCGGCAAATACATCCGGCTCGGTAAACATTCCCATCAGGGTGATAAAGCCGCCGTATGATCCGCCATAGAGGCCCACATGCTTCGGATTCACACCAAATGTTTTTACCAGGTAGCTTACCGCATCGGTATGATCGCTCAGGTCTTTACCACCCATGTGCCGGTAAATACCGGTGCGCCAGTCGCGGCCGTAGCCGGCGCTGCCGCGGTAGTCGATATCCATTACATAGTAGCCATTATCCGCCAGCATATTGTTGAACATATACTCACGGAAATAACTGCTCCACCATTTATGCGCATTTTGTAAATAACCGGCGCCATGTACAAACAATACTGCCGGTTTGTTGGGATGCGGGTTGGCAGGCTTGTACAGCCTTGCATATACCTGTGCGCCATCACGGGCGGTGAAGGTGATCACTTCGGGGTCTTTCCAGGTGTAGGATTTAAATTCTTCGCTCTGTGCTTTATCCGTGATCTGTACCGGCGCTTTCGTTGCTTTGCCGGGTGCGGTGTTTTCCTGCAGGTACAGCTCCCAGGGTTTGTTGGAATAGGAGTGCAGGATGGCAAGGTATTTTTCATCCGGTGAAAGGGTAACCTGGCTGGCACCTGTCATGCCGGTAAGCTTTTCTTTTTTACCATCAGCAATGGATAACCGGTAGAAATGCTGCTCGCCGGGATGCACTTCATTGGTGCTGATGTAAAAATATTTTTTATCGAGTGATAGCTGCACCTGCTGCACTTCATAATTGCCGGAGGTGAGAGCTTTCTTTTCACCGGTGACCGTATTTACCACATAGAGATGAGAGTAGCCGGTGGCTTCTGAGCGGAACCAGAACTGCTGCTCATCGATCCAGCCGGTATTACCGCTGCCAAATCCACCCGTGCCGGGGCCGCCGATCCAGGCTTCATCCCGCTGCCTGTCGAGCTGACGGATCTTACCAGTGGCGGTATCGAACAACATCAGCCAGCGGTCTTTATTATCCGCCGAACGGATATCCAGCACAGCATTCGTGCCTTTGGGCGACCAGTTTATTGATAATACCTGCACAGCACGGTTGGCCGGTTTTTTCTTTTTCTCTTCTAACTGTTTAGGATAATCTTTTACATAATCGGGCAGGTCCTGTATGCCGGGGATGGAATCGGGCTTTATGGAAAAGATAGTATCCCGCTGCCTGTCGTAACAGTAGTATTCAGATGTACCGGCCGGTGCGCCTACTTTAGTACGGGCAGGTATATCGGTGGTGAAACCGGTTTCGGTTACGAAGCTGGGTACGATGGTAGTCTTGGCACCTGTGGCCTGTTTGGTAAGCCGGTAATTAATAAAGCGGCCATCCGGACTGATGGTGAGGCCCTGCAATGTTTTATCATCAAGGCTGATGGAGCGCAGTTCTTTATCTTTTGGCAATGATTTGGTGTACGCATCTGCCGCCTCTTTTTTCTGTTTCCTTTCTTTCAACACCTGGAAATAATTAAGCTGGTCATTCTTCAGCCATTGCTCCTGCGGGTTGGTACCGCCGCCGGTGGGTGGAGCGCCTCCGCCTCTCGGCCCTGTGGCAGCGGGGGCACCATCTGATGATTTGATATTGGTGAGCTGCATGGTTTCGCCAGTGGCAATATCCCAGGCATAGAGGTTCTGACTGCGGTTGTACACGATCTTCGTTTCATTAAAGCTGAACTGCGGGTTGCTTTCTGTATCCACCGTTTGGGTGATGCGTTTCGTTTTCCCTGTTTTTACTTCTGTATAAAATATGTCGCCGTCTTTCGCCACCAGGTAATGGGTGCGGGAAATATTGTAGATATATCCGCTTTGGGTATTCAGCGCCTGCTTCCGGGCCACGGTGGCCTTCACCGGCGTTTTATCAGTCGGGGTGATATAATAGATAGAGTCGGAGATGGCTTTTTCCGGATTCCAAAGGAAGTACAGAGTGCTGCCATCATTGCTCCAGAAAGTGCCGGAGGGGGAAGTGCCCATCCATTTCGGATCACGCATGATCTTTTCAACAGTTAATTTATCCAGCGATTGACTGATGCCGGACAAAGAAACAAAAAACAGCAACGGAAGAAGGATGTATTTTCTCATGAAAGCGGTTTTGGGAGATTAAATTTAGGAAGATAAAATTTAGATAAGAGATAAAAGATAAAACTTAGATAAGAGATAAAGGATAATAGATAATAGTGCATTACAGCTCGCAGGTATCCTTTCTTCTTTGCGCAGCAAAAAAAATCAGTGTTCATGGGAATAGATAATAGATAAAAGAGAATAGATAATAGTGCATTACAGCTCGCAGCTATCCCTTCTTCTTTGTGCAGCAAAAAAGTCAGTGTTCATCCGTACAACCTTTAGAATCGTCCGACGCCATAGGCTTTGGCCGACGGCGTCCGTGTGCTAAATGTATTTGCCACAGATATGAAGAGCAAATAATAAAAAGGGAAGCAATTCGGGTTTTCACGAAAACTATTATCTCTTATCCATTCTCTATTAGTTATTCGGCGCTCCGCCATCTATCCAGCAGATAATAGAATTCTTTTGTGAAGTGCTGAGGCTGCCTGTTTGTGGCATACGGCCGGAGGAAACGGCCGAGCGGATATTGGTGCGGGCATTGAAGATCTCGGTGTAGCTCGTCAATGCACCGGGGCCATTAGTGCTGCCACTGGCATGGCAACCGGATATAGCGCAGGTGGATTGTATAATGGGATTTACATCCGCGGCAAAAGCTTTGTTGGAAACCGTGCTGCAATCAACCGTCGTTGTACCGCCGCCGCCACCGCCGTCTTTACTGCAAGAAGAGGAGAGAAGTACAACGAGGCTTATAACGGCAACGGTAACGCTGGTTTTATTCATGCTGATTTTTTCAAATAAGACATTAAGATAATACTTAACGGCAAAAGTTTAAAATAGTTGCCCGTTGTGCATAAATCACACCAGCTCGGCCACATGCCGGTGAATGTTCTTTGCCAGTGTATCGGTGGGCACATCATTCTGATCGCCGCCGAAGGGATCTTCGATCTCTTCCGCGATCAGTTCCAGGCTGGCCAGCACATAAAAGATAAAGGCCACCACCGGTACTACGTAAAAGCCAAGCTGGAATACGTAACCGAAGGGCAGCGTCATCACGTAGAAGAAGATAAATTTTTTGATAAACACGCTGTAGGAAAAAGGGATAGGTGTATTCTTGATCCGTTCACATGCGCCGCATATATCGGTGAAGGATTGTATCTCTGCATTGAGGAATAACAATTGTTCGCCTGTCAGTTTACCTTCTTTATGCAGCGCCACCAGTTGCTGGTACATCAGCAGGGCCACCTGGTTGGGCACATGTTTGTCGTGGTCTATCTGTTTGAAGAGATGCTGGTGTTCTTCTTCATCAAACAATTCAACACGGGTTTGTTCCTTATGCAGGTGGTTGTGCAGCGCATAGGCATAGGCCGGAATGATCTTGCGGAAAAAGCTGCGGTGTCCCTTATCCTCTGTTGGCAGCAGCACATTCAGTTTCATGGCAAAGTTGCGGCTGTTGTTCACCAGGCTGCCCCAGAGTTTGCGGCCTTCCCACCAGCGGTCGTACGCCGTATTGGTACGGAATACGAGCAGCATGGAGATGGCGAAGCCCAGCAGCGTATGCATCACCGGGATATTGCGGACATAGCTTTTGTCTGACAATTGCCAGTAGTACATTTCGGCCCATGCGATAAGGGTGGAGTAGGCCGCAATGGCAAAGATGAGTGGCAGCAACTGCCGGAATGTATCAGCTTTATGAAAACGGAACAGGAATGTAAACCAGTCTTTCGTGTTGTACGAGATCATGCGGTAAACTCTTTTGTCAAAAATAATTATCTTACCCCTTTACCCGGTAAATCTTTTTATATGATACGGACAGTCACGATACTATTAAGCAGCCTGCTTCTTTTTTCCTGTGCCGGTAAGGGTAAAACGAAGAAAGATAATACAGCAGCCACACCGGCACCTGCCTGGAGTGATGAATTTAACTACAACGGACTGCCCGATGCCACCAAATGGAACTATGATACCGGCGGACATGGCTGGGGCAATCATGAATTGCAGTATTACACAGCAGGCCGCAAAGAAAATGCACGGGTGGAGAATGGGATGCTCATCATCGAAGCGCATAAGGAACCGTGGAAGGGCATGCAGTACACCTCTGCGAGATTAGTAACCAGAGGAAAGGCCGAATGGCAGTATAAACGTATTGAAGTAAGGGCCCGCATCCCATCCGGCCGCGGCACCTGGCCTGCTATCTGGATGCTGGGGGCAAAACAACCACTGGCCTGGCCCGATGATGGTGAAATAGATATCATGGAGCATGTGGGCTTCAACCAGGGTACGGTACATGGAACGGTGCATTGTAAAAAATACAACCACATGATCGGCACACAGAAGACGGCGACGATCCCGGTGCCGGATTGTTCAGACAGTTTTCATGTATATGCCACTGATTGGGATAAAGACAGCATCCGCATATCGATAGATGGTAATACATACTTCCGTTTTGCCAATGAACGCAGCGGCTACGAAGCCTGGCCGTTCGACAATAAGATGTACCTGCTGCTCAACATAGCCGTCGGCGGCGACTGGGGCGGACAAAAAGGTGTGGATAGTACTATATGGCCGAGGAGGATGGAGGTTGACTATGTCAGGGTTTATTGATGTACGATGCTTTTCGATGTACGATGCTTCTCAATGTACGATGTAAGATGTACGATGCTTCTCAATGTACGAGGTAAGATGTACGATGTACGGGGCGTGATAGTTTGTAGTTTATAGTCTTTAGTCGGTAGTTTATAGTCTTACAACATCTCCACATTTCCTACATTACCATCCAATGGAGATCAATCTTAATTATGTATCCGGCAACTCCCTCCCCAGGGGAGCCTGCCTGCCGGTAGGCAGGGTTAGGA
>JAEUVM010000627.1 GCA_016787125.1 Chitinophagaceae bacterium | reverse complement strand
AAAAAATTTGTGGGTGAACACACCAAAAAATATCCCTTCCTGCCCGAACTTGAAAATCATTTCGGCTACCTGCACAAATCAATGATCCCCCATCTGCAGCAGGAAGAAGAGATCATCTTCCCGTACATCAGGCAGATCTCTCATGCGTATGAAAGCCGGGAAAGCTATGCCAGCCTGCTGGTACGCACCCTTCGCAAACCTGTGGAAGATATCATGCACCAGGAACATGAAATACTGGAAAAAGTGCTCCATAAATTCCGGGAGCTCACCAACAACTACAATCCGCCCGAAGCCGGCTGTACCAGCCACCGCCTTTCTTTTGCCATGCTGCGTGAACTGGATGATGACCTCGTACAGCATTTATACCTGGAAAATGAAATCCTCTTCCCCCGTGCCATCACCATGGAAAAAGAATTACTACAGCGGCATTGATCACAGCCAGACCACATCTGTTTTTTTATCCTTAATTTTCCGCCGAAACAAAGCATTATGCTGAAGCTAAATGGCAGAACGGTCATTACCCTGCTCATAGTTGTATTCATCATCTCTGTTGGCCTTGCCTTCCTGTTCAGCAGCTACGAACTGGCTGTCAGCGGCATGCTTATCGTGATCCTGCTTACCGCCTTTTTACCGGGATGGCAGTCAACACTTACCGCCGGTGTGGCAGTAATGATAACGATGACGGCGCTGCTGCTTTATTTTAAAGACAACGACACCAACATCACCAAGGCCCTGCTCTCGCAGATCTATTCCCTCATGGTTGTCTTATTTGCCGTCATCATTGTTTTCTTTCTCAAAAAACTGCAGCAGCGCATTGATTACGAAAAAACCCACATGGCCTCGCTGTTTGAAAATGCCACTGAAGGGATTTTACTCACCAATGCCCATGGCCGGATCGTACTGGTAAACCCGGCAGCCGAGCGGATGTTTGGTTATACCTCTCACGAACTGCAGGGTGAAAAGATCGAACAGCTGGTGCCGCAGCGTTTTCATAACCGCCATGAAGGACAGCGTAACAGTTTTTACAAAAACCCCTCCAACCGTTCCATGGGCCATGGCCGTGATCTTTTTGCCAGCCGCAAAGACGGCAGCGAATTCCCCGTCGAGATCAGCCTCAGCCATTACAAACAACGCAACGAAAGCTTTGTTATCGCTTTTATTGTTGATATCACTTCCCGGAAAGAAATTGAACAAAACCTTATCCGGCAAAAAGCAGAACTGGAAAAGATCAGCAACGATATCCGCAAACTGAACACCGACCTCGAAGGAAAAGTGGAAGAACGCACCATCATCCTCAAAGAAGCACTGCAAAAACTGGAACAGTCGCAGCAGGAACTCAGTCATGCACTGGATAAAGAACGGCAACTGAACGAGATCAAGAGCCGCTTTGTATCGATGGCTTCCCATGAATTCCGTACACCATTGAGCACCATCCTTTCCTCCGCCACCCTTGTTTCCAAATATCCTTCCACCGAAGAATTTGAAAAAAGGGAAAAACATATCCGCCGTATCAAGGATTCTGTCACACACATGAACGAGCTGCTCGAAGACTTCCTCTCCCTCGGCAAACTCGAGGAAGGCAAGGTCAGCATCACCGTTTCTGCATTTGATGTGAAGGAGTTTACAGAAGATGTGGTGGATGAAATGCGCCCTCACCTGAAAAGCGGACAGGAGATCGTATGTGCCAACAGCATGAACGAACGCTTCACCACCGATAAACGGATGCTGAAAAATATCCTGCTCAACATGCTCTCCAACGCTATTAAGTTTTCACCCGAAGGAAAAAAGATCACACTGAACACCCGGTTTGACAATGATCAGCTCATCCTTTCGGTAACAGATGAAGGGATCGGCATTCCCGAAGAAGATCAGCCGCATCTCTTCTCCACCTTCTTCCGTGCCAAGAACGTAAGTAATATACAAGGCACCGGCCTGGGCCTCCCGATTGTAAAAAGATATGTAAACCTGCTCGGCGGAGATATTTCACTGAAGAGCCGGCTAAACGAAGGCACCACCCTCACCGTAACACTGCCGGTAATGAAAACTGAAACAAGATAATATTGGCTGACGGGTTATTATGGATGACAAACCACCGCCTTACCCGCTGCATCCGGCAACTCAGGACTGATAAAGGGTATCCCAAGGTTCATACCCCGGAGAATAAGCAGCACACCCATTGACAGTATAAAGAAAGGGACCGCTTTGCGCAGCAGCAACCGCAGCTCAAACTTCATAGCCTGCCCTGCATAGGCCACCAGCATCATGGCCGGTATTGTACCGGCGCCAAACATCGCCATGAATACCACACTCTCATTGACTGCTGAAAAAGATAAGGTGGAAGCAAGCGCTATATAGATCATACCACAGGGAAGCAAACCATTCGCCATACCCAGCAGCAGGAAACTGCCCGGCCCCGCCGAAGAACGGAGCAACTTCACGATCAGTGATTGTACAAACAAATAAAACTTACTGAAGAAGCCCACATGCACTGCTCTCTTTTGCAAAAAATACAAAACAGCCAGCCCCACCACGATAATACCCAACCCGATGGAAAACCATTGCTGGTAACCGGCGATATAAATACGGCGCCCGGCCAGCCCAAACAGCAAACCGATGATACTGTAGGTAACTATCCGGCCTGTTTGATACAACAATAAGCAGAAGAATTTTTCAGCCTTTGATAAATGATGCACCGGCAACGCCAGGCTCAGCGGGCCACACATACCCACACAATGCAGGCTGCCGGCTGCCCCGAGTGTAAAGCCTGATATGATCACCGGCCACAGCATCAGTTTACAGTAAAATTGCTTTCATGGTAATAACGTTTCCCCTCGCTGTTCCAATCCACCTTCACGGTGTACTCACCCGGTGCCAGGTGTTTATCACTTAGCAGTTGCGAACCGTCAGCAGCAGGATTCAGTTCTGTATGCTGGTCCCTTTTTTCATCATAAGCACAATAGAACCAAACGGTACCACTGATCTTCCTGCCATGCATTTCCTTTGGCAATTGCAGCAGAATACCGCTATCACTTTGCCGGAGTGAAACCAGGCTGCTCAGTGCATTGGCCCTGTTCTTGCCATCGATCACCTGCTGGTAGCTGAGTTCATTCTTGTAATAATCTTTGTCAGCCATTTCGTAGGTGGTTTTAACCGAGCGGTAAACCAGGAAGGTCATACCAGCCCCGAATACGATAAAAGTGACGAGCAATTTGTTTCCCCAATTCATAGTTATATGTTTTATAGCCGGGTGAATGGTCCGAGAAAGTTGGTGCTGAGGGTGGTGATCTTTTTATCCCCTTCATACAATCCTACTTTCAGTTTTGTCTTACGTTTGGTGACATAGCTTTTTGGCAACACAATAAAGAAGGAACCTTTTGCCTGGTCTTCTTTCTTCAGCATGATGTCCTGTCCATCCGCTTCTATCACATAGCCCGGTGTCCCATCTTCCAGCTTAAGTGTAACCGGTATATCACGCAGTGTTTTATTGGTGATCTTGATCGTATAAAGATTAGACAGACTGTCTGCACCCCGCTCCTGGTACAATTGTCCGCGGGCACGGATAATATTACCGTCAATATCTTTTCTTGATAAAAGCATAAGACTGAGCAGTCCGCCCAGCACCACCAGCAGCACGGTATAAAATTTCATCCTCCCTGTATAGCGCAGCTTCTTGCCATCTGCTATACCCGATTCTGAAGCATAGCGCACCAGGCCACGGGGCTTGCCGATCGCATCCATCATATGATCACAGGCATCGATACAGGCCGTGCAGCCCACACATTCCATCTGTGTGCCGTTGCGGATATCAATGCCGGTGGGACAAACCTTCACACACTGGAAGCAATCAATACAATCGCCGGTGTTCAGTTCTGCCACTTTTTCTTTTTTATACTTGCCGCGGGGTTCCCCTCTTTTATGATCGTAGGCCACGATCATCGAGTTGCGGTCGAGCAATACACTCTGCAATCGTCCATACGGACATACCACCGTACAGGCTTGCTCACGGAAATAAGCATACACGCCGTAGAAGATACCAGAGAAAAGCAAGATTGATAAAAAACCTACCATGTGCTCCGATACCGGCTCACTGATGATCTTCTTCAGTTCATCTATACCTATAATATAAGCCAGGAAGAAATTGGCGATGATAAATGACAGCAGGTAAAAAGCAATATGCTTCGTCGCCTTCTTACGCAGTTTCTCCCCAGTCCACGGTGAAGCTTTCAGCATCTTCTGTTTGGCGGCATCCCCTTCTATCAGGTATTCCACTTTGCGGAAAAGCATTTCCATAAAGATGGTCTGCGGACAAACCCAGCCGCAAAACAAACGGCCAAAGGCAGCGGTAAACAATACGATGAAGATGATAAAGGTCACCATCGTAAGTCCGAAGATGAAAAAATCCTGCGGCCAGAATATCTTCCCGAAGATGATAAACTTAGCCTCAGGAATATTGAAAAGGAACAGCGGTCTCCCATTCAGTTTTAAAAAGGGCAGCGTAAAGAAAAGGATAAAGAATCCCCAGCTCACCAGGGTGCGGATAGAATAAAACCGCCCCTTTGGTTTTTGTGCAAAAACCCATTTCCGCTTTCCCTTGGCATCCACGGTGGCGATCCTGTCGCGGAATGATTCAGGTTCCGCACCGTTGCCGGCCGTGTTGGTTGTTTTTGTTTCAGTCATAATTACCCTTCCTTTTCCCGGTCATCAGTTCATGACCAGTTTTTTGTCTTCTTTCTTTACAGTATCAGCAGCGGGTTTTTTGCCGGCAGTATCAGCCACCGGGGCTTCTTCTTTTATAAGCACACCATCCGGAGCCTTTGCACCGGCTGGCTTGGTGCCATGCAATGTTTTTACATAGCTGATCACCTGTGCTATCTGTTTATTATTGTACGCATTCTGCCAGGTAGGCATCGCGTTGATACCATATTTCACCACTTTAAATACATCCTTCGCACTGTTGCCATGCAGCCAGTAATCATCCGTAAGGTTGGGACCTACAGAACCACCACCATTGGCGAGGTGACAGGTAACGCATGATTTTTCAAATATCACTTTACCTTCTGCCACATCAGCGGCATCTGTCATCCATTTCACCGTATTCTCATCCACTGCATCACCTTTGGCTTTCAGGTATTCTTTTATACGCAGTTCTGCCCTTTCCACCGAGCGGTTATATTCCTGCTCACTGCTGGGGCCGCTGCCGGATACATGAAAGCGCCACAGGTAGATACCGGCAAATACAATCGTGAGATAAAAACCATACAGCCACCATGGCGGAAGACGGTTGTTCAGTTCACGGATGCCATCATACTCATGACCCAGATCCAGCTCCGATTCCTGGCTTACGGGTTTCAGTTTGTTGAACCGGTCCCACCAGCTCAGCCTGGTCTTCTTCGCTTCTTCCATTTCAGCAACGCTTGCATATTTTTCCTTTTCAACCTTAAGCAGGAACTTAATGTTGATCAGCATGGCAATGATGATGAACAGCTCCAGGAAGATCACCGCGGCCATTATATAAAACAAAGAAGATGACATACCACCGATAGTTCCGGAGGCAGTCGTGGTGGTGGTATTGGTACCTGCATCCTGTGCAAACAAAGCAGTGGAGGCAAGCAAACCAAGGATCATCAGCACCGTTGCAGCAGCCTGTCCGCCGCCTTCTTTCTTTTTCTTCTTCATTTTAAAATCAGCAGTGCCCACCAGTATATTGCCCAGTATGCCGATCACGATCAGCAGCAATAACATCAGCACCATCAGGGTGATGGCCAGCGGGTTGTTGAACGGCGATGGCGCCGGTGGCCCTGCAGCCCACACTGGCTGTGCATTGAAAACAAGTAACCCTGTGAGCAGCGCCGGTATATATTTCAGTTTATTGCGCATAGATATAGCGTATTAAGTTGGTTAAAGCATTAGTTGTCGAGTGGTATACGGCTGGCTTCGGTAAACTTATTCTTCCTCGTCTTCAGCACCCATATCAGCATGCCGGTAAAGAACAGGAAGAAACCCACGAGTGACAGCAATCCCATCACATCCACACCGCTTACCTTTTCTATATAATGAATGAATTTCATGTTGACTGTTTTTATTTGTTATCCGCCAGTGGCTTTTTAGGTTCTGCTTTTATGTCGCGGCCGATACGCTGCAGGTAGGCGATCAGTGCCACTATCTCCACGTTGGCCGGTGTTTCGATCTTATCCTTCTTCAGGTTGGCAGCAATGGAATCAGCCTGCACCATCAGGTCGCGGTTGGCGATCTTATCATACCCTTTGGGGTAAGGCACACCGAGCGTACGCATCGCCCTTATCTTGGCAGGAGTGGAGGCTGTATCAATCGCTTTGTCAAACAGCCATACATACTGCGGCATCAGGCTTCCGTCTGTCATCGAGCCGGGTTCATACATGTGGTTGTAATGCCAGCTATCCGGATACTTACCTCCCACACGGGCCAGGTCGGGACCCGTCCGCTTGCTTCCCCACTGGAAGGGGTGGTCATACACAAACTCTCCGGCTTTCGAATATTCACCGTAGCGCTTTACCTCATCACGGAACGGACGCACCATTTGTGAGTGACAGGTATAGCATCCTTCCCGTATATAAATATCACGTCCCTGCAGTTCAAGTGGTGAGTAAGGCTTCACACTGGCAATGGTGGGTACATTTGATTTTACCAGGAAAGTAGGTATAAGCTGTATCAGGCCACCGATAGAAACCATGATAAGGCTCAGCACCAGCATGGTCACCGGTTTTCTTTCCAGTATACGGTGCCAGTATTCTTTTTTGGCAGAATGTTCTTTCACCAATGGTGCCGCTTCTGCTGCCTCATTGGCAATAAAGCGTCCTTTCGCCATGGTCTTCGCCAGGTTGATCACCATCATGATGGCGCCGGCGAGATATAAAGCACCACCCACACTCCTTGCCCAGTACATCGGCTTGATGTTGTTCACCGTCTGCATGAATTCAAACTTCAGTTGTCCTTCGGGAGTAAACTGTTTCCACATGATGCTTTGTTCAAAGCCCGCCCAGTACATCGGCACCGCATACAGGATGATGCCGATGGTGCCCAGCCAGAAGTGGTTGGTGGCCATCTTCTTTGAATAGAGTGAAGTACCCCACATTTTGGGTATCATATAATACAGTATGGCAAAAGCCAGGAATCCATTCCAGCCAAGACCGCCGATATGTACGTGGGCGATGGTCCAGTCGCTGAAGTGAGAGATGGCATTCACACTCTTCAGACTCAGCATCGGTCCTTCAAATGTGCTCATACCATAACAGGTGATGGCCACCACCATAAACTTCAGCACAGGATCTTCCCGCACTTTATCCCAGGCGCCACGAAGCGTAAACAAACCATTCAGCATACCACCCCAGCTCGGAGCGATCAGCATGATGGAGAATACCACACCAAGTGACTGTGCCCAGTCGGGCAGCGCTGTATACAGCAGGTGGTGAGGACCAGCCCAGATATAGATAAAGATCAATGCCCAGAAGTGAATGATCGAAAGCCGGTAAGAATACACCGGGCGGTTAGCCGCTTTGGGAAGGAAGTAATACATCAGTCCCAGTACCGGCGTGGTGAGGAAGAAGGCCACGGCATTGTGACCATACCACCATTGCACCAGCGCATCCTGCACACCCGCATACCAGCTATAGCTTTTTAAAGCAGAAACAGGAATTTCAATAGAGTTCACAATATGCAGCATCGCCACAGTAACCCAGGTGGCGATATAAAACCAGATAGCAACATAAAGATGCTTCTCCCTTCTTTTCAGGATGGTGCCAAACATGTTGATACCGAAGATCACCCATACCAGTGTGATGGCGATATCGATGGGCCATTCCAGCTCGGCATATTCTTTACCGGTGGTTTTACCCAGTAATAAAGTAATGGCAGCAGCCGCAATGATGGCCTGCCAGCCCCAGAAATGCAGCCAACTCAGTTTATCACTGAACATACGGGCCTTACACAACCGCTGCAGCGAATAATAAATACCTGCAAAGGAAGCGTTGCCCACAAAAGCAAAGATGATGGCATTGGTGTGAAGGGGACGCAGGCGGCCGAAGGTGGTCGGCGCAAAATTCAGGCTCGACGCAGGATAGTATATCTGTATCGCTGCCCAAAGCCCTGCCAGCATACCCACAATACCAAAGATGATCGTGGCCAGGCCAAATGCTTTCACGATCTTGTTGTCATAATAGAACTTTTCTACTTGCATAATCTGGATTTGTGTAAAGTATTAGTTGGTATCAGTTTTAGAGGAGGGTTTATCATCAAAGAGGATACGGGAAGAGGGGGAATAGTCATCTTCAAACTGGCCGGAACGTACACCCCACAAAAAGGCGAACAGGAACAACCCGGCAATAGAGATACTGGCAATCATCAGGACAATTATCACACTCATAATTTTCAGCTTAAAAACGGCGTAAAAGTATTTTCCACCCACCCGGCAGGGGGTAACGGCTATCAGACCCCGTCCTGATTTTCCTCAGATGTTTTGGGATTATTGCCGGAACGGCCTTCTCTTTGCGCCTCTGCGAGATAAATAGGAACGCAGATTTAGCGGATTAAGCGGATTAACACGGATTCTTTGTCCTGTCACGAATCTCGTAACTCAAAACTCACAACTCATAACTTCCCCTTTGCGCCTCTGCGAGATAAATGGGAACGCTGACGCCGTCGGCCAAAGCCTATGGCGGCGGACGATAACGCGGATTTAGCAGATCAGCACGGATTCTTCGTCCTTTCACGAATCTCGTAACTCAAAACTCATAACTCGTAACTCCCAAATCACATCCTCATCCTCCCGGCCAATAAGCTGCTACTACCGAAAGTGAGCAAAAGGATGCTCAACGAACTGCTCGGCATCAAAATAGCCGCGATCAGCGGCGACAGCGTACCCTGCACCGCAAAGAAGAGTCCTATAATATTATATATAATAGACAGCACAAAGCTCGCCACCACGATCTTCCGGTTCGCCCGGCACAGTTTTATAAATCGCCCCAGCCGCGTCAGTTCACCCGCTTCTATGATAGCATCACTCGATGGAGTAAAGTTGTTCGCCTGCTCCGTCACCGCCACACCCGTATCACTCTGTCGCAGGGCACCCGCATCATTCAGTCCATCACCGATCATCATCACTTTATCACCCTGCTGCTGCAGGTGTTTGATGTATTGCAGCTTATCCTCCGGCTGCTGGTGAAAGAGCAGCGTGGCCCGGGGCCCCAGCAATTGCCGCAGACTCGCCTGCTCCGCTTCATTATCTCCTGAAATAACCGAGAGGCGATACTCCCGGCCCAGTTGTTTCAGCAATTGGGGAATATGCTCCCTGTAATGATTGCTGAAAAGAAAATAGCCCTTCACCACACCATCAATGCTGATATGCACTTGTGTACCGGGCACAGACTGCCTGTTGCCCGTCACAAATTTGGCAGCGCCAAGTTTTATCCGCATACCATTCACTGCACCTTCGATCCCTTCACCGGTGCTTTCCCGGAAACGGTCAACCGGAATACGCTTACCGGTTTGCAAATGAGTAACCAGCGATTTACTCAGCGGGTGGGTGGAGCTGCCAGCAAGGGCAGCTACGGCCTCCAGTTCGGCGTCAGACAGCTCTTCACCCGTATAGGAAATATCCTGCCGCTGCGTATAGGTCAGTGTGCCTGTTTTATCAAACACAATATGATTGATGCCCGCTATATCTTCAATGGTTTGCGCATTGCGCAGGTAAAAACGGTTGCGCCCCAGTATGCGGAGAATATTTCCATTGGTAAATGTGTTGGATAATAACAACGCACAGGGACAGGCAATGATAAAGATCGCCGTCACCGCCGGCCACAACCTCGACGGATCATGCCATTGCCACCACGCTGCCGTCAATGCGGCAATCGTCAGTACGATATAAGTAAACCAGCGGCTCAGCAGGTGTACAAACGATACATGCTTCGCTTCCTGTTTACCCGCTCCATCAGCGTCATTATTCCAGAGTTTGGTAAGATAGCTCTGCGCCACCTCCTTCACCACCAGCACTTCTATATTGCCTTCGGTTTGTTTGCCCCCGGCATATACCAGCTCTCCCGTTTCTTTCAATACAGGCAGCGACTCACCCGTTACAAAACTGTAATCTATAAATGCCCTGCCGCGGGAAAGTATCCCATCCGCCGGAATTAGTTCTCCATGATGTATCAGCATCGTATCGCCCGGCTTTACGTCGGGCAGACTCACCGGCACCTCCGCATCTTCTTTGAGCACCGTTACCGCCACCGGGAAATAAGAAGTATAATCTCTTTCAAAGGATAACTGCCGGTAGGTTTTATCCTGTAATATGCGCCCGGCCAGCATGAAGAATACAATGCCTGTCATCGAATCAAAATAACCACCCCCCTCACCGCTCAGCACCTCCCAGGCACTGCGGATAAAGGTGATGATGATGGCCAATGCGATCGGCGCATCGATATTCAAAAACTTATGCCGCAGACTTTTCCAGCTCGATGTATAAAATGGCAAGGCCGAATACAGCAACACCGGCAGCGCCAGCACAAAATTGCCCCAGCGGAATACCGTCCGCAACCCCGTTTCCTGTGCATCAATGCCCAGGTATTCGGGAAAGCTCATCAGCATGATATTGCCAAAACAAAATCCCGCCACTCCGAGCTGGTAAACCATGCTCCGGTTTATCGGCGGACGTTTCTCCTTCAGGTCATTCAGACTGATATACGGCTCATACCCGATAGAAGCTAAGGTTTCCACCACGCCACGCAGACTGGTCTCGCCCGTAAGAAAAGCAATATCCACTTCCTTGCGGGTGAAGTTCACACGGGATGAAACCACACCCTTGTTCACCCGGTGCAGGTTTTCCAGTAAATAAAGGCAGGAGCTGCAGTGCATCTGTGGCAGGTAGAAGGTCACATGCACCTGGTTCTCATCTTTGAAGGTGATGAGCCGGGCCTGTATCTTTTCATCATCCAGGAAAGCGAATTTATCCTTCCGGATGGTGATGCGCTGGCTGATACCGGGATTTTCATTCAGGCTGTAGTAATCGCAGAGGCCGGTCTGGTTCAGTATACCATACACCATCTTGCATCCCTGGCAGCAAAACACTTTATCATCCGCTTTAATACTGTCATCCGGGCTGGGTTCGCCACAGTGATAACATTGCAGTTTGGTACCGGTGATCGTTGTTTGTGCCATGGAGTGTAAAAAACAGCGGCTAAAGTAGCCCGCCCCCCTCCCGGCCCGGCTGACCAATTTCATTCATAAAGCTGATTTTCATCACTCCTCTCCTTTTCCTTAGCTTTACTTTGCATTGCTTTTTAACCAACCAAACGCTCATGGCACAACAACGTACTATCCTCATCATCGACGACAACGAAGACATCCGCGAAAACACAGCTGAAATTCTCACCCTCGGTGGCTACAAAGCCGTTACCGCCGAAAACGGTAAGAAAGGTGTGGAAGCCGCTCTCGCCAACAAGCCCGACCTCATCGTTTGCGATATCATGATGCCCGAACTCGACGGATACGGCGTGCTGCACCTGCTCCGCAAAAATCCCGATACCGAAGAGATCCCCCTCATCTTCCTTACCGCCAAAGCCGAACGCTCCGACCTGCGCAAAGGCATGGAAATGGGCGCCGATGATTATATCACCAAGCCCTTTGAAGAAGTGGAACTGATGAGCGCCATCGAAAGCCGCCTCCGCAAGAAAGAAGTGATGCAGAAAAAATACGAGGCCAGCGGCAAAGGACTCAGCGAACTGGCGCAGGACATGCACGCCAGCGGACTGATGAAGTTTGACCTCGACAATTACAACTCCGAGCTATACTCCAAGAAGCAGCCCATCTATACCGAAGGCAAGCGCCCCCGCTTCCTCTATTATGTGGTAAAGGGAAAGGTGAAAGGCTTCAAAACGCATGAAGATGGCAAAGAATACATCACCGACCTGTACAGTGATGGTGATTATATCGGCTACCCGGCGCTGATCGAAGAAAAGAATTATGATGATTCAGCCGCAGCGCTGGAAGAAACGGAGATCATCCAGATACCGCGGGATGATTTTCAGCAGATGATCGACGGTGATATATCTGTAGCCGCCAAATTCATCCGCATCATCACCCAGAATGTAAAAGAGAAAGAAGAGCGCCTGCTCAGCCTCGCCTACAGTTCACTCCGCAAGCGGGTGGCCAAGGCATTGGTGGATATACATGGTAAGTTCAATGCAGCAGGAGAAAACAAACCGATAGAGATCTCCCGCGAAGACATCGCCCACTACGTCGGCACCGCCACCGAATCCCTCATCCGCACCCTCAGCGACTTCAAATCCGAAAAACTCATCGAGATCAGGGAAGGAAAGATCCTGATAACGAATATTGATAAGCTGAAGAACCTGTTGTATTGATTTGGAAATTTGGAGATTTGAAGATGTGACGATTTGAAGATTTGAAAATGTGGCGATTTGAAAATGAGGAAATCCCCGTTTGCAGGGCAACCCAATTAATAATTTTTAATTACTAATTACTAATTCTTGTCTCATCGCCAGGACGCAAGGAATTCCTCGATCTTTGAAGCACCATTCACCATTCACCATTAACCATTAACCATTCACCATGAACCCTCTCAACTTTGTACGGCTAAGAGACCGTGACCTCTCTTTATGGCAATCGGCAGTAGAAAACTTTATCCGTATTGACCCCACCGCTAAAAAACCTCCACTTTCCAAACGGGAAGCCCTGGCCCATCCCCTTTCTATTGCTACGGCCCATTATGTATCGGCCCGGTACAACGACAAGGACCATCAGCCTGCAGCACCGCCCAAAGATGATGGCAGCCACGACGCATGGGTGTATAAATCATACCTCGGCCACAGCATCGGCGACGCCATCGTAGCCAACAACAAGGAACTGGTAAAAGAACTGGAAATAAAATACCGGCAGTTCAGTGATGAAGATTATTCTGTCGGCCCGCCCCCCACCGGATTTTTAACCTGTCCTGTTACCTATGCCAAATATGCTATTCTCTCCGGCAACCACATGACCTACAACGACTGGACCGTGGCAGGCAATAACAATATTAACTACGGCGTGATCGACTGGAAACTCCCCAATAATGCCACAGTGGCAATACTGGGCGACTGGGGCACCGGCCTCGATGATGCCATCGAACTGCTGAAATACGTGGTGGCCGTGCATAAGCCCGATGCCATCATTCACCTCGGTGATATTTATTATTCCGGTACACCGGAAGAATGCCATCATTATTTTGCTGATGTATTTACCAATGTATTTAATGAAGTAAATGGCGGCCAGCGCATCCCCGTGTTCTCTATGCCCGGCAACCATGACTATTACGCCTGGGGCGCCGAATATTATAATGTGGTGACGGGCCTCAACAGCTTTCTTCCCTCCGCTGTACAGCCGGCCAGTTATTTTTGCCTCCGCAGTGAAGACAATGGCTGGCAGTTTCTCGCCATGGACACCGGCTACCACGACTCCAACCCCGCCGACCAAAAAAACCCCGTATATGCCGGGCCCTGGCTGGAGGATAGCGAGATACAATGGCACCGCGACAAGATGGATAATTTC
>JAEUVM010000622.1 GCA_016787125.1 Chitinophagaceae bacterium | reverse complement strand
GCCATGGCTTCTCTCGGTGGTGATGGCACAGCATCGTTGGTCAATCCTGCAGGACTGGCCTTCTTCAAAACATCCGACTTCGTACTCACACCCGGCTATCGTTTTGGCAACGACAATAACCTTTTCCGCGGCACCACCCTAACCGGTAAGCAGGAAGGCAAATTCAACCTTGGTACTTCCGGTATCATCCTCGGTGGTTTTGGTTACAAAGCCAAAAACAGTTACAGCATCACCGTAACACAAACAGCCAACTTCAACCAGCGCATACATTATAAAGGACAGAATGATTACAGCAGTTTTGCTGAACCGCTGGCGGATGAGTTTGCCTCCTCCGGTCTTACCATAGACCAGGCACTGAACAGCAACAATATTTCACTTACCACCAAGATGGCGCTCTATACTTACCTCGTGGATACAGCCACTATCGGCGGCAGCACACAGGTGATCGCCCGTTCTGAATTCACGCCATTGCTCAACCAGGAACATACTTCCACCATCAGCGGCGGTATTACTGAGATAAATTTCGGATGGGGACATGAACTGAACCGCAAATGGATGGCCGGCGCCAGCTTTGGTGTGCCCATTGTAAAGATCGAACGCAATACCATCTTCCATGAATCGGATGCTTCCGGCAATACCGACAATGATTTTGACTTTCTTACGTACCACGAGCGGTTCAAACAAACCGGCATTGGTATAAACCTGCGTGCCGGTGTTATCTACCGGCCCAAAGAATATATCCGCCTCGGACTCGCCTTCCACTCTCCCGAAGCTTTTATACTTAAAGAAACATTCAATGCCGGCTTTGCTGCCGACCTGGAGAATCTTTTCGCTCCCAATTCCGGTTATGACTCCGTGGCTTCTTCCACCCTCACCGGCAGTGGTACTCAGAACTACCGCTATTCCACCTACACTCCCGGCAAGATCATCCTCAGCGGCTCTTATGTGTTCAGGGAGGTGGAAAATATCAACCGGCAAAAAGGTTTTATCACTGCTGATATAGAATACACCAATTATAAATGGCTCAGCTTTGGCGCTGCCGAAGAGGAAACAGCCGACACCAAAGATTATTACCGTCCTTTCAACCAGGCCATTGATGCCAGCTACAAAGGCGCATTTAATTTCCGTCTTGGCGGTGAATTAAAATTCAAGATCATCATGGCAAGACTTGGTTTCGCTTACTACAGCAGCCCTTACAAAGACAAGGCCCTGAAGGCAAGCCGTATGAATCTCAGCGGCGGACTCGGATACCGCAATAAAGGTGTGTTTGTTGACCTTACCTATGTACACCGCATCAATAAAGATGTAAACTTCCCTTACCGGGTGAATGCACCAAGGGCCAACACTTTTGCAACAGTGAAAGATAATGGTGGCAATGTACTGCTCACCTTCGGAGTAAAGATATAAACCGGATTACCACCTGGTACCCTTTAAAAGAGCATCATTGAGGTGCTCTTTTACTTTTTCTCCCGGTTCAAACCAGGTGAACTCATTGTCTTTCCTGAACCAGGTAAGCTGCCGCTTGGCATATTGCCTTGTATGCGTTTTAATAAGTTCCTCTGCTTTGTCAAGACCATATTCTCCATCGAAAAAGGAAAACAATTCATTGTAACCCACCGTTTGCAAAGCGGGTAATTGACGATACGGCAACAAATCCTTCACTTCTTCCACCAAACCTGCTGCTATCATAGCATCCACCCGTGAATGGATATTGCGATGCAGTGATTCCTTTGGCAGGTGCAATGCTGTTTTAAGTATAGCAAAATCACGTACAGCCTTCTCTCCTTTCCGGAATGAAAGTACAGACTGCCCCGTGGCTTCCACCACTTCCAGTGCCCGCAGCAGGCGATGCGGATTATGTATTTCGCCGG
>JAEUVM010000562.1 GCA_016787125.1 Chitinophagaceae bacterium | reverse complement strand
CCGCTGCCGATGGCTTCCATTTTATTGCCTTCGGTGATAAGCATACCGGTATCTTCTCCAAGGCCTACCCCGATACATTCAGGATTGGAAGCTACGGCTTGTGCAAGGCGGCCGAAGCGGCCTCGTTTTTCAAAGTGTGAGTCAATGATAACAGAGTTCAGAAATCCGAGTCCGGTAGTAATCTTTACTTCCCCTTTCAGGTGAGCACGGGCCGCATTGCCTTCGTAGATCATGGTATTGCTCATGGCCATGGCACCTGCACTGGTTCCCGCAATGAGAAAAGCATCTTCCTCGCGGTATCTTCTTTTCAGTATGGTCAAAAACTCGGTACCGCCATCCGTAGCACTTAGGCGAAGCTGGTTGCCCCCGCTGAACATCACAGCATCGCATTGTTTGATGCGGTCAATGAATTCCTGGTTCATGGCATCCTGCCGTGTGCGGATATGCATGAGACCGATATTGGTACAGCCGATCTTGCCAAAAGCATTGAGATAATTCTCCCCCACTTCATAAGGGATCATAGAGGCTGTGGTGATCACTTCTATGCGGGAATTGATGCCGCCGGCCTCCTGTACCACACGGCGGAGAATGCCCAGTTCAAAGAAATTAAGATTGTAGCGGTGCAATCCGTCCGCCTCCACCTCCGTGCCTTTATGCTCCGCTCCTCCTATGGCAATCAGCTTTCCTTTCGGGTGACTCATTCATTGGGGTTTGATCTGTGACAAATATATTAGAAAATACAAATGCGGGGAGGGATGAATGTGGAAATGTGGAAATATGGTAATATGTTGATTTGCTAATGTGCTGATATGGTAATGTGCTGATAGCTGCCCCGAAGAGCAAAACGGAATTCGGGGTCGAACGCTTGCACTGCCTATTGCTGCGTAGCAATTTCCCGCAATCCTGGATATTGGAAATCTTTAGCATACCCTGTTCCCTATTCACTATTCACCATTCTCTATTCACCATGTTGCTTTGACTCTCTTTTGGTAAAGAAATACACCACTGCCCCTGCCAATGCGATCAGTGTGCCCCATAAGGCAAACCAGCCGGTGGAGAAAAACAGGAACAGCCAGATACTGACGGATAAAATAACCGGCATCGGATACCACCACATCCTGAATGGCAGTTCCTTTTTGCCAAACTTTTTGCGCAGCAATACCAGCCCCACCGCCTGCCCGATAAACTGCACCACGATGCGCATGGCCAATATAGAGTCTATCACATCCTTCAGCTTCATCAGCAAACTGAAGATGAATCCAAGTATGCATAATACAATGAGCGATACGTATGGAAAATTCTTGGTGGGATGCAGCTTCGCAAATGGCCGGAAGAAATTACCATCCGCCGCCGCTGCATAAGGCACCCGTGAATAACCCAGCACAAGGGCAAATAATGAAGAAAAGGCAATACACAGTATCAGCACCGTTACCACTTTACCCGCCACCGGACCATACAGCTTTTCCATGAAAATGCTGACAATATACCGTTCATCGCTCTTTACAGATTGCCAGTCCACCACACTCATCACACTGATGTTCATCAGCAGGTACAATATGGCAATTCCAAATATGGAAATGAAAATGCTGCGGGGAATATTCACACCGGGGTTTCGTATTTCTCCACCCAGGTGGCATACATTGTAATACCCGAGATATGCATACACCGTCTTTACCGATGCATGACCAATAGCGCCCCAGAATGCGGCCGTGAAAAATGACTCTCCTTCCGCCGGGATAAACTTCACCGTATGTTGCTGATGTGTAAGCCCGCTGAAGATGATCCATGCAATGGTAAGCACCACCACACTGCCCATCACCACCGATATTTTACCAATAGCTTCTATCTTCCGGTACAGCAGCAGAAACACCAGCACTACCAGCCCGCCGGATACAATTTTCTGTTGCCACCATTCCAGCGGCACGAGGTAAGTAAGGTATTGTGCAAAACCAATCGCAGCCGAAGCCATCACCAGCGGTGCCTGTATGGATGTTTGCCATACAAACAGAAAGCTCATGAAGCGGCCACCCTTTTCTCCAAAAGCAATACGATGGAAATTATAGGTGCCTCCCGCCAGCGGATAACGGGCGCCCAGTTCGCTCCAGGTCATCGCATCTGCAAAGGCGGTAATCGCACCAAAGATCCAGGCCCAGATAAAAAGGCCATCGTGAAACTGCGCCACCACAAACGGCATCACCACAAAAGGGCCGATGCCCACCATATCTATCATGTTGATAGAAGTGGCCTGCAGCAGGTTGATCTTGCGGTTGGTGAGTGGTGTGGACATTTAATCAGGAGGGGAAATTATTAATTATTAATTACTATAAAGAATTCATTCGTTTCTGCTCTGTTGGCGTCCCTAGCCCGTTTGTTAGGAATTGTGTAAAAAAAGGGGGTAATTTTAACCCTTGAAACCTACCCTATGCCTGTTATATCTGTGTTCTATGGACTGATCGTTGCCATGTATTATTTAGATAACCGTCAACATAAGCTGCCACACATACATGTCAAATACGGGGATAAAGAAGCTGTGTACCAGATTCCAAATGGCGAGTTGCTGGAAGGTTCGATACCATTAAACAAGGAAAAACTGGTAAAGGCCTGGATTGAGATACACAAGGAAGAACTGATGGCAAACTGGCAACTTGCCATAACCGGAAGCAGGATATTCAGTATAGACCCTTTAAGATAAATAAATGAACCCAAGAGTAAAGGAAGCACAGTATAAAAGCAAATACAAACTTATCCTCACCTTTGAGAATGGTGAGATAAAGCTGTTTGACCTGGCTTCTTATCTCGACTACCCCATTTACAAGCCATTACACAAAGAATCTTTCTGTAAAAAGGCCAAAGTATTCAATGGCACGGTGGTGTGGAATGATTTCATTGATTTTGACCCTGACACTCTTTACCTGGAAAGCAGACCCTTTGCTGCTCTTTGAGCAGTGCAGAAATTATTAATTACTAATTCTTAATTATTAATTCAGCCCTGCATCAGGTTTTTACATAAGCCCTCACACCCTCCACCAGCACATCCAGGTTCTGCGTCGTGGTATATACATTCGGCGTTACCCGGATGCCGTGAATATTTTCCCAATCTATCGCCACCACATGCACCCTGAATTTTTCCAGTAAGTAGTAATCCAACTCCTGCATCTTTTTTCCTTCAATGCCAATATTCCCGATGGCACATCCCCACTGCGGATGCATGGATGTATTCAGCTTCATGCCGGGAATATCCTTCACCCTTTCCATCCAGTAACTCTTCAGGTAGTGCAGCCGCTTCTCCTTCCTTTCACCGCCAATCATATCGTGAAATTCTGCCGCCTTTCCGATCGCCTGTTCAATATAAAACGGCCGGGTGCCCAGCGCTTCAAATTTCCGTATATCATCTTTAAATGGATTGTCACTGGTGGCAAACAGCGGGTACAGGTTCTTTATCTTTTCTTTCTTCACATACAGCATACCGCTGCCGATGGGTGCATACATCCACTTGTGCAGACTGGTGGCAAAATAATCGCAATCCAGTTCGGGTATCTTAAAATCAAAATGCAGGAAACTATGCGCTCCATCCACCACCACTTCTATCCCCTTCTTGTGTGCTTCGGCGGCAATTCGTTTTACCGGCAATATCTGCCCGTTCCAATTGATGATATGTGTGATGTGCACCACTTTTGTCCTTGAGGTAAACGCCTGCACATATTGCCGGGCCATGTAATCTTCATCCTCACTGGGCAATTCCAGGTTGATCCAAACCAGTTTGATCCCTTCCCGCTGTTCCCGCTGCTTCCACGCATTGATCATGTTGGGATAGTCTTGTTTGCTCAGCACCACTTCATCACCAGCCTTCAGTTGTAATCCGAAGATGATCGTTTCCAGTCCTTCCGATGAATTGCGGTTAATAGCGATCTCTTCAGGAGAAGTGCCGGCCAATCTCGCCAGGTTTTTGCGCAGCGGCTCTCTCCCCTTATCCAGTTCACGCCACATATAATAACTAGGCGCTTCATTGCACATATCATAATATCGCTTCATGGCATCCTGCACCGTCCTCGGGGCCGGACTTACCCCACCATTATTCAGGTTGATAAGAGAAGGGGATACGGTGAAAGCCTGCTGTATATAGTACCAGAACTCTTCTTCCGTTGCCAGTTCATCCGGTGGTACACCTTCTGCATTGCGCAAGGCACTGTCAAGATTGCGGCTCCAGGCGGGTTTGCTTAATGCTGAAAAAAAAGTGAGGGCAGACAAAGCACCTGCACGCTGCAAAAACTT
>JAEUVM010000561.1 GCA_016787125.1 Chitinophagaceae bacterium | reverse complement strand
GCTGTATTTGTATTCTTCTCCATTACACAAAAGTAGTATTGTTTCCGCCCTGCCCATCTGGTAGCTTTATATATCTTTTTATTTTAATTAAAATCATTAACCTAAACCTTACAACAATGAAGAAGCTCAGTTTTATTTTGTGCTTTGTCATGCTTACCGCATTGACCTGGTCGCAAACGGCCCCGCCGGCAACCACCTGCGGCTGTAACCCAACCGGCTGGCAGCCTGCCACCGCCACCATCAACAATCAAACCATGACGGTGAACTGCGGCCACCAGTTCAGCCTGAAGTGTAATGACAAGATTACCATCAAACAGTTTTACAAATGCACCGGCACCTGTACCGCCAAATACAAAGCTGTATTAAAGAATTCAGCCGGTGCCGTGATCGCCAATTACCCTTCTTTTACTTTTCCCTGGAGCTACCAGTTTACCGCTGCCGGTAATTACAGTCTTGAGATCACCGCCATTTGCGGCACCATTTCCTGCACTCCTCCCTGCCGCTATTACTTTACCGTAACCTGCCCCACCGCATGCGACTGTGATAACCCCGGCTGGAAACCATTTACTGCCACTATCTCCGGCGGCACTCCGCAAACGGTGAATTGCGGCCACCAGTTTGGCGTACCGAAAAACAAACCGATCACTATAAAAGGAGTATATGTTTGCAAAGGAAATTGCGCAGCAAAGTATAAAGCTGTATTGAGAAACAATGTTACCGGTGCTGTGATACAGACTTACAGTCCGTTCACCTACCCGTGGACCTATACTTTTGCAACGGCCGGCAATTATAAGTTAGAGATAACACCTTATTGCGGCGATAAAAGATGTCAGCCCTGTGTGTTTTATTTTACTGTAAATTAGAAAAGCGGGATTGACTTGCTCAACTGAAGTAGAGGTTGCCGCAATGAACTTCCAACACAGGGTAACAGAGAATTTGAGCTGCACAGAGAAAGGTATTTTAAGAAACAATACCCTGTGTTTCTCTGTTACTCTGTATCTCAGTGTTGGAAGTTCATTACGGTAATCTCTTTCCAGCGATTCCTTTTTCATTAAGCTGTTTTGCATTTACATTTGCAAAAACACCGGTTTGTCATCAACCCCTTCTTATTTTCCCATTATCATCATCGGCGGCGGCCCCATCGGTCTCGCCTGCGCTATCGAAGCCCATAAGGCCGGTCTTGCTCATCTTGTTTTGGAGAAAGGCACCCTGGTCAATTCACTCTATAATTACCCGGCCAACATGACCTTCTTCTCCACTTCCGAAAGGCTGGAGATCGACAACATCCCATTTGTATCTGCCAATGCCAAACCCACCCGCAATGAAGCCCTGGAATACTACCGCCGGGTAGCCATTGCCGGCAACGTGAACATCCGGCTCTTTGAAGAAGTGCTGACGGTAACCAAACAGGAGAATTTGTTTTTGGTAAAAACAAACAAAGGCGATTACCAGGCCGGTAATATCATTATCTGCACCGGCTTCTACGATATTCCATACCTGCTGAATATACCGGGCGAAGACCTGTCCAAGGTAAGTCACTACTATAAAGACCCGCACTACTATGCCTTTCAGAAAGTGATCGTAGTGGGTGCACAAAACTCTGCCGTGGATGCAGCACTGGAAACCTGGCGCAAAGGCGCTGAAGTAACCATGGTGGTGCGGAAGCCGGAAATAGGACAACGGGTGAAATACTGGGTGCGACCGGACATCATCAACCGCATTGAAGAAGGTTCGATCAAAGCTTATTACGATTCTACCCTCGTTGCCATCCGGGAAACAGAAGCGGATATACAAACACCGGATGGTATCATTACCATTCCGAACGACCAGGTGATAGCACTGACCGGCTACCAGCCCAACCTTGATTTCCTCCG
>JAEUVM010000536.1 GCA_016787125.1 Chitinophagaceae bacterium | reverse complement strand
CGATGATCATTACCTGCTCTTTATTGATGATGTGATAAAAGACAACCTGCAGGAAATTTTTCCCGGCTTCCATATACATGGCGCCTGGAGTGTGAAACTTACCCGTGATGCCGAAATGAATATCGGCGATGAATTTATCGGTGATATTGCCGAGAAGATAGAAAAGCAACTGGAGAAAAGAGAAGTGGGCCTTGCCACCCGCCTGCTGTATGATAAAAGCATGCCACCTGCGGTAAAGGAATTTATCCAGAAATATTTACAGATACCCGCAGAAGAAATGGCAGAAGGCGGCCGCTATCACAACCTGAAAGACCTTGGCAGCCTGCCCAATCCTTCAAAGGTAAAACTGACAGCTTCTTCCTGGCCGGCCGTACCACATGGCGGGTTCAACAACCATTGCTCCATCTTTCAGAGTATTGCTGAAAAAGAAAAACTGCTGCACCTTCCGTATCATTCATACAACTATATCCTGCGCTTCTTCAATGAAGCAGCGATAGATCCGAAAGTGCAGGAAATATCCGTTACCCTTTACAGGGTGGCTGCCGATTCCCATATCGTGAATGCCCTCATCAGCGCAGCCAAAAACGGAAAGAAGGTTACCGTGTTTGTGGAACTGAAAGCCCGCTTTGATGAAGCGAACAACCTGAAGTGGAGTAAGAAAATGAAGGCCGCCGGCATCCGTATCATCAACAGCATTCCCGGGTTGAAAGTACATGCCAAAGTGGCGCTGGTGAAGCGGCAGGATCAGTTGTTCTCTTTTATGGCCACAGGCAATTTCAATGAATCCACCGGGCGCTTCTATACCGATCATGTATTCTTCACCACCCGGCCGGAGTACGGCGAAGAACTGGTGATGCTGTTCAACTACCTGCAGTCGCGGGTGCAGCCCGCCGTATATGGTAAGATACCTTTTCAGCACCTGCTGGTATCGCAATTCAATATGATCAAACGGCTGAACAAACTGATAGAACGGGAAATAAAAAATGCGAAAGAGGGTAAGCCCGCCGGTATCATCATCAAGCTAAACAACCTGCAGGAACGGGATATGATCGCACGCCTGTATGATGCCAGCAGAGCGGGGGTAAAAGTGCAACTGCTCGTGCGCAGTATCTGCTGCCTTGCTCCTGGTGTGCCCGGACAAAGTGAGAACATCGTGGTGCACCGTATTGTAGACCGCTACCTGGAGCATGCCCGCATCTTTGCCTTTCACAATGATGGTAATCCGGAATACTACATGGGCAGCGCCGACTGGATGAACCGCAACCTGCACAGCCGCATCGAAGTGGTGTTCCCGGTAAGCGATCCCGCATTGGCTGCCGAACTGGAACATATACTGCAATTACAACTGAAAGACAACCAAAAGGCCGTACTGCTGGTGAGTGACATTACCACTGGTAATTGCAAAAATGTAAAAACCCTCACCGAAGGCCAGGAGCCACTGGCAGCACAGCAGGCGATATATGAATACGTGAAGAATAATGTGAGAATGTGAAAATGTGGAAATGAGATAATTTGAAAATGAGATAATTTGAAAATTTGAAGATGAGATGATTTGAAGATCCCGGATGGCCGGGACAGGTGTGGAGATGAGATGATTTGGAAATTTGCTGATGTGCTGATGTGCTAATGTACTGATGTGCTCCTCTCGAAACTCGTAACTCAAAACTCGTAACTCATAACTCGTAACTAAAAACTAAAAACTAAAAACTAAAAACTCCTAATGTACCGCCGTCACACTCACCTTCTTTATTCCTACGGTGTGGAGTTCGATATGGCGGTCGCGGGCTTTGTTTTCAAACTCACTGATCACTTCGAGTATGTCGTAATCAATAAAATTGCATTCGCTGCCATCGATCGTCAGTACTGAATATTCAGGTACTTCATCCAGCGCCTTTTTCAGTTTTACTTTATTCAGAAAAGTAACATTGCTGTTCAGCCGTATCAGCCAGGTGTCAATACCCTGGAAATGGGAGCGGGTGATCTTGTATTCAGCCCGGAAATTATTTTGTACAATAAAATAAAGGGAGAGCAACA
>JAEUVM010000482.1 GCA_016787125.1 Chitinophagaceae bacterium | reverse complement strand
TGGGTTTGCTAATGGGTTGGGCATTGGGGGTGGTTGATAAGCCCATGGTTTAAAGCATGGGCTGTTTTATTTCAGTTTTTCTTTCAGCAGTATATAATTCTCCGATGTTGTGTCCACTTTCAATCTTGCCAGTAGCCGGTTGGCTTTTTCTTTATCCGTTTTTCCATAAAGGTCAATGGAACTGAATAATAAACTGTTGAATATATGCGGATGGGTTGTTTTGTCGCCTATCAGGCTGTTGTAAAGCTGTTCTTTCAGGTCGTACGGAACCGGGCCAGACGACTCCAGTAATCGGGTCAATGATTGTTTGCCGCATGGATGATTGAGCAATCCCTGCCAGCTTTCCCTTACTGTACTTTCATCTTCAAAAAAATCGACCCATAATATATAACCTACGGGGTCTGCATGATAATTCTCCCCGGCGAGGTAATGCATAAGGCGTTTCCAGATCGTTTCTTTTTCTTCCGGGGCAGTAATTTCTTTGTCCCTGATGCCATAATAAAGTGGTTTCAGAAAATGGTAATAGCTCGGAAAGAGTTCATACAACTCAAAGGTCTGTGTTATTTTTTGCGTGGTTGTTTTTTCCGTGTCCCATACTTTATCTGAAAGATCATCAAGCAGGCTCCAGGTTGCTGCTGACAGCTTTTTATCAGCGCCATGCCTGCCGCAATCAATTGCCGCCAGCCTCGCTTCCTCACCGAGTTGCTTAATGCGGGCTTTGTTTAATTTAAAAGCAGAGAAAAGTTCATTTAAGGTTTGCATACTTACAATACCCAAAGTTGAACAATAAATCCCACTTTAACTTCCTTCAGGTTTTCGATTCCCGTCTTTTTCCTCCTTTAATTCTAATAAGTATTGCACCAGGTTGGCTTCTGTGGGGAGTGCCAGTTTTTTGCGGAGCCGGTAGCGGCTGATCTCCACTCCACGTACCGATATACTCATCAGCGGGGCAATTTCTTTACTGCTCAGGTTCATCCGCAGGTAGGCACATAGCCGCAGTTCGTGTGGTTTTAATGCCGGGAACTTATTTTTCAGGATCGTTAAGAAGTCACCATGCACACTGTTGAAGTGTTGCGAAAAACTATTCCATTCATCATCCAGCTTTTCTTCCTCTGCCAATACCTTCAGCAGTTTTTTCAGTTCGGGATTGTCATCACCCACTTTGGCATTCTTCTGCAATTGCTGCAATTCGGTTTTCAGCTTCAGGATGAATTCTTTCTTCTGCACCAGGTTCATCGTTGCGCTGGCCAGCTCCGCATTTTTATACGTTATCTCGGCTTCCAGTTTTTCATTTTGCAGGCGTATCAATTCCTTTTCCGATTTGGCCAGTTCGAGCTGATGCTGGTAAGCCATCTGCTTCTGTTCTTCCACAAATTTTTTTCTGTCTGCTTCCCGCCGGGCTTCCTGCTTTTTCCGGTGTCTTCTTGCCTGGTATTTCAGCAGTGCGTACAGAAATACGGCGAGCAATAAAAGATACAGCCCATAGGCCCAGATGGTTTGATACCACGGTGGCCGGATGGTAAAGGAGTATTGGTAAACGGCCGATTCATGAGAAGGACTTTTTCTCGACTTAATACTGAATATATAATCACCCGCAGGCAGGTTGGTATATTCCTTCTCAGTATTACTGCTCCAGTTGCTCCAGTCTGCATCAAAGCCCTGCAGGTAATAACTGAATTCCAGTCCGCTGTGCTGCCCGTACACCGATGCCGCATAGGAAAAGTGAAGCGAGTTGAGCCGGTAGGGCACCGTTATCCTTCCGGG
>JAEUVM010000473.1 GCA_016787125.1 Chitinophagaceae bacterium | reverse complement strand
CGATAGTTTTTAAATTCACTGCTGACTTCTTTATAATCATCCTTTGATTTGAGCCGTTTTAATAATTGAATGGTCAGGTTAAAATCTTTCTTGGTAGCTGCTGCAACAAATTGTTTAGCCAAACTATTGTTGCCATTTTCGCTGTTTACTTTCTGACCCTGCATCAAAACATTGTAGGTGCTTTGTTCAATCATTGCAGGGAACTTTAATTTTTTTAGTGCCGCTGTCATTTCAGCACCAAAATCTCCATCAGCGCCATAGCGGGGAAGGATTTGCTTACCATATTTGGCAATCAATGCTTCCTGTAAAGCCCTTACTTTTTCTCCCTTGCTTCCCCGTTTGAGTGGAAACCCGTCTTTGCTAACTGGCGGTACTTCCAGATAAGGATTATCATAAATTACCTGCGGCTTTGGTTTAGGTTTGGACTTCGGTTTTATCACAGGTTGATAGACCGGGGTATCAACATAAACAGGTTTGGAGTCTTCTGTTATTTTCTTTTTGAACGATACATCCGGTTCATCATTATTCTTTACCTTTTTCTTTTTGTAATACTGCCAGCCAAAATAACCCAGGATGCCTGCTGCACCCACCGCCAGGGTGGTTATTACTATCCGCTTCCGCTTTTGTTTTTTATTGGGTTGATTCGTTTTCATAGTTATGTTTTCGGTTTTTTTGCAACGATGTTCATCATAGCAGCATACTCAAATACAGTGAGTTCGTCTTTAATATCAGCCATCAGGTCATCATCATATTCTTTTTTGTATGCCGCCGCCACTTGTGCAAATGCCGTCTGCGTGGGTATTTCCATGAACACTGCCTTTATAGCATCTTCATCCGTTCCATAAGGCAGAAAACCCCAGGTATTCTCGTTGAATGCAGACCTTAATCTTTTTGCCCACGATAAAAATTGTTCGCCTGTCAGTGCAGGCTGCTGTAATGCCTTACCTCTTTCCGGTTTTACAGACAGGATGGCCAGCATTTCATTATACTCAGCAGAAGTCAGTTCATCCTGCATATCTTTCATCAAACTGCTGGAGTAAAGTCTCTGGTAAGAATTGATAACTTTCCTGAAATATTCCTTGCTTGGTATTGCCCTTAATACTTTACGAATAGCTTCTTCATCTGTCCCCCACCCAAACCACATATCGTTTTCAAAAGCCATTTTCAGTTGCTTGGCATAAGTGGCTTCATTGCCTTCTTCATAAGTTTTCTTTTCTTCAGAATAAGACTTAGCCCGGCGGACCAGTTTTCTGCCAATAAAGAAACTCCCACCCAGCACAATCACTCCGAGTATGCCATACTTGATTTTTTCCTCAAGGGTAAATTCGTCTTGCTGGTGGATGGAAGTTTCCTGGTTCATAGGATAGGATTAACACAAAATGAAAACAACTAAACGCCGAGATATTTTTTTGCCAAAGCTGTTTTTACCGGGTCATTCATAATGGTATGCGCCAGCTTGGTTAATTCTTTCTGGCTGAGTTTGGATGCCAGCGTTGTCAGAGCAGTCATCTTTGCATCAGCCTCGCTTTCAGTTGTTGCTTCAATAGAAATGTCGTACTGATATTTTTTCATTGTTATGGATTTTTTATGTTGAGTAATTCTGCAACAGGGTTTACCTGCGTCGGATCAGCCATCAGTTGATTGAGAATGCCAATCACGGCCACCATCTGGGGTTCATCAAAACAGTTTTGCAGTTGCTTTAATGTAGCGATGTATTGCTGTTCTTCTTCGGTTAATGCTGCGGTATCAGCTTTCTTCTGAAAACTGGCTTCGCCCTGGGGCTGCGGTGTTTCTAATTGTTTTTGTTCCTTATTACCAATACCTGACAGACCTAAACCGCTTAATACATCCGCATTCTTTTCAGCCAGCCTGCCCAGCACGGCGGAGCCGAGTTCTACCAGGTCAATATTTTTTAGCTTGTGCTTATCGTTGGCAGACAGCTCCAGTTTTTCTTCCAGTTCGTCAATGTAATCTTCCGCTTCTTCCAGTTTTTGTTT
>JAEUVM010000367.1 GCA_016787125.1 Chitinophagaceae bacterium | reverse complement strand
ATTATTGACCTCGGCATTGTACGTGACATTCAGCTAAATGATGACGTGCTGGAGGTTACCATCACCAGTACCTACAGCGGCTGCCCGGCCATGGATATGATCGCCGCACAGATACGGGTGGAACTGACCACACTTGGTTTTAATAAAATAAAGATCATCTACGCCAACTCACCCGCCTGGACCACCGACTGGATGACGGAAGAAGGAAAACGAAAACTGAAAGACTACGGCATAGCCCCGCCTGATAAAAGATTTACCATACCAAAGGATGGAGTGGAATGTCCCCTGTGCCGCTCTTCCAATACAAGACTTGTAAGTGAATTCGGCAGCACCGCCTGCAAAGCATTATATCAATGCAATGACTGCAAAGAGCCTTTCGATTTTTTTAAATGTCATTGAGAAAAATACCGCTACAGCAACCTTACGGTAAATCTTCCTGAATCTATACTGGCTGCCGCACCATTGGCCCGGAATACGGTACCACGGAAAGTACCGGTTACGATACCTGTGCTGTGTGTATAGCGATCTATCGTTACGGAAAAAGAATTGCTGCCCTGGCTCATAAAAATATACGAAGGCGTTACCCGCTCATAGGCATAGAAGGCGGCTGTTCTTGCCTGGATATTTTGCCGGTCACGATTTAATGTATCGCCATTCAGGTACACGGTGATCACCATGCCGGTATCAACCGAACAGGCTGAGGGACCAAAAAAAGTAAATGTGGTGCGGTTGCCCAGCGCAATAGCCGTGTCGGCGCTGCCACAGGTTACCCAGTTGCCCGACCGGAACCGCCATTGTGGAAAGGCAGTGCCCGTTATATTATTACACGCATGGCAAACGGGAACAGATGGCGGTGGTGGTGGCGGCGGATTGATGATAGTATCCCTCGGTGGTGGCGTACCTCCTCCTTCAAAGCTGTATTCTTTGGCACAGCCGGCATACAATACGATGATAAAAATTAATATGGAGAAAAATATCTTCACTTATTTTAAAGCTACACATTTTCAGTTACTCTATTGATATTAGCGGCTGTTTCGGGATATTTACCAAAATAAATTACCATGAACCTTAACCGCTTCCTGCTGCTGAGTGCAGTTTGCTTTTTATCATTGACTTCCTTCAGCCAGGTGGTCAGAATTGGTGATACCACCGGCACACCTGATCCAAGGGCCATTCTGCAACTGCAGGATACCACCCGTGGCTTCCTGCTGCCACGCATGACACAATCACACATGAACAGTATTGCCACCCCACCCGACGGATTGCTTATTTATAATAATACTGCCGGCAGTATCTACCAGTACAAACAAGGTATCGGCGAATGGCGGCCCATCGTTGCCGACAGCAGCGAATGGATACATGATGCCGGCACAGGCCGTCTCTACCTCAGAAGGGCTTTGAATAATACCGATTCCATTTATTACCAGACCAACACCCGGAAATTCTTTTTCGGCGACTCCCGTTATTTTATTGGCACCACGGGCGCCTTCTTTAACCTGGATGATGGCAACAGCGACAAGCATATTTTTAAAGCAACCGCCTCCCGTTTCCCCCGCAGTTTGCCCAACCTCAACAGTTCTAACATTTATGCTATATACGAAGTAGATAACGACCCGGTGGCTATCAGTAATCCTTTTACAGCATCCTACACCGGTTTGGCGGCTGCCGCCTTTACTAATCCCTCAGCCACACAAAAGATTGTTGATATCATCGGAGTGAATTATGCCTCGGGCAATGCAGCACAGGATAGCGTGTCGGGCATGTATGGCATCATCGGCAATACCTACACCAGGGGCAACGGTTATACAGAAGTAATGATGGGCAATGCGAACTCTGTAAGCGCAGGTGGTTCAAACAGCGCCAATGTTGGCGAAATGTATGGTAACTTTACAAGTCTCTCCTATGTTACTCCCGCCACCAGCACCCGCCGTATCCTTGGAAATATATATGGTCATTTCATCAATATCAGTTCCACCTTGCAGAATAAAGTGGATGGTGTTGCCTATGGAATCTATATCACCAGTGTAAGAGGTTCTTCTGCCAATAACAATTTTGCGCTCTACACCAATAAAGGACATAATCACTTTGGCGACTCCACCGTTATTACCGACGGGGCTGGATTCAAAGCAAGGGCAGTGCTGGATGTAAACACCACTTCTTCCATGATCATCCCGGTTGGTACCACAGCCCAGCGGCCCGTCACACCCATCATTGGTATGCTCCGCTACAACAGCGATGCTGCCAGCCCGGAAGCCTATACCTCCGCAGGATGGATAACATTGAAACCTTCCATTCCTGCTACGGCCACCATTGATCCGCCGCTGCTGGCAAGCGGCTCCACCACTATCATGCCGTATGCGGTACCCGGTGCCGCTATCGGCAATACTGTTACCGTTTCACCGGCGGCTGCTTTGCCCAATGGCTATTTTATAGCCGGGGCAAGGGTAAGTGCTGTTAACCAGGTGGAAGTAACCTTTGGAAATTTCAGCGGTGCGGGGATCGATCTTCCATTGCAGACGTTTTATATAAAAGTGATGCAGTAACGTTGATATCAAAACCGGTACAAGGTCATACACGGAGTCCTGCGTTGAGGTTTGTTTTGTAAGTTTGTTTTTCAATGCATTGCCATGTCATCTGTATTATTTGAAATAAAAGACGCTGTTGCTTACATCACCCTCAACAGGCCGGATAAATTCAATTCCTTCAACCGGGAAATGGCCCTGCTGATGCAGGATAAACTCGACGCCTGCAAAAGTGATGAGGTACGCTGTGTGTACATCACCGGCTCCGGCAAAGCATTCAGCGCCGGACAGGACATCAGCGAACTGGTGGGTGATCAGAAAATTGAGATCAAGCAGATCTTGTCTGAACATTACAACCCGATAGTGACAAGGATCCGCAAACTGGAAAAGCCGGTGGTGGTGGCCGTCAACGGGGTGGCCGCAGGTGCAGGTGCCAATATTGCCCTTTGTGGTGATGTGGTGGTGGCTTCGCAATCCGCTTCCTTCATACAGGCTTTTTCCAAGATCGGGTTGATACCCGACAGCGGCGGTACCTATTTTCTGCCAAGACTGATCGGCTGGCAAAAAGCCTCAGCACTCAGTATGCTGGGTGATAAAGTGCCGGCCACAGAAGCAGAACGGATGGGTATGCTGTATAAAGTTTTTCCCGATGATACTTTTGCAGAAGAAAGTAAAAAGATCGCCGTCACCCTGGCCTCCATGCCCACAAAAGGATTAGCGTATACCAAGCAACTGCTGAACATGTCTTTTCATGCAGACTATGCAGAACAACTGATGGAAGAAGATGTATTTCAGCAACGGGCCGCCCTTACAGAAGATTACCAGGAAGGCATCAATGCTTTTTTGGAAAAAAGACAACCGGTATTCAAAGGAAAATAAATTCACATGAGCTCAGAAAAAGACAACCTGGCCGGCGATGTGGTGAACCACATGATGCAGCACGACCTCTTCAGCCAATGGCTGGGAATAGAAGTGCTGGAAGTAAAAGAAGGCTACAGCAAAATAAAGATGACAGTACGGCCGGAGATGATCAACGGCTTTGGTATCGTACACGGCGGCATCGCTTTTTCACTGGCAGATTCTGCATTTGCCTTTGCCTGCAACAACCGGAATGTATTATCCGTGGCACTCGACACTTCTATCAACTTCCTGAAACCCGTGCATGTAGATGATGTACTGACCGCCGAAGCAACCGAACTGCACAATGGTAAGTCAACTGGTTTATATCATATTTCCATCATCAACCAGAAAGACCATGAAGTGGCAGTATTTAAAGGTCTTTGCTACAGGACAGATAAGAAGCTGGTATGAAAAGTATATAAGTATATAGAGTATATAAAGTAAATACTTTCATACCTTATATACTTATATACCTTATCTACTCTATATACTTATCTACTTTATATACTATATTTACCTGCAACAACCAACCCTTACCCCTATGAATAGTAACAACAGCTTTGGCTTTGAAGAGCTGGAGCTTTGGAAAAAAGTGAGGAGCTTTAAGCTTGAAATGATAAAGACAGCCAGACGGTTTCCTCCTGAAGAAAAATACAGGCTAACTGATCAGCTTATCAGGAGTTCACGGTCGATCAACGCACTGCTTGCTGAGGGACATGGGAGATTTACTTACCCCGACCAGATACATTTTTGCATACAGGCGAGGGGTTCCTTAACTGAAACGATCAACCATCTTACAGACGCATTTGATGAGGGATACATAACCGGGGAAGAACTCAACCGCCTGAAAACAGCCGGGAAGGAAATTGAGAAATTACTGAACGGCTATCTAATGTATTTGCGAAAGAAAAGAGATGAATCAAACAAATAGGCTTCCTTTCCGGCAGACTTTATTTACTGTAAGTGAATAAGTATATAGGGTATATAAGGTATATAGGTATATATACTACGCACCCTATATACTCTATATACTTTATATACTCTATATACCTTATATACTCTATATACTTTATATACTCTATTTACCTATTTACTTAAAAAAGAACAATGTTCTACGAATTCAACAGCATACAACCAGTGGTTCATGAAAGCGCCTTTATTCACCCGCAGTCTGCCATTACAGGAAACGTCATTATCGGAAAAGATTGCTACATCGGTCCCGGGGCTGCACTTCGGGGCGATTGGGGCCAGATCATCCTCGAAGATGGCTGCAATGTGCAGGAAAACTGCACCATCCACATGTTTCCGGGTGTTACCGTATTGCTGAAGAAAGGAGCACATATCGGGCATGGGGCCATCATTCATGGCGCCACCATCGGCAACAACTGCCTCGTGGGTATGAACGCAGTTATCATGGACAATGTAATACTCGGAGATGAATGTATTGTAGGTGCATTATCTTTTATAAAACAGGGAGAAAACATTCCCGCCCGCAGCCTGGTGGCCGGCAACCCCGCAAAGATCATCAAAGAGGTAAGCGATGAAATGATAAATTGGAAAACAGAAGGCACCCGCCTCTACCAGTCCCTTCCCGCTGAAATGCATGCCGGCTGGAAACCCTGTGAGCCCCTCGCTGAGATCACAGAGGCCCATAAGGCAACAGAAGGCGGCTACAAACCTTTTACAAAAAATAAGACATCGTAAGTTTCCGGTAATACCACACTCAACCCGCTGTTTGTCATTGACAAACAGGTTATCCGTGATAATATTTGTTTGTTTGCTTGCAAAGAACAGGGCGAAACTTTACCTTTGTTATTGAACCTTAAACTGTTTCTCTACTCCAATCCCGAAACAGTTGTAACCTTATCCCAATTTCCTCCAGAAAACGCATCGTAAATCTCACATCCTGTTGATGGCCGCCGCCATTCCATTCCTGTATTAGCCACCGGTTACGTTTCCTTATTGTAACATCCATAAACACCTGAGCAATGAAAAAGAGAGTCTTGTACTTTGGAGTTATGCTCCTTTTGGGTTATGCCGTAACAGCACAGCCCACCCAACCCGCCGCACCGCTTGCCTGTAATGCAAACAACTGTACCCAGCCCGTTTCTGAAACCTGTACCGGCGCATCGACTGTCGTTACCAGTTTCACAAACGCCACGTTAAGATCCGGCAGCCCCACTTCTTTACCTGCCGTGTACAGTTTTTACAACATTGCCACCATCAGCGGACAGCAGATCAATGCCACCGTAACCATAGACGCAGCTTCGAACTGTGCCATGAACGGCGGCAACTTCAGCATTGATGATGACGGCGCTACCGATCAGTCGGGCAACAGTATTGCCAGCTTCTTCGCACCCCGTATCACTCCATCATCCAACCTGACCAACAGCGACCTGCGTGGCTACGTTCAGTTTACCATCCGGTTTTATGTGGAAAATGGTACTGCGGGACAACAATACCCGGGCGACTACACCACCCCACCGCCATCCGGAGGATTGACCGGACTTAATTATATCCATTATGATATTGACGGCTCCACCGTTGGCAATAACGGCTGGTTCAGGGAAACAGGCGTGGTGCAAAACGTAGTCGGATCTTCTATCAACGGAGATGTTTCCACAGAACTCGTTTCCTACACTTATACAGATGGCGGCAACTGGAAAGGATTTGCCGGCTCTGTTTGTGAACGTACCGGTGTATCCCGTTGTTCACAGGTGGCGGCGGCTGCTTCTTACTCCACACCACAAACCCAGATCACCGTACGGATGGGCTATGATTATAATTTCACTAATTCGAACTTCAACTCGCAGCCTACCCGCCAGTACGGATCCCGTTTCGGTTGTTTTGCCTTCCCGCAGCAAGTGCCGCTGCCGGTTAAACTGATCAGCTTCAACGGACTGCTCAAAAACAATACAGCTTATCTTAACTGGACAGCCGAAAACCAGGTGGATTTTGCCAATTATATACTGGAAAGAAGCACAGACGGAACCACGTTTACCACAGCAGGTGCAGTGCCCCGGCAAGGCACCGGTACAGGAAGAGAGCAATACCAGTTTGCTGATGACCTTTCTGTGCAAAGCACCGAAGTATTCTTTTACCGCCTGAAAATGATCGATCTCGATGGTCGTTTTTCATACAGCAACACCATCATGCTGCGGAAAGACGGGGTGAAGAACAGCGGCCTTTTCATCAGCCCCAACCCGGTTGACGCCACCGGTACCGCCACTGTACGATTTGCAGCCTCCCGCAACGGTATTGCTGATATCGCTGTAACAGATATGGCCGGCAGGATCGTATTGCGCCAGCAAAGCGCTGTTTACAATGGCACCAACAGTATCGGCATCCAGAATCTTCAGCGACTGCAACCCGGCACCTACCTGCTGCAGGTGGCCAACGGAAGCGAAAGACCAGAAGTGGTTCGTTTTACCATTGCCCGCTAAAAAAATAATCAACTCACCGGAGGCCGCCTTGTTGCGGCCTTCTTTTTACCACATTTCCAGGCCCTGTCCGGATACCAATGCTCAGGGTTTTATAACCAGGCCCCTCCTGCTTTTCTAAGCGGAGGGGTTCTCTTTCCCGCAAACTGCCACTCATAAAAAAGCCTTGGCAAGGCAAAAGGAATATCGTAACTTAATCCTTCGGTCATGACAGGGACGATCCCCGTCAGCCTTATAGATTTTGAAAAACAAAAAACCTTAGTGTATGAGAAAACGTTTACACACTGCTTTGCTCCTTTCCGGGGCCGTTCTTACTTCTTTACTCTCCACCGCCCAGCAAACTGAAAGGGTTGGCTATGCCATCACCGATGTGCCCAACCAGAATGGCAATTGGGTTCACCTGCGTGTGTT
>JAEUVM010000338.1 GCA_016787125.1 Chitinophagaceae bacterium | reverse complement strand
ACTGGTTTCCCATAGTTTACGAAACTGTGCGAGCCATGTATCTATCTCTTTCATTTTTTTCACTTCGAGGGAATAATAGATCTCCCGGCCTCTTTGCTCCTGTTTTACCAATTCACATTCCGTTAAAATGCGGAGGTGTTTTGACACTGCCTGCCGGGTGGAGTGGAAATTTTCAGCGATGGCATTGGGGGTTAGTGCCTGTGTGGCAATCAGGGTGATAATGGCCCTTCTTGTAGGATCTGCAATGGCCTGGAAGATATCTCTGCGCATTTCGGCTGTTGGTTTAATGAAACTGATCGGTTGCGAATATATGTGCAACTATTTGGTTTCGCAAATTTATTTTTGGGATTTTTCTTTGGGAGATCAGCAGCTGAAATGCGGACCTTTCACAGATCGCCGATAGTTAAGCAGTTGTTAATGTAAATGAAGGTTAGTGCAGCCCGCTTCACACATGGCGTTTCGCAAGCTCGTGAGAGGCGTTCGCAAGTCCGTGAGAAGCGTTCGCAAGCTCGTGAGAGGCGTTCGCAAGTCCGTGAGAACCGTTCGCAAGTCCGTGAGATCGCTTCGCAAGTTGGTGAGAAGCGTTCGCAAGTTAGTGAGAGGCGTTCGCAAGTTGGTGAGAAGCGTTCGCAAGTTAGTGAGAGGCGTTCGCAAGTTGGTGAGAAGCGTTCGCAAGTTGGTGAGAAGCGTTCGCAAGTTGGTGAGAAGCGTTCGCAAGTTGGTGAGATCGCTTCGCAAGTTGGTGAGATCGCTTCGCAAGTCGGTGAGATGGCTTCGCAAATTGGTTAGTTGCGTACACAATACACTTCGCCGGGCACGCAAAACGAGGAGAGAAATTTGTAAACTGATGATTTTGAAATAGATAAAAGACGGCAAATTGTATTTCCCGCAGAGGCGCAGAGGCGCGGGAATTAACCGCAAGGAAGAGGTTGACCGTCGACCGGCTTTAAGTGCGGAAATGCTTTTGAGGTATTAACGTCTTCTTTTCTTACCGGCTGAAGCGCCGGTAATTTATCATTTATATAACAACATTTCGCCCCGATGGGGCTGGGTCGGGTGACGGGTGACGGGTGACGGGTGGCGGGTGGCGGGTGCCGGGTGACGGGTGATGGGTGACGTCTTTATCATCGATTTTGATTATCAATAGTCCGCAGTCTTTCTGCGTCTTCCCTCAACACGCCAACATTAAACTTTAAACTTTAAACATTAAACTCTAAATATTAAACTCTAAACATTAAACAAAAAAAACACACACATAAGACCTGCTCATGTGTGTGTTTTTGTTTTTGACAGAAAGAGTCACTTCATCATTCTCCTTTATACACTTTCAATGTTTCTGTTCCGCTGGTGGTTTCTATCCTTGCGAGGTAGGTGCCGGTTGGCAGTGTGCGGCTGATCATCACTTTATTTCCTACCACCGCTGCTGTGCTGTACATTTCACGGCCATTCATATCAAACAGTGTTACCCGCTTTATTGCTGCACTGGTGTAAATATTCAGGTAATCAGCGAATGGGTTTGGACCTACCGTGATGGTTGCGGCCGCATCCAGTGTGATCCTTGCCACCGTGCTGTATTTATGCCCAGCATCAAAATCATGGATGCGTAAGCGGTAATATATATTACCTGTTGGCCGGGTGGAAAGCTGTGATATCCTGTCTGTAAACTGGTAGGTATTCACCGTTCCGCTCCTTGCCTGTACGGTACCTATCTCTGTGAAGCTGGCCCCATCAGTGCTGCGTTCCACCTTATACTCCCTGATATTGGTTTCATTCTCTGTTTTCCAATCCACCATTACATCAGCGCCCTGTTTGTAGGCTCTGAAGGAGGTGAGGGTTACGGGCAGGGCAATGTTGGGAGGACCGGCTATTTCAAAATCATCCACGGCCGCACCCACACCCGTTACTCCCCCATCTGATGCGAACACGATACGGAAGGCCACATTGGGATTGCCGGCAAGGAAGGATACATCACGGGTGGACTGAGTATAGGCCGCTCCCCTGTTGCCACTGAAGAAGGCTTCATTGGCCGGGAATATAGTGGTACCGCTTACGTTGGCACTGTTATACCAGCCTGCCGCCACAGTGGTGCCCAGGGGCAACCACGTACCTCCTTTATTAGTGGTGTACTCCACCCGGAATCCATCATAATCTGATTCTGTGTTTGACCTTGACCAGAAGCTGAGCGTATAAGCCCCCGGCAAAGTAAAATTGTAGTTGGGCGTCATCAGGATGCTCCTGCTGTTGTCAACATAATTGCCCACGAGGCCCGTCACCCAGGCATTGGCGCCTGCATGTGTTCCCTGTTTACCTGCCACTGCGGAACTGCCCCTCTCCCATGTTGTACCCGTGCTATGATTTATACCAAAATCATCCGTGTTTACTTCAAATCCCCCGCCATTGGCAATGGTATAAGGTGTACCCTTGTTGGGCAGTATATGGATGTATTGGTTTTTG
>JAEUVM010000290.1 GCA_016787125.1 Chitinophagaceae bacterium | reverse complement strand
AGGCTGGGGCGGTGTGGTGTGGAAAACACTCGGCTCGCAGGTAAAGAATGTATCTTCACGCTATTCGGCGGTTGATTATGGCGGACAACGTGTAATGGGTTTCAACAATATTGAACTTATCAGCGACAGGCCACTGGAAATAAATTTAAAAGAGATAACAGAATGTGTAAAGCTCTTCCCCGACCGGGCGATGATCGTTTCACTGATGGCCGATAACGACCGCAAAAGCTGGCATGAATTGATCAAGAAATGCGAAGATGCCGGTGCAATGGGCTTTGAACTCAACTTCGGCTGCCCGCATGGCATGACAGAACGTGGCATGGGCGCCGCCGTAGGACAAGACCCCGAGATCGCCTGCATGGTGGTGGAATGGGTAATGGAGAAAGCCACGATACCCGTCATCACCAAACTTACTCCCAATGTGCATTCGGTGGTGCCTACCGGACGTAGCGTGGTAAAGGCCGGCACCAATGCCCTCTCCCTCATCAATACCATACAATCGGTAACAGGTGTTGACCTTGATACCCTGGTGCCCAATCCCTATGTGGCAGGTAAATCTGTCTTTGGTGGTTATTGCGGCCCGGCCGTAAAACCCATTGCCTTAAAAATGCTCACCACTATTGCGCAGGATGACCTCACCCGTACTGTACCCATCAGTGGTATAGGAGGTATCAGCACCTGGAAAGATGCCGTGGAGTTTATGCTGCTCGGTGCCAGTAATGTACAGGTATGCACGGCAGCTATGAAGCATGGCTTCCGCATTGTGGAAGATATGATCGAAGGACTGAACAACTGGATGGATGAGAAAGGATACAACACACTGGAAGACTTTATCGGCAAGTCGGTACCCACCATCACCCATTGGGAAGACCTCGACATCAATTACCATCACATCGCCAAAATAAACCAGGATAAGTGCATCCATTGTGGTCTGTGTTATATTGCCTGCGAGGACACTTCACACCAGTCTATCAATTTAGCCTACGGCAAACCCTACAACACTTACACCGTAAAAGAAGAAGAATGTGTTGGGTGCAACCTCTGCAAACTCGTTTGCCCGGTTGACAACTGTATTACCATGGAAGAACACCGTGTGGCACCGGAATATGTGAACTGGATTGAGTGGCAGAAGAGAGGTTTGCCGTTAAATGATCACTAAAGATTATGTTGAATGTTGTGTGCTGAATGCTAAATGAGTTCTCCCCATTCAACACTTATCATTTAACATTCAACATAATGTATTGACCCAGCACCTGTGCTACTATCATCGTCTGTTGCAGCTTGTCCCGTCTATTGCGGGATCGCACACTTGTACGTTCTGTTTTCATGGTAGTTTCCGTTCTCAGTAGTATTTTTTACATCCTTTAAAGAATAGAAAGATATAGGACTTATTCTCTTCGGCATATCTGAGTCTCCCCTGTCCCCCGCAGGCGGGGGCCGGATCGCCGGAGAGCAGGCATCTCCCAAATGGGGTGGAGAAGAAACCGGCGGCAGCGTTACCTCCACCCCTGTTCGGAGACTTATCCTAATCGTAGCACTTCCCCCGCCCGCGGGGGAAAGGGAAAGTCTCTATTTCGGAAAGACAATACTAAGAAGCGGTCTTCTTGGTGATCCAATCTTCCAGGAAGCTTTGAACCCATTGTATATTCGTCAGCACTTCTTCATTCGTAAACCGAAGCACGGTAAACCCGGCTTCTTCCAATACCTTCTGTCTCTCTTTATCTTTTCGCATTACTTCTTCCAGGTCATGAATACTTCCATCCACTTCAATGATAAGCATAAGTTCTTTGCACATAAAATCTGCAATGTACTGCAGTACCGGCCGCTGACGCCGGAAGGCATATCCTTTTAATTTACTTGCCCGCAAAACATATTTCCACAGGCAGGCTTCTGCTTTAGTGCCTTCATTTCGCAGACGGTTGGCATAAGGCTGGTGGTTCTTATTGTAAAAGTGATTACTGTATTTTCCCGGCATGTGTTGAATGTACAAAGCCTTCGCCTGATACTTGTTGTCATCTGAATCACCACCTGGAATCTCCGGTCATTTATTTCACGCCATTGCTCCGCACTGCATGCAAGGAGGTTACGTTGGCAGAAACCAGTCTTCCGGACAGGCTGCAACCAGCAATATTAATTGAAGCAGCCTGATAGCTCCATTGCTTCTGATATGCTCCTTTCACCCATTTGTGTAATTGTTTCCTTCCCCGCAATGCATGATATTTGTGTATGAAATAAAAATAACACCCCATTTTACCATAATCATATTCCGAAAAAATCAATCCCGGTATTTATGAAACAAAAAAACATTATCGTCACCCTCCTTGCCATTTTCGTTTTTCAGTTTGCAAATGCCCAACAACCAAGACAAGGCCGTTATTATATCCGGTTAGCAAATGGTCAGTCACTGGAAGCAGAAAGTAATACGTATAAAAACGACGGGTGCCAGGTGCAGATATGGAAACAACGTTTTACCCTGAACCAGATCTGGGATATCGCAGATGCAGGTGATGGAAAGTTCTATATCAAAAACGTGGGGGCCAATAAGAACTTAGATGCACATGCCGGAGCGGTGAATAACAACGGCTGTAAAGTACAGCTCTGGCAGGTACTGCCGGCCAACATAAACCAGAAGTGGATATTCCAGTCTGCAGGTTCCAATCGCTATACCGTCCGCTGCGCTGCCAGTGCCACCAATAAAGTACTCGATGTTACCAACGGAGCCATTGGCACAGGCGGTGCCGCCGTACAGTTGTGGGATGGGGCCGCCACAGCTAACCAGGTATGGACATTGGAAGCATCCTATGACAAATCGGTGATTGCCCCCAACCTGGTTGATCTGCGGGGCAACTCCACCCCTTACCGCAACCAAACGCTGCCCAGCGGCGAACGAGGTGGCTGTACTTATTTCGGTTCCTTGTCTGCATTGGAGGCAGCTTATAAAAAGCGGGGCTTTGGTGAGCTTGATCTCTCAGAAGAATTTATGGCCATCACTTCCAAAATGTTTGGTCTGCATCCTTACTGGTCCGACATCACCGATGCAAAAGCAAGGGAAAATCAATTTGCCGGTACGCAGGGCGGTGGTAGTGTGGCGCTCCTGGCACAAGGCATGAGGATACCAAAAGAATCAGCCGTGGGCTACGGGCTATATGCCGTAAGTGACAACTGGTATTTTCTCGATCAGCTGTATACCAATAATAACAACTTTACTGTGTGGAACCGTTTTCCGCAGATAGGTACGGCCACCTACTATGGTGTAACCGGCTACGAAGAGATAAAGCCCATAACTGCTGAGAGCCTGGAAAAAGCACTATCCCTCGGCTATGAAATAAAAATATGCATTGACAATGGATCACATTGCATCATGCTGGCCGGGTTTGACAAGACAAACCCTTCCGATAAAAAATTTATCATAAAAGATAACTACGGTCCCGTAGGTGATGCTTGTAATTCGAAGCTTGATTATTATTCTTACTCCAACATCGGCAGGTTTATCTCTGCTGAATATATTACCGATGTACGCCGGCCGGGTACATGGAAAGAAATAAATGTGGTGGGCCGCTGGGACCTCACCTATGCCGGATGGAAAGGCGTGCTGGATTTTTATCGCCTGCCCGGGTTGATGCAGTTTGTGTTGAACGGCGATGAAGCGAGGAGCAGGAATGGAGGCACGATTACCGACAGACGGCTGGGTACATTTTATGACCATACGGGCAACATGCACAGGGTAAACGGAAAAGTGATTAATACTGGCACCGCTGTTGAGATCGAATTTTATATTGATGGTGCAAAACCAAATTTGCGCTGGGATGAACTGTCGGGCAGGGTATTTCGTTACCGCCTGAGTGCAGATGGTAATTCCATGTCGGGCTCACATACTGATCTCGATGGCCGTATGTTTACCGGTTCTGCAGTACGAATTAATCCCAACCCGCCCGCCCCTGCTGGCGAACGAACAGTAACGATCACGCCTGCAAGCATCACTACGGAGCTTTGTCCCTCTATTTTAGCAGGCGGCGACCGGGAATTTGGTGGCGGGCCTTCTATTAATGTGCAGGTGCTGCTTGAAAAAACGGTGGATGAAAAAGGCATTGATGCGGTGATCTACTATACCGCTGCAGAAACCACCGGTGATATGTCAACTGCCATTGGCACTTTCCGGAAAAGAGTCTATACAGCTCCGCCAAACATTCGTGTAACGGGTGTTGATGCTGCTTATTTCGAATCAAAGGTGGTCAACTTCAGGGGCCGTGGTGCAGGGTCAGAATTTGGTGCCTGCAATGAAGGGCAGGTAGAAACCCCTCCGGTATCATCCGGCAGTTCTGTCAGTCAGATTATAGTGGTGGGCGATACGGGTGGTAATGATATCAGTTCGGGTGGCGATTGCAGATGTGATACAAAGATTAAGAGCATCCGTTTTATTCCTATACGGATAAAGGTGGCGAACAGGTAATTACTTAAGTATTTTTGTAGAGATGGAGGCCGGAGCAATGTCACTCACAACCCCTCCATATACCGGATGATCGCCCGTCACTGATTCGAACGGGAATCAACCATACTGGAAAATACAGAATGCACTTTTACGATATCCGGGTTGTCTTGGGTCAGAAACTGAATTATTTGCCCGCAAACTGTTCAGTTATTTCATAAACCGGCCATTATAACAGGTTCTTATGTAACCTTTACAAATGGTAAAAAAAAGGTAGGTTTGTAAAAAGAAGAGCACTATGAATACAACAGCAATAA
>JAEUVM010000295.1 GCA_016787125.1 Chitinophagaceae bacterium | reverse complement strand
CAATTCCGGGCTTGCTATCTATAAAAATTTGTGCTCCTATAATGCCAGACCGGTTGTAAAGGCTTCGTAAACCCACCCCGCTGCCCGGCGCTGCATTTTGCTTTTTCTCAGTAATATCGAAGCCGGCGCCATTGTCGGATACGGCCATGGTAAAAAACTCATCTGTATATTCCAGTTTTACATCCAGTTCGGTGGCCCGTGCATGCTTTAGTGCATTATTCAGCACTTCCTGGAACATGCGGAACAGGTAGATGGATTTCTGTTCATCGAAAGGATACTCATAGCCTTCAGTGGAAAAATTAACCTTCAGCAAGCCTGACTTCTCAATGGATTGAAGCTCATACATGATAGATTCTGACAGGCCGATATCATTGATCCTTTCTGTATGCAGGCTTTTGGTAAGGTTCGACAGGTCGGCCACGGCTTTATGAAGCACATCCTGTGTATTGGAGATCATACTGTAGGCCGCATGTTCCTTTTCAAGCGGAAGAGAGGCCAGGGTGATTTTTACCACGGAAAGCATCTGGCCGATATTATCATGCAGTTCCTGTGCGATGGACTTAAATGTATTCTCCTGTATTTCCAGTTGGGAGAGAAGGGCCTCTTTCTCATACTTGTCCTTCATCCGCTGCAGGTCTTCTTCCTGCTTCTTTTGCCGGCGTTGATATAGAAAAAGAGTGGTGACGATAAACCCGATCAGCAACAGTCCGAGGATAACCGCTATGATGATGATGATGTATATTTCGGGATTCTGTTGCATAAAAAAGCAATGGTAAACAGCGAGTACAAAAATATGTTCAAGATATTAATAATTGACTGAAAGCTATTTAGCATCCATTTATAACTACGCCAAAAATTAATGAAAGCATACAAGGGGAACCCGCAGCAATAAAAGAAAAGTAGTCCGGAACATATCCAGAATGCCGGATTCTGAATCAGTTTAACCGATTTTGGTAACCTGAAAAGTTCAAGAAAATAATAAAAGCAGGAAATGATTACCAAAAGGCATCCTACTGAGTAGGTAACAGTATGAAACACCTTTGGCCCCTGAAAATAGAAAATATTGATAATAGCAGGAATCGGATATAAACAGCAGGCAATTATGATTATTCGTTTAACCTTAACCTTATTAATAAGAACGCTGATAAAAAACAAATAAAAGCAAAACTCAGCGGTCGTAAAGAAATTATACATTAGGACATTGTTATGTGCATTCAAGCTCATTACATATCCGGTAATCTCAGCAGCAATAGTTGCAAGTAAAAAAGGAGGAAAATACTTCAGGTAGGGATGCTCCTTGTTTTTATATACCAACAAACTGGCCAGGAAGCTTATCATTACAAAGTATACAAAAATCGGTAAAGACACCATTTTGCTATTTAACTACAAAGTATAAAAATAAAACCTCCCTGGAAAGAGAGGTTTTTCTGAACCATAAACACACCTGTTTAAACTATTACAATGCCGTCGGCACCTTTGTCAATAATGGTTATGCCTATTCCTTCGCCGTTTTGCTGGCAGAAAGGAGGGCATATGGTTCCTGCGTTGTATGCCAAGATGGTTGTGTTTTCTTCTTTGCTGATGTACAGGTCTTTATTTACCCGGCCATTAGCAGTTTCTTTTTCCTTTGTTGCCACCAGCACTACTGTCTGCCTGTCTGCATATAAGGGCTTAGGAGCATGCTCTTTATCATACGCACCGAAATACATTTTTATCCCATCGCCACCATGCTCTTTTACCATCTGCAGAAACTCTTCCAGTTCTTCCACACTGTACCACACACTCAGCGAATCTTCTTTTCCAATGTGCCGGGAGTTGTGCGCCCAGCGTTCTTTTTTGTAATTACTGATAACAGTATTTACATGCTCTGTGTCTACAAGTTTACCAGCCTTTACCGATTT
>JAEUVM010000262.1 GCA_016787125.1 Chitinophagaceae bacterium | reverse complement strand
GAACCGCAGTAATTACAATTACCTGAACTTTATTTTTTCAGCCGGCAGTTTTAATGACGCTATAAAAAGAATCACCTACCTGAAAAGCTACCGCGAATACCGCGAAAAGCAGGTGGTGACCATTCAGGAAACACAGCAGCTCATTGCGCAGCGCAAACAGCAACAGCTTGGCCGGAAAACACAAAAGAATGTGGCACTGGAGAATCAGACAAAACAGGTGACTGAACTGGCAGTACAGAAAAAAGAGAAGGATGCCGTGGTGGCCCAATTGAAATCAAAGGAGAAAGATCTTACCGCACAAATCAATGAGAAAAAGAAGCGGGATGCCCGGTTGAAGAATGCTATTCTCGCAATTATAGAAAAAGAAAGGGTCAGAGCTTTGGAAGAAGAGAAAAAAAGACTGGCAGCGCTGGAAGCAGAAAAGAAAAAGAATGCGGCACCAGTTACTGATCCCAATAAAACGAAGACTACAGATCCCGCCGTAACGAAAGTAAAAACAAACCCGGCAGAGAAGAAAACCACAGAGAAAACAGCTCCTGCACCCAAAACCTATGTGGTGCTGAATGCGGAAGAGACAAAACTCGCTGCCAGTTTTACTGCCAACCGCGGAAGATTGCCCTGGCCGGTAGATAACGGCGTTGTATGTGTTGAATTTGGCGTAAGCGCCATACCCGGCACCAAGATCACACAGGATAATCCGGGAATCACCATCTGTACACCTAATGCAGGTGTGACCGTAAAAGCGGTGTTTGACGGAGAAGTGCTGAATGTATTTAACCTCGGTGATGGTATGTCAGTAATGATAAAACACGGTAATTACTATACGATCTACAGCAATCTCACTGCTGTAAGTGTCGGAAAAGGTGGCCAGGTAAAGACAGGTCAGTCGATAGGTAAGGCCGGCGGAGATGAAGACGGCAGCGGAGGCAAAATAGATTTTCTGTTGATGCAGGACAAGCGAAATGTAAATCCCAGGCCCTGGTTAAGATAAACGAAAAGAGACTGTATCAAAAACTATTAAACACGGAGATACGGGGTGACAGAGATACACAGGGTATTAATTCGCATGAGGTTTTTCTCTGTGTAACTCAAATCCACTGTTGCCCTGTGTTGAAATTCTTTTTTTGAGACGGCCTTTTTTTATAGAAACTTTTCATACAGCTTTTCATACAGCGGTACCACATTGTGAATGTCAAACCTGCTGGCATGTATGGCAGCCCTCTCTTTAAATTCTTTCAGCACCTTTTCATCTTTTAAAATAGAAAGTGCCTGGCGGC
>JAEUVM010000009.1 GCA_016787125.1 Chitinophagaceae bacterium | reverse complement strand
ATGGCCACCTGTTCCAGCAGGTCTTTTTTACACTGGCTGATAGTACGGCCATCACGGGGCAGTTTGAGCAGCAGTTCATTCAGGTATTGATTGCGGATGCGCCCGATCACCGGTTCGGCAGGGCCGGAAAGAAATGCCCCGTATCTTGATTTTATTGCTTCTGCGAAATGATGCGCTGCGGCTTCCACCACCTTCTTTATCTTATGCTTTAAGGTAACGTGTATGATACGGGTGAATGGCGGATAAGAAAATTCCCTGCGCTTCTTCAGTTCTTCGGTAAACATCATTTTATAATCATGCGCTTTCACACAATTCAGCACCGGGTGCGCCGGCTGTGTTGTTTGTACCAGTACTTTAGCCGCTTCCACCTCGCCCTGTTCTGTTATAATCGTGGATGATCTTCTTCCTGCACGGCCACTCACCTGTTCCATCAGTTGAAAGGCACGTTCATTCACCCTGAAGTCGGCGAAATGCAATAGCCCATCTGCATCGAGGATACCCACCAGGTCTACATTATCAAAGTCGAGCCCCTTCACCACCATCTGTGTGCCCACCAGTATATCTATCCGCTGCTGTTCAAATTGCTGGATGAGCACATCATGCGCATTTTTTCCTTTTACTGAATCAATATCCATCCTTGCCACACGGGCTTTGGGGAAGGTTTCCTGCAACTGTTCTTCGATCCGCTCTGTGCCGAAGTTGCGCTGCAAAAATTTATCGCTTCCGCAGGCGGCACAGGTATGTACCGGCGGGTAACTGGTACCACAATAATGACAAACCAGTTTATTACTCAGCTTATGAAATGTAAGCGACACATCGCAGTAGCGGCATTGTGGTATCCAACTGCACACACTGCACACCTGGTAAGGCGAATAGCCGCGGCGGTTTTGAAACAATATCACCTGTTTGCCACGGGCGATCACTTCATTCACCGATTCCACCAGTTGCGGCGACAGCATTATTTTCGAACGGTCTTTCTGTACTATTTTCCTTGTATCAATAATTTCGATCGGTGGCAATTGCAGATCACCATAGCGTTGCAGCAATTCCACAAACCCGTATTTACCGGTGGTGGCGTTGTAATAACTTTCAATGGAAGGAGTGCCGCTGCCCAATAATGTTTTAGCGCCAAACAGGGAGCCGAAGTAAATGGCAGCATCCCGCCCGTTGTACCGCGGGGCCGGCTCCTGTTGCTTGAACGAAGTATCATGTTCTTCATCGCAGATGATGAGCGACAGTTCCTGGAACGGAAGGAAGACAGACGAGCGGGCACCGAGTATTACTTTCAGTTCGCCGCTTTTTACTTTATTCCAAATCTCCACCCGTTCATTCTGAGAAAAGCGGGAATGATAGATACCGATATAACCACCGAAATGTTTTTCCAGCCGCCGTATCACCTGTGAAGTGAGTGCTATCTCCGGCAGCATATATAATACCTGGCGGCCCATCTTCACCTGTTCTTCTATCAGCCGGATATAGATATTCGTTTTACCGCTGGAGGTGACGCCGTGCAGCAGGCACACTTCTTTTTTGGCCAGTTGCTCTTTTACTTCGTCAAAAGCCTTTTGTTGTGCCGGCGTAAGATCAAACCCGATGGTTACATTCTTTGGCAGGTAGCGGATGCGGTCAACGATGCGTTTTTCCACCCGCAGTATTTCCTTCTCCGTCAGTCCTCTCAGTTGCGCATCCGATGCGCCTGATTTTTTCAATAACCCGGCCTTGGTCACCTCCCCTTCTGTTTTCAGCAGGTGAATATAGCTGAGCAGCAGTTCCATTTGCTTCGGCGCTTTTGTCCAGTTGTTCAGCAGTTCAGACAGTGCATCATCAGTAGCATACGCCGGGTTCAGCACCACGTACGTTTCTTTCTTGGGAGAATAGGTTTGCTTCAGTGATTCCCATACATAACAAACTTTCTTACTGATCAGCCGGTTGATAACGGGATATACATGCGATGAATCGAGTATCTGTTGTACTTCCGTCAAACTAAGTTCTTTCTTCAGCAGCAGCGCTTCTCCCACCAGGTATTCATCATGATCCAATGCGGAGAAGTCGTCGCCATATTCTTCATTAAACACCAGCACCGTTTCACTCGACAGTTTGAAATGTGCCGGCAAGGCTGCTGCCATCACCTCGCCCTCGCTGCACATATAATAAGATGCGATCCATTCCCACAGTTTCAGTTGCTCCTCATACACCACCGGCTCTGCATCCAGTACGTTCAATATGTCTTTTGTTTCATAAAAATCAGGCTGTTCGGTGTGCACTCTTTTCACCACACCTGCATACTTCTTTGTTTTGCCCAGGTTCACTTCCACCCGCACACCCGGTTTCACCATTTCAGCCAAATGTGCCGGTACCGACCAGGTATAGTTGCGTGGCAATGCTGCCGGTATGATGATATCGGCAAATAAAGTGGGAGGTGGCCCTGCGATAGTGGTTTGTACTGTGGATCTGATCTTCGCCATGGAAAGGCAAATCTAATCATCGCTGCTCAAACGGATGTGGTGAATCGGGATCACTTCAGGGTACCGCTTTCTTCCGGGGAAAAATCAAAGGGGCTTTCGCCAGGCATACCCGTATTCTATCAGTTTTTGTTCCATGATGGTGTATACTTTCTCTTTCAGCAGCTTCACATCGTCGGTGGTAAGTCCCTGCACCGGTATCTCATCGAGGTACACGATGCGGCTGCGGCCGGGCGACATCCTAAAGAGACTTTCGTACGGCATACGGCGGTAGGCATCGAGAAAGAGAACAGGCTTCACCGGTGTTTGTGTTTCAATGGCAAGGCGGAAGGCGCCATCGTAAAACTCTTTCAACGGCGTGGTGCCCATGTTGAACGTGCCTTCGGGAAATACAAGCACCGAAATACCCTTGCTGATAATCGATTTCAGAATACGTACACTGGCCGCCCGGTTGCCCGGACTGCTCCTGTCTACCGTTACAATAGCATTGCGGTAAATAAATCCGAATACCGGCACCTTGCTCATTTCCACTTTGCCGAGGGGACGGATGGGCTGGCGATATGCTTTGACAAGGATAGCCGCATCGAGGTAGGAAATATGATTGCTGACGAAAATGTAAGAACGCTTTTTATCATGTGGCGTTTCATATTTTTTTTTGTGCCAGATAAAGATCAGCGGAAACCAGATATCGGCCCACAGCATGCAAAGCCGGATGGTCATATTGCCGCCTTTGATCCTGCCAAAAAAACCGGCGATCACCGCAAACGGAAAGATGAGCAGCATCACGGCCACGAAAGTGATAAAAGCGTAGATCGAATAAAGAAAACGGAGGACCAATTAAATAATTTGGAAATGAGAGAATGTGGAAATGTG
>JAEUVM010000008.1 GCA_016787125.1 Chitinophagaceae bacterium | reverse complement strand
CATAAGGGCGACCTTATCTCCCGGATGAACTCGGATGTATTTGAGATAGAGGGAGTGTTTGCCAATTCACTGGAAGTGATGTTTAAAGAACCTTCGATGGTGATCGGGTATTTTGTAACCTTATTTGCGATATCACCACAGCTTACTTTGTTTACGCTGATCATCATCCCCCTTTCTGCCATTGGTATTGCCACCGTGCAAAAGAAACTGAAGCGGGATGCCAAAGATGCGCAGGCTTCCATTGCCCGCCTGCTCACCATTATGGATGAAACACTGACGGGGATGCGTATCATCCGTGCCTTTAATGCCACGGGGTTTACCTTAAAAAAATTCAGCCGAGAAAATGATTTTTACCGGAAGGCCAGCCTGCAGGGATTTAAACGCAGGGAAATGGCGCCGGCCTTTTCAGAGGCGGCCGGGGTGATGGTGGTGGCCGGTATATTATTATATGGCGGCAGCCTGATATTAAAGAACGGCCAGGGTGCGGCAGGCATACAGGCCAGTGCGTTCATTGCTTTCATTGCCATCTTTTCACAAGTGCTGCGCCCGGCAAAGGCAATGGTGATAGCCGGAGCCAATATCCAACGGGGCCGCGGGGCCGGTGAGCGGATACTGGAGATATTAGACAAACCGGTAGAGATACAGGATAAGCCGGATGCGGTGGAATTAACCGGGTTTGAAGATAGCATTGTGTTTCGCAATGTCAATTTCTCTTACAATGACACGCCGGTATTGAAGGATATTTCTTTTACCATTCAAAAAGGAAAAACAGTGGCGCTGATCGGGCATTCGGGTGTGGGTAAATCAACCATCGCCGACCTGATCCCCCGCTTTTATGATGTGAAAGAAGGTGCTGTGCTGGTGGATGGTGTGGATGTGCGGAACTATACGATGGAATCGCTGCGCAAAGTGATGAGCTTTGTAACCCAGGAAATATTTCTTTTCAACGACACCATTTATAATAATATCACCCTGGGCCGCCCCGATGCCACCGAGGAAGAAGTGATGGCTGCGGCTAAAATTGCCAATGCGCATGATTTCATCCTGCAAACGGAAAACGGTTATCATACGCTGGTGGGCGACAGGGGCATACGGCTTTCGGGCGGGCAGCGCCAGCGGCTTTGTATTGCCAGGGCGGTTTTAAAAGATCCTTCCATCCTTATACTGGATGAGGCCACCTCTGCCCTTGATACCGAATCGGAAAGAATGGTGCAGGATGCGCTGGGCAAACTGATGAAGGGAAGAACCACCCTCGTCATTGCACATCGCCTCAGCACTATCAAGGAGGCAGATGAGATCATTGTACTCCACGATGGCCGCATCATCGAGCGGGGCCATCATAATGAACTTATCGAAATAGATGATGGCGTGTATAAGAAGCTGACGGAGATGCAGCAAACAGCCTGACCGGCAACATGAGTACCGGTGTGGCAGCAGGCGGAAGTGTATCACCAGTTTTTATCAGCCCAATTTTTCATTTTTTCAAGATTACCATTCAGCAATTCTTTACTCGGAATGATCTTTAAAGTACCGAAGAAATCGCCAACGGTTTTATAGGTGCCCCAGTTCTTTTCTTTGGCCACTTCAAGCGCCCTGTTTCCATACTCTTCACAGAGTTTCAATTGTTCGAGGGCTTTGTTTAGTTTATCTGCGATACTTCTTGCAGCAGATTGCTTTTGCAAAAGCACTCCCCTTTTGGCTTCGAGGTTGTTCCATTTTGTCATCAGCGGAGCTCTCTCTGTGTCGAGCCCCTGTTTGCGGTCGTCAAGCCCGGATTTGCGCACATCCAATGCTGCTTTGTTCTGGTTCAGCCTGCTTACTTCTGCAGCACTTCTGTCTTCGGGTTTTCTGGCATTATTGGCTGCCACTTCGCCATTATGCCTGTCTACATCCCTGGTGTAACCGGCCAGGTCGGCAGTGTATGCATCCAGTTTTGCATCATACGGCGCTTTCGCCGCCATGAATTCTGTTTTCATCGAATCGTAATCGCCGGCCATTGTTTTAAGTTCTTTGTTAAGTGCTGTAGCTTCACCAGCCGCTTTGGCGATATCAGCCGAAAGGGCCTTACCGGCCATTTCTGTCACCACCTTCACACCGGCGAGGCAGTTGGAGTTGATACATTCTTCCGGCGCCTTAAATTCAAATGTTCCCTGGGAGGTAACGATGGTGGGCTGTGCGGAAGTAATGCTGATGGTAACCATGAGGAAGAAGAAAGGCAGAAGAGAGGTGACTTTTTTCATGTTTAATTGTTTATTGAACAATGAGTAAACTATTTGTACTTCAAATACCTGTTGTCAAATCTATCGCAGCGGGCAGCCGTGAACAATGCCGTTATTATGGCATTTTTTTCTACCAAGAAGTTGGTATAGATAAAATGTTAGCGGGCTGGCTTAGTGAGTGATGGTGAGGTTAAACCCGGCTGAAACGGTAACTGATGAAAATGATCTCAGTTTAAGGCTGCGGCAGGTAGCATTGATGTTAATTACCGGATAAAAGGGGCAGCCCGATAGTATGAGCACATCAGTATGACGACCGGGCACAGGCCCGCCTTTCCAGTTTGCCAGGTTATTCCATGATGTGTTTACCTTACCAGTCCAGCAGGTGTAATACTGCTGCTGAAACCCTTCTGTCAGTTTATTGCCTCCGGCAGTATGAGTGGCCGACATTATTTCGCCGGTGGTGAATGATATGGCCGAGGATGGGCCGGTGTACGATCCGCCGGCCGAAGAAATGCTTTCGGCGGTGATGCTTTGTGAAGAGATCTGCTGCAAGAAAATGAACAGCGATAAAACCATTAAGGTAATTTTCATTTGATAGAGGTTTAATTTTTTTCACCTTCTGTTTGATAGGCGGCCGGGTAAAGGTATTTGCCCGCTTCACCCGGCGTTTTCTCCACTTCGGGAATTATCGGAAATTTTTCGGCATACCTGTCTTTGCGGATACCCGTTATTTGCCAGCTTATTTTTACAAAAGGTTTATCAGTCTGTATCACAAAACTGTTATTATTTACTTCAGC
>JAEUVM010000226.1 GCA_016787125.1 Chitinophagaceae bacterium | reverse complement strand
GAATGTATTTTTCCAGCAAGGGCTTTTGGATGTGCTGCGCCGTAATGCACTCGGCAATTTTGGCACTATGCTGAAAGAAGTGTCGAAGACGGCGGCGATGCTCAACTTTTTAAACAACCAGCAAAACCGTAAAGATCATCCTAATGAAAACTTTGCCCGGGAGGTAATGGAATTGTTTACCCTGGGAAGGGGCCATTATACAGAAACAGATATCAAAGAAGCCGCCCGTGCCTTTACTGGCTGGGGCGCTAACATTAAGGGAGAGTTTCAGTTTCGCAGGTTCCAGCACGACTATGGCAGTAAGACCGTGCTGGGCCATACCGGCAATTTTGATGGTGGCGATGTACTCGATATTCTGCTTGCGCAAAAACAAACAGCCACCTATATCACTCAAAAGATATATAAGTTTTTTGTAAGCGAAAAACCAGATGCCACAAAAGTGGAATGGCTGGCCGACCGGTTTTATAAAAACGATTACGACATCAGCAAACTGATGGAAGATATTTTTACCAGCGATTGGTTTTATGAAGAAAAAGTGATCGGCTCGCAGATAAAATCGCCTGTAGAGCTGCTTGTGGGCATACAGCGCATGCTGCCGATGAAGCTTACCAATGATGAGTCGTTGCTGATCCTGCAACGGGTGCTTGGCCAGATGCTGTTTTATCCACCCAATGTGGCAGGCTGGCCGGGTGGTAAAGCCTGGATAGACAGTTCCTCGCTGATGATGCGGATGCGGATACCCAAACTGATCAATGATGTGGATGAAATGAATGTAAGCCCAAAGGATGATGACGACACCATGATGGGTATGAAAGACGGACAACCAGTGAAAAAGCAGGGTGGAGGCGCTGCGATGAATGTGCCGAAACGCCAGCAGATCAATGCAGATGTGGACTGGTCACCTTATGTAAAAAACTATGAAAGCATACCCAGGGAAAAACTTGCCGAAACAATGGCCGCTGTCCTGCTGCAGGTAAAACCCGGTGTGAGTATGGACCTGGTAAAACAATATGCAGACCAGAGCGGCCGGGAAAATTTTATTAAAACGGCCACACTGCAGATCATGAGTATGCCGGAATATCAATTATGCTAAAAAGGATAAAACGTAAAAGCAAACACATATGCTGATCAAACGTAAAGAATTCATCCAGATAGGTTCACTGGCCACCGCTTCGATGCTGCTGCCAAAATTCCTGAAGGCATTTGAAGGGAGTAATATGGTGCCGCTGGGAAATAAAGTGGTGGTGATACTGCAACTGAGCGGGGGCAACGACGGACTGAACACAGTGATCCCGGTACGCAATGATATTTATTACCGGTCAAGACCCAAACTGGGTATTGCAAAAGATAAGGCGCTATCGCTTACAGATGAAACAGGACTGCACCCGGCCCTTACCGCATTCAAAGAGCTGTACGATGATGGCAGTCTTGCCATATTGAATAATGTGGGCTATCCGAACCCCGACCGTTCCCATTTCCGCAGTATGGACATCTGGCATACCGCCAGCGATGCTAATGAATACTGGACCAACGGCTGGGTGGGCCGCTACCTCGATGCACAATGCAAGGGATGTGATAAACCCACACAGGCCATCGAAATAGATGATGTGCTGAGCCTGGCATTAAAAGGGGATGATATAAAAGGTATTGCAGTAAAAGATCCGAGACGCTTGTACGGCACCGCCAATGAGAAATTCTTCAGGGATGTATTGAAAAATCATAAAGATGAAGCAGGAGAGCAGCCCGTGGATTATTTATACAAAACAATGGCGGAAACACTTTCATCAGCCGACTATATCTTTCAGCAAAGCCGCCTCCATCCTACGAATGCCGAATACCCGAAGACGGACCTTGGCAATAGTCTGAAAACAATTGCCTCGCTTATTTTCTCTGATATCAACACCAAAGTATATTATGTATCGCTGGGCAGTTTCGATACACATATCAACCAGGATGCACAGCAGCAGCGCCTGTTTACCGAAATGAATGATGCGGTGAAGGCTTTTGTAAAAGACCTGAAGGCGCAGCAGCGTTTCAATGATGTACTGTTGTTTACCTTTTCTGAATTTGGCCGCCGGGTGGAGCAGAATGCCAGCAATGGCACCGACCACGGCACAGCCAATAATATGTTCCTGGTAAGCGGCGCCCTGAAACAGAAGGGTGTACTGAATGCGATGCCCAACCTGGCCGACCTGAACGAAGGCGACCTGAAATACAACGTGGACTTTAAGAACGTATATGCCACCGTATTAAACAAATGGCTGAAGGCGGATGATAAAAGTATATTGCAGAAGCAGTATGAGTACCTGAATTTTATTTAAGCCTATATAAAATAGTTTGTCGAAAACACTTTTCAACACAGAGCTACAGGGTTAAAGAGATACACAGGGTATTGAGTCGCAAGATGCGCTGCTCTGTGCAACTCAAATCCTCAGTCGCTCTGTGTTGAAACTCTTCCTTTTGACAAATAGTCTTTTAGACTTTGCGCAAAAATTAAGCCTTACGCTTTCCCGCCCCGATCCTGTAAAGGATAAATGCCAGTGCTGCAAAAAACAAAGTGCCCAGCAGGAAATAGCCGCCTTCTCCCATTCCACTGGTAAGTTTATGTTCGAGGTTAACATCGCCCAGGAATTTCTCCCCTCCGCTGGAAGCGCCGACAAATGCAATGATAACACCAGCCAATGCTCCGCCGGCAACAAGCCCCGTGGCAAACAGGTTTCCTTTTCCAAGTTCTTCCTCTTCTGGTGATTTATGAATATTCAGCTTTTTCTCTCTCCGGTCAATCAGGCCTTTAACAGCGCCACCGATGAAGATTGGCAGGGTAGTGGAAAGCGGAAGATAGGTACCTACGGCAAAACTCAATGATTTGATACTGCATAATTCCATCACCACAGCGAGGAACACGCCTACAAAAATGAATTGCCAGTCGAGATCTTTTGCCTGGATGCCTTTATCCAGGGTGGCCAGCAAAGTGGCTTGCGGAGCAGGAAACTTTTCTGTACCGATGGCATTGGTAATACCCTGCTGTACCATTTCGGTGCTGGGATTATTCAATACCTGGATCGTCAACCCGATAACGACAGATGATACAATAGCGCCTACAAACAATGCTATCTGCTGGTTTCGGGGAGTGGCGCCTACTAAATAGCCTGTTTTCAGATCTTGAGAAGTGGCACCGGCATTGGCAGCAGCGATACAGATCATACCGCCAACCACCAGTACCAATGGCTCGTAAGAAGGTCCGGACCAGCCCACACTCAGAAAAATTAAACTGGTACCCATAATGGTGGCGATGGTCATTCCGCTGATGGGGTTATTGGATGATCCTATCAAACCAACAATGCGGGATGAAACAGTGACAAACAAAGCACCGAATAAAACCACAAGCACACCGATCAATAATTTCTGACCGATTCCCTCACCAGGAACCTGCGGCAGAATTGCAATGAGGGCTACTAATGCCAGGCTGCCAATACCAACCACTTTTAAACTCAGGTCTTTTTCAGTACGTAACACTGCTGAGCCACTGGCAGTAGAATTTTTCAAAGTGGCAATACTTGCTTTGACTGATTTAACGATCGTCGGCAATGTTTTTATGAGTGTAATGATACCACCGGCTGTAACAGCGCCTGCACCAATTTGCCGGATATAAGCATAATAAATAGCGGCTGAATAATCGGTAAATGTATGAGTGGCCGGATTCCAGTTTCCTTTGCCGCCAGGTTTGGTAACATCAGGGAGGTAACCCAGTTTATGTAATTGTGATGCAATAAGGTCAGGATCGATAACAGTTGAAAGAAGGGGTATCAATACCATCCAGCTTAATACTCCTCCTGCCACCAGCACACCTGCAATACGGGGTCCGATGATATAGCCCACACCCAGGTATTCGGGAGTGATCTCCCCGCTTACTTTTGCGGAAGGGAAAAATTTATTCGTTGCTTCGGTCGCTTTATACGGCAGCTCTGCAATAAAATGAAATACTTTCTGCAATGTGGCATACAGAAGGGCAATGCCCAGGCCCCAGAAGGCTGTCTTTGCAAAGTCGCCTCCCTTTTCGCCGGCTTTCAGCACATCTGCGCAGGCAGTGCCTTCCGGGTAGGGCAGGTTTCCATGTTCGTTTACAATTAAAGCCTTTCTTAAGGGAACCATTAGTAATGTTCCCAGCAGGCCACCCACAATAGCCAGGATCAGTAGAGTAAGGTATTCGAAATACCGGGCACTGCTAGGAGCAGTAAGAAAGAGAAAACCAGGCAATGTGAAAGAAACGCCTGCGGCAATACTTTCACCGGCACTTCCGGTAGTCTGGATAATATTATTCTCCAGTATGGTTGTTTTAAAAAAACGGCGGCCTAATGTGATAGCGATTACAGCGATGGGGATGGAGGCACTTACTGTAAGTCCTGCCTTCAGTGCCAGGTAAACAGTGGCAGCGCCAAAGATCACACCGAACAAGCATCCAAGCAGGATGGACTTAACGGTTAATTCTTTCATCTTTGTTTCAGGGGCCACAAATGGTTTGAAATTGCTTGGCTCAGACATAAGCATGGTTTTAGTATGTGGAAGATAAGAAAAAAGCCACGAGGTTAATTCGTGGCTTTTACTTTATGTGTTGTTTGCTTTTAATTCACACCTTTCTCTTTCATTATTTTATTCAACTGCTTCAGGAAAAGCAGAAGCAGAAATGCAGCGGCAAGCAACAGGAAAAAGTTAAGCCAGAAATAAGAGGCCTTGTTAGTATACTGATCCCATTTACTCGCCAGTACTCCTGATAATTTATTTCCGATGGAAGTCGACAGGAACCACCCCCCCATCATCAATGCTGTGATACGGGGCGGACTGAGTTTGGATACAATGGATAACCCCATCGGACTTAAAAGTAATTCGCCAATGGTAATAACACCATAGCTGCCGATAAGCCATAATACGCTGACCTTTTCGGCTCCATTACCACCTGCTTTTACAGCCAATATCATTACCAGGACAGATAAGGCTGAAATGAACAGGCCTAATGTGATCTTTGTGGGAGTACTGGGCTCTTTCCCCTTTCTTCTGAGCCAGGTGAAGAAGGCGATCACCAGCGGCGTAAGCAATATTACCCATCCGGGGTTGATGGATTGAGACAGGTTGGTGGCCCATAACGATATCTTGCCACCATCCTGCGGTAGCTGGGAAGGGGGCACGTTTTTAAAATAAACCGGGTAGTTGTATTCATTTACCACCTTCCCATCCAACTTTACTTTGGCAAATTGCGGAGTGGTCATTGGCACAGAATCTTTTTTATATTCCAGTTGCTTTGATAAGTAGATTTTATTAAAAACAGTCTCGGCTGTTCCCGATACCTGCCGGTCAGTATAGTTGTCAGCCCATGTTGTAAGAGCCGTACCATTTTGTTTGAATACCGCCCAGAACAAAATCACGACTGCAAAAATGGTAAGTAAAGCTCCCATAGGCCTCTTAAATTCAGGTTCGCTTTGCAGCCAAAGAATCATATAAAAAATTGCAACCGGAACACAGGCAAAGATGAAAGCATCAGTAGCATCAGAATCGAATATTTTTCCCGGGATGAACCAACCGATAATGCCGGCAATAATGGCTGGTACAAAACATATAAGGGAAATTCTTCCGATAGACATTTCGCCGGCCTTTGGTTTTTTGATCAGATCATAACCTGCATAGTGTTTGTTACCCGATATAAAAATGACCACACCAACGAACATGCCAATCCCTGCAGAAATAAAGGCAGCAGGGTAGCCGTAATAATTATACAGAATAGCGGCAACAAAATTGCAAATAAAAGCCCCTATATTAATGCCCATGTAAAAGATGTTGTACCCTTCATCTTTCTGATGATTATGTTGTGGAGTGGTGTACACATTACCTAACAGGGTGGAAATATTGGGTTTGAAAAAGCCATTGCCCAATATTACGAGTGTCATGGCCAGGTATAAAGCGGCAACACTATGTACGGCCATGAGGCAATAACCGGCACCCATCATTAATCCGCCGATAATAACAGATCTCCTCAAACCGAGATACCTGTCGGCCAGCAGCCCGCCAAGAAAAGGAGTGAAGAAAACGAGCCCTATAAACGTACCATACAAACTGGCAGACTCGGATTCATTCATATTAAAACCCTGTGTGGCATGCTTCAGGTACAGCGTAAATATCCCGATCATCAGGTAATAGCCGAACCGTTCCCACATTTCAGAGAAAAAAAGAAAGGGCAGCGCTTTCGGGTGTTTCTTCCACATGGCTTGAGTGTTTAAAAGGTAAGATAGGAAAATTGGTGTTAGTGTAAATAAAAAGGCAGCCGGTAAGGGCTGCCTTTCAAAAAATAGTGTTTTACTTATCAGGCCGAGCCTGTTTTATCTTTTACGATCTTATCCAGCGATTTGACCCGGGCAAAGATGAGAAAACCACCCAGTATGGCAGCTATGGCGATAATGCCAAAGAAAATTCTTTTATCAGGCATCTTATCCCAGAAAGTAGCCATCACCCCCGCCACTTTTCCGCCCAATGAGGTGGAGATAAACCAGCCTCCCATCATCAATGCAGTAAGCCGTTGTGGTGCAAGTTTCGACACGAAGGATAGCCCGATCGGGCTTAGGCATATTTCACTCACCGTAAAGACACCATAGGTGAGGAACAGCCACATCGAACTTGTTTTATGTGTATAGATACTTGGTACCGACATTACTGCCAGTACCATCACCAACGCACTTAATCCGGAAATAATCAGTGCCCAGGCAAATTTGCTGGCAGTACTAACCGGTTTGCCCCGCCGGGCCATCCAGGCAAAGAAAAGTATCAGTAATGGTGTGAAAGCAACAATAAAGAACGGGTTGATGGACTGGAACAATTCTGTATTTCCAACTTTCAATGCTCCATTGGGTGGCCATTTGTCTTTAGGCATATTGGCAAAATAAGGATCGGGCCCCATGGTTTTTATTGCTTTTCCCGAATCGTCTGTCACCACCCGCATAAATTTATCCAGGCTGTCCACCTGTTGCGGTTT
>JAEUVM010000224.1 GCA_016787125.1 Chitinophagaceae bacterium | reverse complement strand
TCCATTATTTATTCTGCGTTTTTGCGGTTAGGCTATTATGCAACGCTTATTTGTTAAAGCCCGGAGCTGTTGCGATGTCGTTTGGATGGTTTTTAGCATCGCAAAGAAGAGTTTGAGTGTTGATAAGAGCAATTTCACTGTTGATAAGTGCGATTACTCAATTTCAAAAGAAGGACTACACAGTTCAAAAGAAGCACTACACAGTTGAAAAGAGGGACTACTCAGTTGAAAAGAAGGACTACACGGTCGTAAAGAGCGACTACTCAGTTGTGAAGAAGGACTACTCAGTTCAAAAGAGCGACTACAAAGTTCAGCAGAAGGACTACACAACGCCTAAGAGCGACTACTCAGTTGAGAAGAAGGACTACTCAGTTCAAAAGAGCGACTACATAGTTCAAAAGAAGGACTACACAGTCGAAAAGAGCGACTACATACCTCAAAAGAAGGACTACACAAGGCCAAAGAGGGACTACATAACTCAAAAGAAGGACTACACAGTCGAAAAGAGCGACTACATACCTTAAAAGAAGGACTACACAGGTGAAAAGAAGGACTACATACCCGGAAAGAAGCACTACTCACTTCTTTTGAGGCAATGGGGAATGGGGAATTGGCAATTGGGGAATGGTCAGCCTTCGGTTTTTATCCTTACCGCTTTTGTTTTGCCGGCGGAAGGCAGCAGCGAAGAGAAATGTTTCAACCCCCAGCTTACCAGCAGTATAAATGCGGCGAGTATGAGGATGGCCCATTCCTGCCGCATGTATTGCAGCCAATGTACTTCCATCAGGATGATGCCATGAATGAAGCAAATGATCTTTGCTGCAAAGCCATGTGTATAGCCCTGGTTGGTGAGCAGGTGATGGATATGTGTTTTGTCGGCCACAAAAGGCGATTTGCCTTTCCAGATACGGATGGCAAATACCCGAAGTGTGTCGAATACAGGTATCAGCACTATTGATAAAACATATATGGATGCGTGTGGAAGCACGGGGTCGGCCACCTGTACATTGACCTGCATAAGCCGGATGGAGAGCACGGCCACCACAAATCCCAATACCAGCGAGCCGGTATCGCCCATAAATATGCGGGCGGGATTGAGGTTGAAATACAGGAAGGCGAGGATACCACCCGCCAGCGCAAAGGCTATAAGGGCTGTGTTGACATCGCCATTCATGGTAAGGAAGATGCCGAGGCTTACGAGGCTCATGAAGCCGATGCCGCCGGCGAGGCCGTCTATCCCATCTATCAGGTTAAAGGCATTGGTGATGCCCACAATGGCAAGGATGGTAAAACTATACTGGGCAGACAATGGCAGATCGTATATACCGAGCAATCCATCCAGCGAGGTGATGCGGATGCCGGACAGGGCGATCAGTATGGCCAGAGAAAACTGAACCAGGAATTTGTATTTGGCAGAAAGATCTTTCAGATCATCCATGATACCGAGTGCGAAGAGTACGATGATGGAAAAAAAGAAACTGACCTGTGCCACGGAAGCGGTGAATGGAAACCAGAGCAGCAGGGATGTCATCAGTCCGGCCACCACGGCAATACCTCCCATGGTGGGAATGGGCAGGGTGTGTTCTTTACGGGCATTGGGCACATCATACAGTTTGAAGCGGCGTATCAGCGAGATGATCGGCGGAATAGCGATGAGCGTTACCACAAAGGCGGTAATAAAACAAAGGCAGGCAAACTTATAGTCGCTGAACAGCAGGTCGAGCTTCAGAAAATAGAAGTGGCTTTTCATACAAGTCTGTTTGGACGATAGTGGATTTCACAGGAAAGTTAGAAGGGCTGTTGGAAAAATGCAAGTGATTTTACAGCGTTTTTGTCCGAATTCCCCTTTTTCGCTTTACAAAGTGTAGTTTTTCGTGGCTATCTTGGGATATTTGCTTTGCGGGTACCGTATTTTTCACAACAACGGATATGATACTGATCATTCAATTCCTTTTTTGGTTTAGCCTGGGTATACTGTTTTACTGCTACCTGGGCTATGGGTTGTTGTTGTACCCGGTTACTTTTTTGAAACGTTTTTTTCGCCGTGGTGTAAAACAAGAAGCGGAAGAGTTGTTGCCGGTAACGCTTATTGTAACGGCCTACAATGAAGGTGCGGTACTGCCGGAGAAGATCGCCAATACACTGGCTATTGATTACCCGGCCGGCAAACTGCATCTCTTATTTGTAACGGACGGTTCTTCGGATGATTCGGAAAAGCTGTTGCTGCAATATCCGCAGATAACGTTGCTCCACCAGCCGTTGCGCCAGGGAAAGTATGCAGCCATCAAGCGGGCGATGACAAAAGTGCAAACGCCGGTGGTGGTATTCAGTGATGCCAATACGATGCTGAACCCGGAATGTCTTCGCCGGATGATGAAGCATTACCGGCATCCTGCTGTGGGCGGTGTGGCTGGTGAGAAAAAGATACGGAGGGATAACAGTCAGTCCGCTGTTGGCGGCGCAGAAGGCCTCTACTGGCGCTATGAATCTTTTATGAAAAAACTGGATGCCGGTTTGTACACCGTGGTGGGTGCTGCCGGTGAATTGTATTCTGTGCGTACACATTTATTTGCCATGCTGCCGGATGACCTGGTGCTTGATGATTTTGTTACGTCCATGCGGGTATGCCATCAGGGTTTCCGCATTGCCTATGAACCGGGTGCTTTTGCCATTGAGCAGCCTTCCCTTTCGCTGGCGGATGAAGAGAAAAGAAAAGTGCGGATATCGGCGGGTGCATACCAGTCGGTGCATTACCTGCATGAGTCGCTGAATATTTTCCGGCATCCTGCGCTGGCTTTTCAGTATATATCGAGGCGGTTGCTGCGGTGGTTCTTTTGTCCGCTGCTGCTGTTTGTTTTTTTATTTACCAATATTTTACTGGCGGCCGTGTTGCAGCATCCATTGTTTGTTGTTTCGCTGGGCGCACAGTTGTTGTTCTATACATTGGCCATAAGGGGCTGGTTGCTGGCGAGGAGCGGACGCAGGCCCGGCCTGTTTACCATTCCTTTCTATTTTGTATTTATGAATTACTGCCTGGTAAAAGGGTTCTTTGTTTTTATCAAAGGCAGGCAAACGGTGCTTTGGGAAAAATCGCTGCGGGTGGCCGAAAGCGGCGAATGATTTTTACTTCTGGAAATTAACTGTGATATCCTTCCTCTTTTTTCATTGCTTAATTTTGTTTCAAACGTTGTTTTATCCCTTTGCCTTCACACATATTATCCAACCCTGTTGATTATCTCAAAGGCGTGGGCCCGCAGAAAGCCGAATTGCTGAAGAAGGAGCTGGGCATTTTTACCTTTGGTGATTTACTCGAATATTATCCTTTCCGTCATATTGACCGTACAAAGCTGAATATGATCAGCGAACTGCGCCCGGATACGGAGTTTGCACAGGTGGCCGGTGTGCTGGAGTATATCCAGGTAATAGGGCAGAAGCAGGGCAAGCGGCTGGTGGGGCAATTGCGGGATAAAACCGGCACGCTGGAACTTACCTGGTTCCAGGGCGTGAATTGGGTGACCAAAACACTGGAAGAGGGAAAATCATACCTGGTATATGGGCGGGTAACTTTTTATAACGGACAGCCGCAGATCGTTCACCCCGAAATAGAATTGCTGACGACCCCGCAAACGCTGACCAAAGATTTCCTGGAGCCTGTTTATTCTACCACAGAAAAGCTGAAGTCGCGGGGACTGGGCGGCCGCCAGATCGGTAAGCTCACCCGGCAGTTGTTTTCCATGCTGAAAAAAACGGATGTGGCAGAAAACCTGCCTGAGCCGCTGTTGCATCGGCTGAAGCTGGCCGACCGGTTTACTGCCTTGCAGCAAATACATTTTCCGCAGTCCACCACACAGTATGATGAAGCGGTAAAGCGGCTGAAGTTTGAAGAGTTGTTTATGGCGCAGATGCGGATGAACCTGTTGCGCAGTGAGCGGCACCGTTTTTCCAAAGGAGTGGTGTTTGATAAAGTGGGTGAGCTGTTCAATACTTTTTATAAAGATCATTTGCCTTTTCCGCTGACAAATGCACAAAAAAGGGTGATCAAAGAGATACGTACCGATACAGCCCGCGGGCACCAGATGAACCGGTTGCTGCAGGGCGATGTGGGCAGCGGTAAAACTATTGTGGCCGTGCTGGTGATGTTGCTGGCGCTCGACAATGGTTTCCAGGCCTGCCTGATGGCTCCCACTGAGATATTGTCGCAGCAGCATTTTGCCACCATTGAAACTTTGTTGAAAGAAATGGACATTCCGGTGCGACTGCTAACCGGCTCCACGAAGGGAGCAGAGCGGAAAAAGATATTGAAGGAACTGGAAGAGGGCCATTTAAAAATCCTGATCGGCACGCATGCCGTAATTGAAGAAGTGGTGCAGTTTCGCAACCTTGGTATTGTGGTGATCGATGAGCAACACCGTTTTGGTGTGGCACAGCGGGCGAGGCTTTGGCAAAAGGCTGCTATTCCGCCGCATGTGCTGGTGATGACGGCCACCCCGATACCCCGCACCCTGGCGATGACGGCTTATGGCGACCTTGATTACAGTGTGATCGATGAAATGCCGCCGGGGCGAAAGCCCATCACCACCGTACACCGGTATGAGCAATACCGAAGCAAGGTGATGGAATTTATAAAGGCAGAGATCGGGAAGGGGCGGCAGGCGTATGTCATTTTTCCATTGATAGAGGAAAGTGATAAACTGGATTATGAAAACCTGATGCATGGTTACGAAAACATCAAAGGATATTTTCCGGAGCCGCAGTACTGGATCAGTATGGTGCATGGCAGGCAGCCGGCCGACCAGAAGGAGCTGAATATGAAAAGATTTGTGCAGGGCGACACTAATATTATGGTATCAACCACCGTTATAGAAGTGGGCGTGAATGTGCCCAATGCCTCGGTGATGGTGATAGAGAATGCGGAGAAGTTTGGGCTGGCACAGCTTCACCAGTTGAGGGGCCGTGTGGGGCGGGGGGCGGAGCAGAGTTATTGTATATTATTGACCGGGGTAAAATTGGGTAAAGAGGCGAGGGAGCGCATCGGGGTGATGGTAGCCACCAATAATGGATTTGAAATAGCAGAGAAAGATCTTGAATTACGGGGACCCGGAGAAATAGATGGCACCAGGCAAAGCGGTGCCTTAAACTTTAAGCTGGCCGGGCTTGTCCAAGACCGCCAGTTGCTGGAGCTGGCCCGGAACCTGGCGGCAGAAGTGGTGGAAAAAGATCCTGAGTTGGTTTCGGCAGAAAATTTGCGGTTGAAGGGATTCCTTCAGCTACGCAAAGGCCCGGTGGCCTGGAGCCGGATATCCTGATCGTCTGTTTTTTCCACCGGCAGCATATTAACCATAAGAAGGCAGACAAATAAATGACAATGAAAGGACGCTTATTAACACAAGATTTCAAACCATTTCTGCCGATAATTAGTTATTTTACTCAAAACAATCTCTTGCTGAAACGACTTGCTTTTTTAACCGTCCTTGTGCTTGCCGCTTCCCCCCTATTTGCGCAGCAAACCAGCAATATTGAATTTATTGAAAACAAAGGCCAGTGGGATGTCCGTGTAAAATATATGGGCCCGGTAAGTAATGGGGCCGTGCTGATACGCCAGGGCGGTATTACTATTGTGCAGCATAACCCTGTTGATTTTGCCGCTCTTTCAGATAAGGCACATGGGCACAGTCATGATGACAATAAAAATCCCGCCGGAAGCGGCCTTCTCCGCACCCATGTGTATGATGTGGATTTTGCCGGGGCTTCCCTGCAGGCGAGGGTGGTGGCGGATAAGCCGATACCCACGTACAATAATTACTTTTTAGGAAATGATCCCTCCAGGTGGGCGAGCAATTGCCGCATTTTCCAGGGCATTACCATGGAGAATATTTATCCCAACATTGATGCCCGCTACTATACGGATAACGGGGTGCTGAAATATGACCTTATTGTAAAACCCGGCGGTAATGTATCAGACATTGTATTAAAGTACAAAGGGGCTGAGAAGCTGGAAGTAAAGAATAAGCAATTGGCCATTGGTACTTCAGTGGGCGAATTGCGTGAGGGCGCACCGTACACGTACCAGTTTGGTGAAAAAGGAAAGAATGAGATAAGTTGCCGCTACAGTGTAAAGGGCGATGAAGTTCGTTTTGATGTAAAAAATTATGATCCTGCTTCCACGCTTATTATAGATCCGTCTGTTGTGTTTTGTTCTTTTGCCGGCAGTACGGCCGACAACTGGGGTTTTACGGCAACGTATGGTCCTGATGGAAGCCTGTATGGTGGTGGTATTGTATTTGGCGCCGGCTTCCCGGTAACGCCGGGTGCCTACCAGACCAATTCGCAGGGCGGTGAGTATGATATTGGCATTGTAAAACTCAATCCCACTGGTACCACCAGGGTGTATGCCACTTATATTGGTGGTTCGAATGATGAACAGCCGCATAGTCTGATCTGTGATCCGCAGGGCAATGTGATACTGGCGGGCAGGAGCCGCTCAACCAATTACCCGCTGGCCAATCCTTCGGGAGGCGGCAGCCAGTTAGGTCCGGGTGGCGGTTATGATATTGTGGTAACCAAACTGAATGCTAACGGAACAGCGCTGATCGGTTCAAAAAAGATCGGTGGCAGTTTTGACGACGGAGTGAATATTTCCACCACCAGGGCTTTTAATTCATTGCAGCAGAATTATGGTGATGACGGACGAAGTGAAGTGAACCTGGACGGGGCTGGTAATATATATGTGGCCTCTTGTACCAAATCAAATAATTTTCCGGCAACAGCAGGCACTTTCCAAACCAGCTTTGGCGGTGGGGTGCAGGATGGTGTGCTGCTGAAATTCACGCCCGACCTGTCGGCCAATATTTTTGCCAGCTATATGGGTGGCAATGGTGATGATGCCTCCTATGTACTTTCTGTACATCCGAATGGTACCATATATGTTGGTGGCGGTACCACGAGCAGTAATTTCCCTACCAATACAACCGGTGCTTTATATCCCACGGGCAGGGGGCTGATAGACGGATTTTTATCTATCGTTTCGTCAAACGGGTCAACGGTTGTAAGAAGCACTTATCTCGGTACTAATGGCAACGACCAGGTATTTGGTGTGCAGTTTGACGTGAATGGGTTTCCTTATGTGATGGGACAAACCACAGGTCCCTGGCCAGTAATTAATGCGCCTTACAGTAACCCCGGCAGCAAGCAATTTATAGCCAAGCTTCAGCCCGACCTTTCAGCCTTTGTTTATTCCACGGTATTTGGCAGTGGTTCAAACATTCCGAATATTTCCCCGGTAGCCTTCCTGGTAGACCGGTGTGAGAATGTTTATATATCAGGCTGGGGTGGCCCCGGTTTTGGTACCGGTTTCCTGAGTGCCGGTACTTCGGGCATGCCTGTAACCCCGGATGCTTTCAAATCGAATACAGACGGCCGCGATTTTTATTTCTTTGTTTTGAAAAAAGATGCTGCCTCCTTACTGTTTGCCAGCTTTTTTGGCGAGAATAATTCAGGAGGGAATGGTAATGACCATGTGGATGGAGGCACCAGCCGGTTTGACCGTAATGGCGTGATCTACCAGGCCATGTGTGCAAACTGTATGATCAGCGGGGTGCAGCCGGCCTTTCCTACTACTCCCGGTCCTTTATCTAACAATCCGGCCAATGCAGGTTCAAGATGTAACCTCGGTATGGTAAAGATTGCGATGAACCTGGCTGGTGTAGGTTCAGGTGTGCAATCTGCTATTGGCGGTGTACCGAGAGATACGGCGGGATGCCTGCCGCTTACGGTTGATTTTACAGATACCATTGCCAATGGTGTAAGCTATGAATGGTATATAGATTATGTGGCAGGAATGCCTCCTACGGCCACCACCACCACACCAAATTTTCAATGGACCTTTAATACGGTAGGCACTTACCGCATCATGCTGGTAGCTATTGATCCTGCCACCTGCAATATTCGTGACTCCTCCTACATGAATATCCGTGTGGGCGACCTGAAAGCGAATCTTGCCTTTACCCAAACAAAATTGCCGCCTTGTAATTCATTCCGGTACCAGTTTGATAACCTGTCCACCACCGACCCCTCCAGGCCCTTCCAGGATACTTCGTTTGTATGGGATTTTGGCGATGGCAGTCCCAGGGTGGTAAGTGGCATGCTGCCGGTATTGCATACCTTCCCGGGGCCCGGCACTTATACCGTAAGACTGATATTAAAAGATACCGGCTATTGCAATAATCCTGACTCGATTGAATTTGACCTGGGTGTGGCCGACAATGTAGTGGCCAGGTTTACCACGCCATCTGTGGGTTGCGATCCATACACGGCTGAGTTTGATAATACATCCCTGGCAGGTGAAACATGGCTTTGGAATTTTGGTGATGGTTCGCCCACGTCAACCGCTTTTGAACCTACGCATACTTTCCCGGGGCCGGGTACGTATACCGTTACCTTAACGGCCAACAATCCCAATACCTGCAACCTGACATCCACCGTTACGTTTGATATACGGGTATATCCCAAACCGGTGGCACTGTTTGATCATACACCTGTAACGCCGGTGGCTAATTCGCCGGTTACCTTTACCAATCTTTCTTCGCCCGATGCGGTACGCTTCAGGTGGAGGTTTGGCGATGGAGATTCGCTGATCACCACTTCCCGCTCGCCGGTGCAGCACCAGTATAATGCCACAGGCACTTTCACTGCCTGTCTTACGGCATACAACGCCGTTGGTTGCGACAGTACCTACTGCCGCCCGGTACAGGCGCTCATTATACCAGTGGTGGATGTGCCAAATGCCTTTACCCCGCTTACCAATGATGACAACAGTGTGGTATTTGTGAGAGGCTTTGGTATTGCAAGGATGACCTTTATCATCTGGAACCGGTGGGGACAGAAAGTATTTGAAACGAATAACCGCTTCCAGGGCTGGGATGGAAAGTATAAAGGAGTGGTGCAGCCGATGGATGTATATGCCTATACCCTGAGTGTGGAATTTTCTGACGGGCAGAAGGCGACCAAGAAGGGAGATATTACGTTAATAAGATAGCCACGACGATTTGACAAGAAAACCTGTGCACATGAAACAGATCCGGAAAATAACACTGATAGTAACGAGCCTGCTGCTGACAACAGTGGTGGTGCGGGCACAGGACCTGCATTTTTCGCAGTTCATGAATTCGCCTTTGCTTACCAACCCGGCCAATACTGGGTTTATTCCGGATGGTGATTACCGGATCGGTGGAAGCATCAGGAACCAATGGTCATCCATCACTGCTTTTCCATATAAAACAATGAGCCTGTATGGTGATCTGCAAACCGGCAACAGCGAAAGCACCGGCTGGCTGGGCCTGGGCGGTGTGGTATTGCGGGATGTTGCCGGTACGGGTGTGCTTACTTCCACTAAATTGTACGGTTCAGTGGCCTATCATCAGATGATAGATGCGGGCAGCCTGGTATCATTGGGTTTTAATGTGGGCTGGGCCAATAAGCGGATCAATACGGCCGACCTTACTTTCCCAAGCCAGTGGAATGGAAAGTTTTTCGATGTGGCCCAGGTGGGTACAGCGCCTAAACTGAATGCCAACAGCATCAGCTATCTTGATATGCAGGTGGGTGTGAACTATGCGTATTTTCCAACCGACAGGGTTTACCTGAATGCCGGCTTTTCGGCCATGCATGTAAACAGGCCCAAGGAAAGTTTCTTTACTGCCAGTGGCAATGAGAACCGGGTGCCTGTACGCTATACTGCTTTTCTGAATGGCAGCTTTATGCCAAATGACCGGGTTATCGTAAACCCGAATATCTATGCCTCGCTCCAGGCCAAATCATACGAAGTGGTGGGCGGGCTGAATGTGCATTACAATGTATCCGGTGATGGGGAGAAGGTACTGATAGCCGGGGCTTATTACCGCTATAAAGATGCAGTGATACCCATGGTGGGCCTTGGGTATAAAGACATCAATGTAACCTTTACGTATGATGCCACCATGTCTGATCTGAAAGCCTTTAATAATGGTAAAGGCGCCTTTGAAATTTCTATCGTAAAACAAGGCGTGGTGGACCGCTACCGCGGCAACAAGCGGGAAAGTATGTGTCCATCCTTCAGGAGTTACTGATAAAAACGTTCTGCCAACAGCCGGCGCTGGCGCTGTTATTCTTTACTGTCTGCCTGATTATTCCGATTTTTACAGCCATATTATTGTAAATACATTGTATGGAACAAACCGCCGCAACCGGCATTACAGTACAGCAACTGGAACAGTTCAGACAGATCACCGGAGCACAATACGTATTGACAGATGAGGAAACACTGAATGAGCATGCGCATGACCAGACAGAGAACCTCCATTTCCTTCCTGCTGTGGTGATAAGGCCCCGCACGGCAGAAGAGATCAGCGCTATTTTAAAAATATGCAACGAGTATAAGATACCGGTAACACCCCGTGGTGGCGGTACCGGCCTCAGTGGTGGCGCTTTGCCGCAACTGGGTGGTGTGGTGCTTACAACAGACAGGCTGAACAGCATACTTGAAATAGATGAGAGAAACCTGCAGGTGACCACCGAACCCGGTGTGATAACAGAAGTGTTGCAGAATGCCGTGAAGGAAAAGAATTTATTCTATCCTCCTGACCCCAGCAGCCGCGGCTCCTGTTTTATCGGGGGCAATATTGCAGAAAACAGCGGCGGACCCAAAGCAGTTAAGTATGGTGTGGTAAAAGATTATGTGCTGAACCTGGAAGTGGTGCTGCCCAATGGCGATATCATCTGGACGGGCTGCAATGTGCTGAAAAATTCAACCGGGTATAATCTCACCCAACTGGTGGTGGGAAGTGAAGGCACATTGGGTATTGTAACGAAGATCGTACTGAAACTGATACCGCTGCCGCAATATGACCTGCTGATGCTGGTGCCTTTCCGCAACCTGGAACAGGCGGGTGAGGCCGTAAGCGCCATCTTCAGGGCGGGCTTTGTACCCAGTGCCATGGAGCTGATGGAAATAGATGCGCTGAAGATCGTAAGCAAGATGGTGGACAGCACTGCGGTGCCTGTTACGGAAGATACAGCCGCCCACCTGATCATTGAAGTGGATGGCAATAATATGGATGTGCTGATGGCGGAGATGGAAGCTATTGGCAACCTCTTAACGCAGTATGATATTGGTGAAATTTATTTTGCAGATGATGCGCAGCAGAAAGCCGAGTTGTGGAAACTGCGCCGGCGTGTGGCAGAAGCAGTCAAACTGATCGGCTATACCATAGAAGAAGATACGGTGGTGCCAAGGGCTGAACTGCCGGCGTTGATACGGGGTGTAAAGCAACTGGGACTGAAGCATGATTTTGAAGTGGTGTGTTATGGCCATGCCGGTGATGGCAACCTGCACATACGCATCCGCAAGGAAGGCATACCCAACAGTTATGGCAATGAAGAAATGAATGGCATTTTGCGGGAGCTGTTTGAACTGGTAAAGGGATTGGGCGGCACTATCAGCGGTGAGCATGGAATCGGACTGATACAAAAAGGGTTTATGGATATTGTATTCAGGGATGCAAACCTGCACCTGATGCGGCAGATAAAACAGGCTTTTGATCCCAATAATATTTTAAACGCCGGAAAAATATTCTGATCAATGAGTTTGCAACAAACGCCGCTATCGAATCCCACACCGAAAGGCCAGCTAAAGGCCATGCGGATATTTTGCATTGCCCTGGTGACAGGGGTGGTGTTATTCGCCATAATTGTGACGGCGCTGCTGCAATCGTTTAAAGAACCGTTGATCAAAGTGGCTGAATTACCAGACAGGAATCTTTTTCTGTATGTGGCAGCCGGACTCGGATTACTGGGATTGGTGATGGCTTTCAGGATATACAGCAGGAAATTGCCAGTGATACAAAACAGCGGGCAAAAGCTGACCGATAAAATGAGTGCCTACCAGCGGTTGCTGATCATCTTCCTTGCACTGTGTGAGGGGCCTGCGCTTTTTTCAGTGATCGTACTGTTTCTCACCAGCCGGTATGAAGTGCTTGGGATAACAGTGGTGCTGGTAGCTGCAATGGTGAGTAAGCTGCCCACCCGTTCCAAACTGGTTACTTTATTGCAGGCAGATATGAACGAAGCACAACAATTTGATTAATCAATAAACAACCGTAATATGAAAAAGATAATGATGACGTGGGCGCTGGCTTTCGCTGCCACTGCAGTAATGGCGCAGGATAAGGAGGAGAAGGAAGGTCCCTCTTTCAAAGAGAACCTTTTTACCGGGGGCAGTGTGTCGCTGACATTCTTTAATAATACCTTCCTTATCGGGGCCAACCCCGTATTTGGTTACAGCGTAGCCGATTGGGTGGATGCCGGTATCGTGGTGAATTATACCTACACTTCTTACCGTGATTATAATTTCATACTCAATGATAAGTTGCGGCAGAAAGTATATGGCGGTGGTGGTTTTGTAAAACTGTACCCGGTACGCTTCCTGTTTTTGCAGGCGCAGTACGAGTATAATTTTATCAGGCAGAAATATATCCAGGGCGGAACCGGCTATACTGAAAGGGCAAAAGGTGAAGCGCCGAGCTTCCTGGTAGGCGGTGGCTATACGTCGGGCCGTGAAGGCAGGGGCGGAGAACCGTTTTACTATCTCGCCGTATTGTTTGATGTAAACAGGAATATCCTTTCACCTTATACGGATGAGTACAACAATATTATCCCTATCATCAGGGCGGGATTGCAGATACCGCTGTTCCAGGGCAGCGAGCCACGCAGAAGAAGGTAAGATTATATAAAAGGAATTAACTCAGCAGGATCACTGATAACGGTGATCCTTTTTATTGCTTCTTCATACAGGAAGTTTTCCTGCTTCATCATTTCAATGTGCTTTACCAGGTGATCGTAAAAGCCACCTGAATTGAGGATATAGATATGTTTGTCGTGAATGGTGAGCTGGTTCCAGGTTACGATCTCGAACAATTCATCCAGGGTGCCAAATCCGCCGGGCAGTATCACTGCTGCATCGCTGATGCTGTAAATTCTTTTCTTACGTTCATGCATATCATCGCAAATGATCAGTTCGGTGATACCGCGGTGCTGTACTTCCCATTCCAGTAAAAGTTTTGGTATAAAACCGGTTACATTTCCGCCACCCGCCATCACCGCATCTGCAATAACGCCCATAAGACCGGCGCTTCCGCCGCCATAAACCAACCGGATATTTTTTTCAGCCATCAGCTTGCCCAATGCAGCAGCATGTGCTGCAAACAAAGGATTATTTCCGTTTTTTGATCCGCAGAAAACCGCAATAGATTCTAATGCCATAATGCTATATATTGCAGCAAAGGGAGTGTAAAATTCTTTACCTTCAAAATACTTTTAAGTTATCCCGTCA
>JAEUVM010000188.1 GCA_016787125.1 Chitinophagaceae bacterium | reverse complement strand
CCACTGCCCCAGCCCAGTTTATAACTCGCACCCACACCGATCACACTCTTGTCATTCAGCTTATAGCCCACACTCAGCCCCAGGTCACTCGTCACCGGGAAGTAGGCCGTCGCCTTCTGCGACTGCACATTCGCACTGTACTCCAGCCGCTGGAGAAATGTTTTTGATTTCTGATTGTTAGGTTTGAAGCCTTCAGCCATATTACCATCGCTGCTGCTACCACCACTTTTGATAAGTTTGTTCTTCAACTCATTCAACTGCGACTGCGCCGCCTGCATATTCTGCTGAAACTGCTGCATCGCATTCGGTCCGCCCCCCGAGAGTTGTTGCTGTATCAGCCCGCTCACCTGCGCTCTTGTCTGCAAGCCCGCCAGGCTGTTTAAGCCCCCTCCCTGGGAGGGGGTTTGGGGGAGGTTGAATAAAGAAGCCAGCATACTGTTCCTCCGCATAAAATCATCAAAGCCCGGCAGCTTCTGCAGCAGCTTCAGCGCCAATTCCTCCGCCTTTTTCGGATCACTGAATAGTTCTTTATAATTCGCCAGCGTTTGAACATAGTAGTAGCTCTCCTTCGATATCTTCTTTATATACTTATTATTACTTAGATACTTCACCGCCTGCTCCATCAGCTCCTTCTTCCTTTCTTTGATAAACTGCTCCACCGCCTCCGTCTGCCGCACCTGCTCATTCAGCCGCACCGTTTGCTCCCTGGCCAAAGAAAGCTTCGATACTGAAGATTGTTTCGAACTGTCATGATCAAACCTTAAACCTTGAACCGTATCACCTGTATTACTTACATACCCTATATACTTATTACTTACATACCCTATATACTTATTACTTGCATACCCTATATACTTATTATACTTACCATACTTATCATCCAGGTACTTCAACGACGTCGTCACCTTATCCCTGTACGCATCATACTTTCCCCGGTACTCATCAGCTGCCGCTTTGCCCTGTTTATATTTTTCCAGTAATGCTGCAAACGTCAGTTGCCCGTTGCCAAACAACCGTTGTGCCGTCTCCGGACTTGTCTTTTCCAATATGCTTTTGATCTTGCCTTCCCAGCGGGCCAGCTTCTCCAGAATCTTTTCTGTTTTATCTGTCAGTCGCGAATAATACAGTTCTGCTTTGGAAGAAATAGTGGTGAGGTATTTTTCGGGCAGAGCGTCAATGGCTGTAGTGCCGTCACGGCGAACGGTATTAGTTTGCTGCGCAGATACCACTGCACAGCAACACAGTAACATTAGCATGGTTATACTCTTCAATAACATCTGGCTCGGTTTACACATTTTATTACAGCCTCATTGCCGTAATACATTCTCAATATTTCGTTCACCCGCCCCCGCCATCAGTAGCAACGCCACCAATAACGGAGTCCATCCCTCCCACCCAGGGGAAGTTAGGAGGGGCTTCCTCAATCTTTTTTCATGCTCAATGGAAATCGTCCTTTAGAGAGTAGTGTGTGTATGGCGGACGATGGTAATACCTCAAAATAACGTAATTGTTTCCAATTACCGCATACCATATTTATGGTATTTTTTCAACAAGATCCTTTTAAACCCGCCTCTTATAGTATTAACTGGCAAACGGACAAAAAGGGTTGGATAAAAAATAAAAAAATTGTAAAAGAATAACCCGGCAATCTGTATTGACTTTCCAAAATATTAAATCTGAAACATCTATCCTTCCTGCAGCTCCCCTCAAAACCTTCCGCCTCCTTTCAGAACACTGCCACCCTCAACCCCGTCAACGGTCATCCATCAACCGTCAACCCTCTTCCTGCGCCGCTGCGCCTCCGCGAGAAAATTTCTTTGTCCCTCCGTGGGCAACCCCTCTTTCCCTCCTTCCCCTCCGTGCGAAATTGTATTACCCCACCTGCCGCAGGCAGACCCCGTCAACGGTCATCCGTCAACCGTCAACTCTTTCCCCAAATATCAACCCTTTCCTCCCACCTTCAAATGCTTCCCCATATACTCCCTGATGGCAGCATGATACACCTGCTGCCCTTTTTTCAGTTTCTTCGCATAGGCAGCTTTCTTCTTCTGGTCATGCACTATGGATTTTGCATACTTCACCGCTTCTTTAAATACACCCTGCCGTATCGATTGGATAGGAGATGGCTTGCGTTTCCGCAAAGGCTTCACGGGAAATGCCGTCACCACAGTACCATACGAATACTGTTTGATCACCACTTCCTTACCAATGGCCCCGCGGAGGCCCCGCAGCAGCAATTCTTGTTTTGTAATAGCCATAAAAAGATAGTTTAAAGGTATAGTTCACAAAGGGCAACCCCGTGGTAACTCCGTAGTAACCCCGTAGCAACTCCGTGGTAACAGACGTTATATTTCGTTCATCCTTCGTTCATCTTTCGTTTATTCTTCGTTCATCTTTCGAAAATATCGCTTTTTTCCCGGTATTCCAGCCCCTCCCCTACCCCACCGTTTTACCAGAATAGAAATAAATTTGAAACAGGTACATTTTCAGGGAAAAAATCCTTAGACATCAGTCCGGTTCAAAGCATCATTTTGTTGATTGCCGGTCAAATAAAGAGTGTCCGGCCGTGCATTCTGTTCCGGTTCCCGTAAGCAGGCAGAAACATTCAGATCCGGAAAAGTGCGGCCTTTATGGTTTTCTTTCTTCCACTGCAAATAATTGAAATAATTGTTATGTACTTGCCACAAAGAAAATGGCTGATTGTTATTGACATATACAGTCTGGTGCAACACTGCAAAAACCCCTTTCTCGTTGGTAAAGAAAACGTATCCGGCATAGATATATCAAAAAAAAACTACTGCTTCACCAACCGGAAACTGCTCCGCTTCTCCCCCGCCCTTACATCGAGCAGGTAAAGCCCGGCAGGATAAGCGGCGCCCGACAGATCAATAGAAAGTTTTTGTACAAAGCCTCCTGATGTGACGGTAATCTCTTTCACTTTTCTTCCGGAAGCATCGTAAATGCCTGCCACCACAGCTTCACCCTCGGCGGCCTGGTACAGCAGGTTGAATATTCCCGTGGATGGATTCGGGTTTATCTGCCAGGTGATCTCATCACTGAAGGCCACCGGCCGGATAGCAGAATAGCTGATCGTACCGTCAAGTTCCACAATGCGCAGGCGGTAATACCTCACTCCTGCCTTGCCTGTTTCTGCATCAATAAAAGTATATCGCTGTTCGGAAGTCGAATTGCCCTGGCTTGCCACTTCACCAAGCCGGGTAAAGCGGTTTTGCCGGTAGGCATCATTACCTTTTGCCACTTCTATTTCATAGCGGCTGATACCTGTTTCGGAAGCCGTTTGCCATTGTACCAGCACATCGGTGCTGCCTGTTTTGCGTTTAGCGGTAAAACCAATCAGTTCCAGCGGCAGCGGGTGATTGTTATCAAAGCCGCCATTGTTCAGCCAGAACTCAGAGAAATTATTCACCTTGAATTCGGCATAGTAGCCTTTATCAAATGGCACCTTCCTGGCTTTGCCTGAATTAACAAATGTCCAGGTGCCCTGGTTATTATCTGTTATGGTGCCGTTTTCAAAAGCATCGTTCGGGTCGCTGTATTTTGATACACCCAGTTCATAGGCCATCGCTGGTTTATAACAGGTGGCGCATCCGGTGGCATTGATCAGCGCTTCTGTTTCTGTATCGAGGAAGTAGAAGCGCACCCATACGGAATCAGCAAGGTTCAGGAAGGTGGCACCGGGTTGTATGGTAATATTTCTGTCGTGGTAATACTGGTTACTTACATTGCGTACACCGCCTGTATTGATAAAAGCCTGCACAGCGGTAAGCCCCATTTCCTGCCCGCCGGGATGAATGGAGGCCACCAACTTGCCGCCTTCGAGGAAGTTCACCCAGTTATTGGTGCCGGTATTGATCGTTTGTGTTACGGGCGAAGGCATGGTAACGCCATCATAAATGCCGGCCGTATTATCATACACATGAATATCATCAATAGCGATGCCGTCTTTATTTACACCGGGGTCCGAGGTCATCACAAAGCGGAAGCGGAGTTTGGTCATCAGGTTAAATGGTACGCCCGTCACACTCAGCGGAATAGTAGCCACATGCCAGCGGCTGTATGTTTCATTGCTCCATAGGTGGTTGCCGATATAGGTTTTATTATACCAGTTGGTGCCCTGGCCATTGCCACCAAGACGGCTCCAGGTAATACCACCAAGTGAATATTCCATATAGGCGCCATCGCAAAGGGTGGAGCCGCAATCTTCGAGGTCGAAGGAAAGACTGAAGCTCAATGTGGGATTTGTCAAAGCGGATACATCATAACAGGGTGAATAGAGATACGAAAGCTCATCATCATTGTACGTACCATTGAGCCTTGTTTTCCAGGCCTTGCTTCCGCTGGCTGCCCGCCTGAGTTTTACAGATACTGGTGTGCCGTATTCCCATGAACTGTTCTTGCCACCACTGTACCAGTAACCATCATTCAGTTCAAAATCTTCCAGGTGCGGGAAGGTATTGATCACTGGTGCATTGACGAGCAACAGGCTCATGGTATCATTATCGTTGAAACTGTCTGTGGCATAATCCACTTCTGTTTCCAGCAGGTAGCTGCCCAATGCAGACATATTGGCGCCGGTGGCAAACGTATATGGCACAGCAGTATTGGCCGCAATCGTGGGAATGGATTCATTTACCCAACCACCACCATTTACCCGGTAGCGTACCGGTACGGCGTTGAGAGTTGAATTACTGCTGTTTCGCACCGTGATGGTGACAGCAGTGTTGGCAGTAAGGCCACAGGAGTTTTTGCCGGGAGCATCAATACTGATGAGTTGAAGATCATCCGTCACCTTATAAAGCCTTACATCATCGAATGTATAACCGGCCCCGCTGAAATTATCCGCCGCCTGGTGAATACCATACTGGCCCCAGCGTACCTGGAAGCTGGTGGTAAAAAGCTGTACCGGTGCGGCAGCCAGCAGGTCGCTTACTTCTATACTGGATGAACGTTTGAATGATCCATCCACCGGGTTTTGATTGGTAAAAAGATCAAAGGCTTCTTTCCATGAGTCGGCATCGCTGCCCCTTACCCACACTTTATTGGCGGCATGTGTTGTCTGTCCGTGGTTTTTATACCTGAAGTCGAGACGAATTTCATCCGTAGCCGGGTTATAACCGGTGAAGTCGATATTATAAGTACCGGCAAGTGTATCAATATTACCGGTGCTGATATAGCGTTCGGCATCTAATGTCAGCGCCCTGTTGCCGGAATAAGCTATGCCTGTATTAATGAAAGTGCGGACACGGCCCAGCGTGGTGCTGTTGGTAAAATCATAGCGGTCGAGCCCCTGCAGCCCCATTTGTGCCACCTGTACTGTTTGTACCGGCGCCGCATCAAAGTTATCGGTAAAGGGAAGTGACACGGGTTGATTATCGAGTTGTTTAAATGTCTTGGTCAGCGTATCATTTGCCACAATGGCATCACCCGCTTTTGTTACACTGGCTTTAATAATATAAGTGTTGACGCCCGACAAGTTGGCTGTTACAGAAAAAGAATGATCGTAGGTGGCACCCGCGGCAATATTGGGTGAAATGGTTTGTGTTTGCTGAAGTATGCCATTAATGGAATAGCTGACATCAATATTCCCGGTGGACGGCTGGTCGTCCAGGTTTTTAATTCTCACTGTTACCGTAACAGCAGCGCCCAATGCAGTAGAAGTAAAGAGGCGGCCGGATGATGCCGGTGAAACAATGCTTTCCAGTTTCAGATCATTATCAGAAAGAGAACCGGTACAGGTGCCGCTGTTGGGCTGACGGAACACTGCCGTTCCTCTTCGCCCGCTGAAGGCGCCATTTAATGCCCTCACAGAAACCCAGTAAGTGGAATCTACAGACAAGCCTCCGATAGCATACGTAAAAGTAGCGTTGGAAACCGTTGCCACGGTAACCATCTCTGTACCCTGAAGCATCATCACTTCATAGCCGGTGGCACCGGTTACTGCTGTCCAGTCGACCGATACATATCCTTCGCATTGTGTGGCAGAGAGGGTCAAAGTTGGTGAACCTAATATGGTAAACGCATCGCTCGTGCTTACCTGTGCTGTATTGTTCTTCGTAATGCGTACACGGGCCTGGTTGGTTACCACATTGGGAATATTCCAGACATAGAAGCGTTGCCCGGCCGGAACGGTGGTGGTGATCGGCGGATTCCAGGTGGCGCCATTATCCGATGAAAACTCCAGTGTGAAATTCTCTGCGCTTCCACCCCATGAATCCCAACTGAGTATCACCACATCACCTGCCAGTACCTTTTCACCACCGGCTGGATAGGTGAGGGTGGTGGACACCGGAACAACATCATACACTACGTAATAAGGTTGAGGAGAACTTACTGGCACGGCGCTCCCTGCCACATGCACAGTGTAGGTGCCGGTGGGATTATCAATCACCACCTGCTCTATATTATTCATCACATCCACACCGGGCGCTGCATTATTGCTTACACCTGCAGATGATGAATCCAGCACCAGCGGCAGGTAAGTGGCAGGAGCCGTGGTGGTGAGGCGGAGGTCAAGATCATTTACCAGTGCCTTTGATGAAACCGCAGCTGCGGCCGGGTCATTCCAATACAACATCACTTTCAGTTGTGCCGTATTGGCCGGTACAGTTATATCAAAAGTATTATCCCCAGCAGTGGCAACAGATCCCTGCACATAATTGTTTGCTTCCAGTGCTTCCACTGCCCGCAGTACATTCAGCCAGCCAAAACCATATATGTAGTCTGGACCGGGATTGCCTTTATCAGTAGCGGTATTACAAACCAGCGCCTTCATCAGGCCGTTATCGGGATCGGTACCGGCGCCAAACAGTTGCCGGTAGCGTTCATATAATAAAGCAAGGCCACCAGCCAATGCCGGGTTGGCCATACTGGTGCCGGTGTTCTCCGCATAATCAGTGGCCACAGCGCAGGAAGTAACAAAGGCGCCCTGTGTCACTATCTCAGGTTTTATTCTTCCATCTTTCACCGGGCCGCGGCTTGATTGCGGAAAGATCACACCATCGGCGTATGTATTGCCAACGGTCAGCACATTCTTCGCCGCCTGGTAGCCGCCCAATACAGATTTATAGCCTGCGGGAAACGGGCTGCAATTAAGTGGAAAACCAATACCACTGTTACCGGCAGCAAAGGTGTTGATCAGTTTGGGCAAACTGATTGCCTGCGCATCCAGCACCCTTGAATACACATCATAAAAACCGGAGTAGTTGCAATCACCGATAATGCTGCCGTAAGAGTTATTGGTGATCACCATGCGATGGTCGGCATAATAAGCGGCTGCATTGACCCACACTCCCGAAAAAGCCTGGCTCAGCAGGGTGGCTTTAGGCGCATGACCAGTGTATAATTCCTTCCAGATACCGGCACCACCGGCAGTACCATGCACATGTGTACCATGATAGTTAGGTTGTATGGCCGCACGGCTGATCTTCCTTCCGGTAAAATCCACATGCAGCGGATCGGCATTATCACCCACACCGATCACCACGCCTTCACCCAGCAGGTTCCTTCCTCCGGCACCGGCCAATTTATTCAGCACATTGGAGCGGGAACTTGTACGGCTGTAAGTATTGAGCAACTGATCTTCACCGGGTGCCGCCTCTACAAACGTGACGAAAGGCATTGCTGCCAGTTCCATCAGCCGTTGGCTGCTTACCCGAAGGGAAAGTATCTGTTGTGCTTTAAAAGGAGAAGTGAGAATATCAAAATTCTTTTTGCGCAATTCGCTTTCAACAAAATCGCTGCTGAAGGTTTTGGCAAAACTTACCCATACATCAGCCGTACCGGGTATTTTCACGGCATGTGACGGCAATATACCTGCAGCCATTGAAGGCAGCATTTTTTGAGAGGCAGTAAGTGCTGAAAGCGAACGCACCTGCATGGCTTCCAGCATACCGGCATCCATTGTACCGCTTATACTGGCCAGGTAAGCATTATTGGGAATATAATCAAGCAGCAGGATACCAGCTTGTTCCAGTTGTTGTTTTTGTGCCGTAGCCGGCAACTCCCTGAACTGGATAATAGCGAGTGTTGAGGAACCATTGCGGGAAATGCGGTTGTTGAGGTCAGCTAACTTCTCAGCAGTAATATTTTCGGTTGGGACAACAGTGCCGCTTTTCAGCAGCAGGGTGTAGCGGTTGGCATCCTGCGAAAAAGCAGAAAAGGAAAGCAGCAAAGCCGCAGCTATCAAGGGAATTGGATTGGATCTCATTACAATATTTGAGTATTAAAAATACTATAATTAGCTGATAAAAGGAAGGCGCTGTGGCCCGCAAAGCATTAACGGAAATAACAGGCGTACAGATGCCTGCTGAGGGCAATTCCGGCCTGTGTTAAGCCGTTTGCTGCGGCACCATACTTTCTGGCAACACATACCGGTGCATCAGGTGAAGGAAGCGGTGCATGTCTTCCATTGAATTGATGTCAGTGGCTACCAGCAAAAACAGTTTACCCGTTTGCTTCAGCTTTCCTTTATTGGTTTCTGTTTGTAAAAACTGAATGATCCGCTGAAATACACCTGATTCAAAATACGGCGAGTCGGGCCTGTTGATAAAAAAGCAACGCAGGATGTTTTCTTTCAGGCTCATTTTTTCAAAGCCAAGTTCCACCGCCAGCTTGCGGCAGCGTACCGTAATAAACAGGTCGTCCACTTCCTGCGGCACCGGCCCGAAGCGGTCGTGCAGTTCTTTGTGCATGGCTTCGAGATCTTCTTCCGACTCTGAATTATCCAGGCGCTGGTAAAGCGACAATCGTTCAGTAATGCTTTCCACGTAATCATCGGGTATCAGTATCTCCAGGTCGGTATCAATAGTGCAATCCTGCACATAATCATCCTGCCGGGCAATTTCCTCTTTGAACAATTCTTTAAACTCGCTTCGCTTGAGTTCTTTGATCGCTTCATCCAGTATTTTCTGGTACATCTCAAAACCGATCTCGGCCATAAAGCCGCTCTGTTCTCCGCCAAGCATATTACCGGCACCACGGATGTCAAGGTCACGCATGGCTATCTGGAAACCGCTGCCCAATTCACTGTGCTGCTCCAGTGTTTGCAATCTCTTTCTTGAATCATCCGGCAGGGTGTTCATCGGTGGTGCCAGCAGGTAACAAAATGCTTTCTTATTGCTTCTTCCCACCCGGCCCCTGAGCTGGTGCAGGTCGCTGAGGCCAAACTGGTGCGCATTATTTACAATGATGGTATTCACGTTCGGAATGTCCACGCCGCTTTCTACAATGTTGGTGCATACCAGCACATCATATCGCCGGTCTATAAAGTCGAGTATCTTTTCTTCCAGTTTATGTCCTTCCATTTGCCCGTGGGCATAACCAATACTCAGGTCAGGACAAAGCGATTGAATGATAGCAGCCATTTCTGCCAGCCCTGCAATACGGTTGTAAATAAAGAATACCTGTCCTCCGCGTTCTGTTTCATAATAAACAGCATCACGGATAAAATCTTCATTATACACCTGCACCTCTGTCTGTATCGGCTGCCGGTTGGACGGCGGTGTATTGATGATGCTCAGGTCACGGGCGCCCATAAGGGAAAACTGTAAGGTTCTCGGTATCGGTGTGGCGGTGAGTGTAAGACAATCAACTGCCGTGCGCAGTGTTTTTATTTTCTCTTTATGGCCTACGCCAAACTTCTGCTCTTCATCCACCACCAGCAGGCCCAGGTCTTTAAACTTTACTTCTTTGCCCAGCAGGCCATGTGTACCGATGATGATATCAACTTTGCCTTCTTCGAGTTTCTTCAGCGTCTCTTTTTTTTCTTTGGCTGATTTGAAACGATTGATATAATCCACCGTAACCGGAAAATCCTTCAGTCGGTCGCTGAAAGTTTTATAATGCTGAAAGGCAAGGATGGTGGTGGGCACAAGAATAGCGGCCTGTTTTCCATCCACACAGGTTTTAAATGCGGCCCGGATGGCCACTTCTGTTTTACCAAAACCCACATCGCCGCAAACCAACCGGTCCATCGGCGAAGGTGATTCCATATCTTTCTTTACATCCGCCGTGGCTTTACCCTGGTCGGGTGTGTCTTCATATATAAAGGAAGCCTCCAGCTCGGTTTGCATATAATTATCCGGTGTATGCTGAAAGCCCTGCTGTGCCTTTCGTTTGGCATACAATTTTATCAGGTCAAAGGCGATCTCTTTTACCTTGCTCTTGGTCTTTTCTTTCAGCTTATTCCATACATCGCTGCCCAGCTTGTTTACTTTCGGTACGCTGCCGTCCTTACCGGTGTACTTGGCTATTTTGTGCAGGCTGTTGATGTTGACGTATAAAATATCGGAGTCGCGGTAAATCAACCGCACTGCTTCCTGCAGGCGGCCATTCACTTCCAGCTTTTGCAGCCCGCTGAATACTCCCACGCCATGATCTATATGGGTTACAAAATCTCCCGGCTGCAACTCCCGCAGGGTACGAAGGGTGAGGGCTTTGTTCTTGTTGTACGCCTGTTTTACTTTATACTTATGATAGCGTTGAAACACCTGGTGGTCGGTATAGCAAACGACCTTCAGGTCATCATCAATAAAGCCTTCATGAATGGAAACAGGAATGGGATTAAACACCACTTCCGTTTTACCACCACGTTTACCATCGGGCAATTCATCAAAAATGGTTTGCAGCCGTTCCAGTTGTTTGGGGTTCTCTGCAAACATGAACAACTGGTAATTCTTTGCCTCGTGATCTTTCAGGTCTTTTATCAGCAGGTCAAACTGCCGGTTGAAAGCAGGTTGTTCTTTTGTTGAAAAGCTGATCTCCAGCGAAGCTCCTCCGGGCAATGTATTACTGTAACCGAAACTCACCAGGTGCCGCTGCTGCAATTGCTGCTCCCAATCGGATGCTGAAATAAAGTCGGCAGGGTTCACCGTTTTCTTTACCAGTTTTTCATCCTGCTCTTCTGTATAGCGGGCACCGGCAGGTCTTTCTTCCAGCAGACGGAGAAACGCATCAAGTTCTTCGCCGGCATCATCCAGCCGTTCTTTACATAAACCATAATCCTGTATCCAGACGATCGTATTCTCAGGTAAAAAATCCAGCAGCGGAATGCGGGTATCGCTGCTAAACTGTGTATCCACATTGGGAATGATACTTACCTGCAACAGCTTGCGTTCGCTCAATTGCGTTTCAGGATCCACGATGCGGATGGAATCCACTTCATGGCCAAACAATTCCACCCGGTAAGGTTTCTCATTCCCATAAGAATAAATATCGAGGATACCACCACGGATGGCAAACTGGCCGGGTTCATATACAAAGTCGGTTCGTTCAAAACCAAAATCAGCGAGCTTGAGCAGCAAGGCACCGGTATCCAATGTATCACCTTGTTTGATATGGATGATGTTGGACGATAGTGCAGCAGGCAACACCACTTTCTCCAGCAGGGCATCCGGGCTGGTGATAAGCACTTTCTTATTACCGCCGGATGCGAGTTTGGTCAGCGCCTCCGTACGAAGCATGACATGGGAAGAGTTGAGCAGTTCAAAGTTCTTCCTGTTTTTAAAGGAAGAAGGGAAATAGAAAATATCGAGTGCCCCGGTCAGGTTCTCCAGTGTATTGTGAAAATAGGCAGCTTCCTCAGCATCATTTATTATAATAAGGTGATTCTGCTGAGCCAGCGCCGGATGAAGTAATGCCGCTGCGGCAACAAACTGGGAGGCGCTGCCATGCAGGTGTTGCAAATGGATACGGGCCGGAGAAGAAGATGGGGCAAAAGAAAGCCTGTCCGCCAGTTGAAAAAGGCGGGGGTTGTTTTGATACAATTCCAGCAGATCCTGAACACCCATGTGCGGCGCAAAGATAATTTATCCGGGAAACAGGGAAGCGAATAAATTCCCGTTTTAAGAAAAGAAGAGACCGGCCAGTTAATACCTTTATCCCAAAGCAGCAGTAATGGCCCTTCAACCCTGGCGAAAAGGAATAGTAACACGGATAGAAGATTATACCCATAACACCAAAAGGTTCTGGATACAGGTACCCGAACTGGAGCAATTTGACTTCAAACCCGGCCAGTTTGTAACGCTTGACCTGCCCATACATGAAAAACCCAACAAACGGTGGCGCAGCTATTCCATTGCTTCCTGGCCCGATGGCACCAATGTGTTTGAACTGCTGATCGTACTGGCGCAGGGCGGCGCCGGCACCAATTACCTGTTTAATGAAGTAAGGGAAGGCGACGAACTCAGCCTGCGGGGAGCACAGGGTGTATTCACTTTGCCCGATACCATTACTGAAGATATTTTTCTTATTTGTACCGGTACAGGTATTGCCCCGTTCAGAAGTATGGTTCAATACCTGAAGCTGCACAACCGGCCCATCCACAACATACATCTCGTATTTGGCTGCCGCAAAAAGGAAGACCTGCTTTATTATGATGAACTGAAAAAACTGGAGGAGCAGCTTCAGGGCTTTCACTATCATCCCACCTTATCAAGAGAACATTGGGAGGGCCAGCATGGCTATGTGCACCCGGTATATGAATCGCTTTGCCATGACAGGCAGCCGGCCCGTTTTTTACTCTGCGGCTGGAAACATATGGTGGATGAAGCAAAGAAAAGAATTCTTGAAATGGGCTACACCAACAAAGACATACACCTCGAATTGTATGGATGATCTTATACCCGGCATCAATTATTTTTTCCTGACCGGCAGCAATTCATTCGTTGATAACTGTCATGTTCGGTTTTAACGCATAGTTGCTATATTCGTGCAAATCAATTTGCGCATGGGAGCGTCCTCGCTTATTGTACTGATCATTGCTGCCGTTGCCTTCTCAGGCATCGCTATTCTTATTTCAAAAGTTTTACTGAAAGCCACCACCAATAAGCAAAAAGGTGAGCCGTATGAGTGTGGTATTCCCACCAAAGGCAAAACCTGGACACAGCTGAATGTGGGCTACTATCTCTTTGCCCTCATCTTCCTGGTATTTGATGTGGAACTGGTCTTTCTGTATCCCTGGGCAGTGGTGGCCAAAAGCATGGGCTGGATAGCGCTGGTGGAAATTGTGGTCTTCTTCTTTATCCTTTTTATGGGCTTCCTGTATGCACATAAAAAAGGAGCGCTGAAGTGGATGTAACAGCCAGGTGATAAGTGACCGTAAACCGATAACAGTTATTACAAGTTGACCGATCAAAAAAAGATACAAGATACATTCCCCGGCCAGGTACATGATCTGCCGGGAGGCGGCATTGTGCTGAGCAAACTGGATGATGTGATCAACTGGGCCCGTGCCAACTCGCTGTGGCCGCTCACTTTCGCCACCAGTTGCTGCGGTATTGAAATGATGGCCACTGCCGGTGCCAAATATGATTTTTCCCGCTTTGGTTTTGAAGTGGCCCGTGCCACACCCCGGCAGGCCGATGTGATTATTATTGCTGGTACGATCGTGAATAAAATGGCCCCTGTGCTGAAACGATTATACGACCAGATGGCCGACCCCAAATATGTAATTGCCATGGGCGCCTGCGCTATCAGCGGCGGCCCGTTTTTCTATAACACTTATTCCGTGGTAAAAGGCGCCGATCATGTGATACCGGTGGATGTGTATGTGGCCGGCTGCCCGCCACGTCCTGAAGCATTGCTGCATTCACTCATCACATTGCAGCAAAAAATAAAAGCCGGACTGACCAGGGAACAGATAAGAAGTTCAGGAGCCGAAACCAAATGACGAACGAAGAACTGAAAATAAAACTAACCGAACTGCTGCCCGAAGCTATCCTGGAAGATGGCGAGTGGATCACTGCCAATACAACCCCGGCAGCTTTTCTTCCGTTCATGCACCAGCTCAGGAATGATCCCTCCCTGCTGATGGATTATTTATTCTGCCTTACCTGTATTGATTTCAAAACACACCTTACCATGGTGTATCATTTATCTTCCACCAGCTTCCGGCATAATATGGTGGTGAAGGTGAAGCTGGATGCTGCAAAACCGGAAGTGGAAACAGTATCACATATTTGGCGTACGGCCGAATTTCATGAAAGAGAAGTATACGAGTTGTTTGGCGTGAATTTCTTACACCATCCCGACCTGCGGCTGCTGATATTGCCCGATGGATGGGAAGGCAAAAATCCTTTGCGGAAAGATTTTGAAGACCCGATTAATATGATCAAGCTATAAAAGTGTACAGGGAAACAGAAGTCATACAGGATTTGGCAACCGCCGGTGAAGGCGACATGGTGATCAATGTGGGGCCCCAGCACCCGGCCACTCATGGTGTGCTGCACCTGGTGATCACCCTTAATGGTGAAACGATCAAAAAAGTGGAGCCGCACCTCGGCTACATTCACCGCTCTATCGAAAAGATGTGCGAAAGTCTCTCCTACCGGCAGTTCATCTATGTTACCAGCCGGATGGATTATCTCTCTGCGCATATTAACAACCATGCCTGCGCAATGTGTGTGGAAAAAGGATTACAGGTGGAAGTACCGCCCCGTGCACAGGTGATACGTGTGCTGATGGATGAACTTACCCGCATCGCCTCACATGAACTCTGGTGGGGAGCCATGGCGATGGACCTTGGCGCATTCACTCCCTTCTTCCATGCTTTCAGGGAAAGAGAAAGCATCAACGATATTATGGAAGAAACCTGCGGCGCCAGACTGACCATGAACTATATGGTACCCGGTGGCGTGATGCACGACCTGCATCCCAACTTCCAGCAGCGGGTAAAAGATTTCTTACAACTTTATAAAAGGAAAATACACGAGTACGACGAACTGGTTACCGGTAATATCATCTTTCAAAACCGGATGAAAAACATCGGCGTGCTGAAAGCGGAAGATGCCATCTCTTATGGTTGCTCCGGCCCTACAGCAAGAGGCAGCGGCGTGAGCAGCGATATACGCAAATTGTACCCGTACGAAATATACAACAAACTGGAGTTTGACGAAGTGCTTGAAACCGGCTGCGATTCTTTTGCCCGTTACATGGTGCGCATCAGGGAAATGCAGCAATCCATACGCATCGTGGAGCAATTAATTGATAATATTCCCGAAGGTGATTTCCAGGCCAAAACAAAAGCGGTGCTGAAATTGCCCAAAGGAGAATTTTATACAAGAGTGGAAACAGCCCGCGGCGAACTCGGTGTATATATAGTAAGTGAAGGCGGTACCACACCCTACAGGATCAAATTCCGCTCGCCGGGATTTTCTAACCTGTCGGTACTCGATCATATTGCCCGTGGCAGCAAGATCGGCGACCTGGTGGCCATGATGGGAACACTTGATTTGGTGATACCGGATATTGACAGGTAAGATGATAGAAGATTGACGATTAAAGATTGACATAAAGTCGCTGTAATTGAAATAGGCATAAGGAAATATCTAAGAGAAACCGGGGTGGCGATAGTATTGCTGAATAGCATTACCGGACGATGAAGTGTGCGACCCCGCATATGACGGGACAGGCGCAAGGGACGATGATAGTAGCAATACAGATGGCAAATAAAATAAAAAAGTAAAAGACTAAAGATTGCGAAATGAAGTTTTAAATATTCAATCAACAATCTTCCATCTTAAATAACAATGTGGAGCTTTTCCGGCATAGCAAACAACATTCACACCTGGCTGGGTGAGCACTTCAATGCCACCTGGACGATGATCATCGAAATGGTGATTGCCGGCGTGGCCGTAATTGGCCTGTTCGCCTTGCTCGGCCTGGTACTGGTGATCATGGAGCGCAAAGTATCGGCCTGGATGCAGATACGGCTTGGGCCCAACCGCGTAGGACCAAAAGGTATTTTCCAGTCACTGGCTGATACACTCAAGCTGCTGGTAAAAGAAGGTATGACACCCGATGGGGCTGATAAACTACTGTTCAATGTGGCGCCTTTCATCGCCATGATCGTAGCCATGCTGTTGCTGGCACCGATCGCCTTTGCCAGTAATTTCCAGTTGTGGGACCTGAACATCGGCGTACTCTACGTATCTGCCGTATCATCGATTATGGTCATCAGCATACTGATGGCCGGCTGGGCCAGTAATAATAAGTATTCGCTGATGGGTGCCATGCGCAGCGGTGCACAGATCGTCAGCTATGAATTGTCTGCCGGTCTTTCCGTACTCGCCGTGGTGGTGATGTGCGGCAGCCTGCAGATGTCGGAGATAATCGAATCGCAGCGCAATGGTTGGTGGATCTTCAAAGGACATATCCCGATGCTGATCGCCTTTATCACCTTTATCATTGCCGTAACGGCGGAAACCAACCGGGCACCATTTGACCTGGCCGAAGCAGAATCCGAACTCACGGCAGGTTTCCATACAGAATACTCCGGTATGAAGTTCGCTCTCTTCTTCCTGGCAGAGTATGTAAATGTATTTATCGTGTGTGCCATTGGCGCCACGCTGTTCCTGGGCGGCTGGATGCCACTGCACATCGGCAACTGGGAGGGCTTTAACCATGCGATGGATTATATACCGTCGAGTCTATGGTTTTTTGGAAAAACGTTCTTCCTCATATTTGTTATCATGTGGTTCCGGTGGACATTCCCGCGGTTGCGCATTGACCAACTGCTCAACCTGGAATGGAAATACCTGCTGCCCATCAGTATGATCAACCTGCTGGTGGTAACGGCGATGGCAATATTGGGATGGCATTTTTGAGAGTGAATGGAGAATGGGGAATAGATAATAGGGAGTTTCACTTCTTGGGAAGGACGAATAAATTGAAATTAGTTCTTGCGAAAACGGGGATGAATTTTTTGAACCCAGCTGCAGTACCTTGATTGAGCTTTTGTTGCGTCGCACTCTTCATCGTTCTGTTCGCTGCTCAGCAATTCAGGTGCAGGTGGCTGACAATTTGAAGTAATTATAATGTTTGTAATAAAATACATAAAAGAGGTCTGGACGGCGGTTCGTTCGCTGCTGAAGGGAATGAAACGCACCCTGTATTATTTTACCCATCACAAAGAGATCATCACTCAGCAGTACCCCGACAACCGCGACACACTGGTACTGCCCGAACGGTTTAAAGGTGAGGTGGTGATGCCGCATGATGAAAACAATGAGCACCGCTGCACCGGCTGCCAGGCCTGCGAACTGGCCTGCCCCAACGGTACCATCAAAGTGATCTTTAAAAATGACCTGACCCCCGAAGGAAAGAAAAAGAAAGCAATAGATAAACTGGTGTATCACCTGGAGCTGTGCACCATGTGCAACCTGTGCATTGAGGCCTGCCCATCCGATGCCATAAAGATGGCACAGACGTTTGAGCACAGTGTGTTTGACAGAAACCAGCTCACCAAGATTCTGAATAAACCCGGTTCGAAGATCATGGAGGGAGTGGAATAAGCAACCGGGATTGATTATTTGTAAAGAGAAGAAACAGTAATGAACGGATCAGACATCATATTTTACTTGCTGGCAGCCATGACATTGGTCTGCGGCCTGCTGTCTGTCACCACCCGGCAGATATTCCGTGCTGCCATTTACCTGTTATTTGCACTGATAGGTGTGGCCGGTATTTATTTCTGGATGGAATATGAGTTTATTGCCGCCGTGCAGATAGTGGTGTACGTGGGTGGTATCGTGGTACTGATCATCTTCTCCATATTCCTTACCCAACAGGCAGGAGAAAAAATGCCAAGGCAGCGGCTTGACCGGAAAATATTTGCCGCATTGGCGGTATTCTGCGGCTTTGCCCTCACTATGGTGCAGGTTTACAAGCAAGTTTATTATACCTCAGATGCGCCGGCACAAACAGCCACTGTTGCGAATATTGGCAAGAAAATGCTGAATGTGAATGAAGAAGGCTATGCCCTGCCCTTTGAGGTGATTTCAATGTTATTACTGGCCGCCATGGTGGGATGTATCGTGATAGCCATGCGGCAGAAACCCGATGAGCAAACTGCACAACCAACTGAAAAAACAAACTGATGCAGCCAGGACTGTACCATATATTATTTATCAGTGCCGCACTCTTCTTTATCGGCGTGTACGGGTTCTTTACCCGGAGAAACCTGATCACCCTGCTGATGAGTATTGAACTGATCCTGAATAGTGTGAACCTGAATTTTATTGCTTTTAATAAATACCTGTGGCCCGGCAGGATGGACGGATTGTTTTTTACCCTGTTTATCATTGCTATTGCTGCTGCCGAAGCGGCTGTGGCCATTGCCATTATTATCAACCTGTACAGAAGTCATCAGTCAATTGATGTAAATGATGCTGAAGAATTAAAGTATTAACCCGTTATGGACATATACGGATACATAAAATACCTGCTTTTCATCCCGCTGCTTCCGCTGGCTGCTTTTGTGTTGCTGGGTTTGTTTGGTAAAAAGTATGCCGGCAAATATGCGGGCATCTTCGGCACAGTATTGATGCTGGCAGCCACTGGTTTTGCCATATATACTGCTTATAGCTATTTCACCACATACAGCGGAGGCTCTTATCCTCGCATCAATGCCTTATCATACACCTGGCTGAAGTTTTCAGATACGCTTTCCATTGATATGGGTTTCATGGTAGACCCTATTTCGATGATGATGATCGTGGTGGTGACGCTGGTATCGCTGATGGTGCACATTTACAGCCTTGGTTACATGAAAGGTGAAGAAAGATTTGCCACCTATTATGCTTACCTCGGACTGTTTACTTTTTCCATGCTGGGCCTGGTGCTTTCCTCCAATCTTTTCCAGATCTATATCTTCTGGGAGCTTGTAGGGGTGTCATCCTTCCTGCTCATCGGGTATTATTATAATAAACCAAGTGCAGTGGCCGCCTGCAAAAAAGCTTTTATTGTAACCCGCTTCGCCGACCTTGGTTTCCTGATCGGTATACTGATCCTTTCCTACACCGGCGGCACTCTTGATTTCAATACCCTGATCGTCAACCTTACCACAGATGGTTCTGCAAGTATCAGCAGCGGGGTGGCACATACTTTCCTTGGTGCATCAGCACTTACCTGGGGTGCCGCATTGGTGTTTATCGGTGGTGCCGGAAAAAGTGCCATGTTCCCATTGCACATCTGGCTGCCCGATGCTATGGAAGGCCCCACACCGGTTTCTGCATTGATCCACGCTGCCACGATGGTGGTGGCAGGTGTGTATCTCGTGGCAAGGATGTTTCCAATTTTCGCCATTACGGTGCCTGCGGTACTGGAGATGATCGGCTGGGTGGGTGCCATCTCGGCCATCTTTGCGGCCGTTATCGCCTGTACACAAACAGATATCAAACGGGTGCTGGCTTATTCTACGATGAGCCAGATCGGCTTCATGCTCTTTGCCCTCGGCGTATCCGGTTATGGCGGTGAAGCCGGTTTGGGTTATACCGCCTCCATGTTTCATCTGTTTACACATGCACTGTTCAAAGCCTTGCTCTTCCTTGGTGCCGGCGCAGTGATACATTATGTACATAGTAATGAAATGAAAGACATGGGCGGCTTGCGCAAATTCATGCCCATTACACATATTACCTTCCTGGTAGCATGCCTGGCTATTGCAGGTGTGCCTCCATTCGCCGGATTTTTCAGTAAGGAAGAAATTCTGCTGGCTGCGCATCATCACAACCCGGCTATATACTGGATTGCCATAATTACTTCCGGACTTACGGCCTTTTATATGTTCCGTCTTTACTTCAGTATTTTCTGGAGCAAGCCGCATCATTCGCATCACACTCATTCGCATCGTGAAGGTGGCTTTGCTATGATGCTTCCGTTGATACTGTTGGCCTTTGGTGCAGCCGCTGCCGGTTTTATTCCCTTCGGAAAATTCGTAAGTTCAAACGGGCAGCCGCTTGCTTCTCATTTTGACCTGCAGTTTTCTATTCTTCCTGTGGGTATCGGGCTGGCCGGAATAGCGCTGGCAGCTTTATTCTACTTCAGGCAAAACAGTCGTCCTGACAAAGCATCGGCCGCCTTCGGCACATTATACAAATCAGCGTACCATAAATTTTATATAGACGAATTGTACCTGTTTATCACAAAGAAAGTTTTGTTCAACCTGGTGGGAAAACCTGCCGCCTGGTTTGACCGCAACATTGTGGATGGAATGATAAACCTTACCGGTAATGCCACGCAAAAAGTGTCTGCCGGTATCCGAAAGATGCAATCAGGAAAAGTGCAGCAGTATGCCATGTATTTTCTGGGAGGAGTAATACTGCTGGCTATTATATTTATCTATACCCGAAAATGAAAACTAAAAAGAGAAACCTTTATGCAGATGTAAAAACCATTCTTATCCACGCCCGAGAAAACGCAGTTCGTTCAGTTAATTTTTCAATGGTTGTTTGCTATTGGAAAATAGGCGAACGGATAGTGCAGGAAGAATTGAGCGGTAAGGCCAGGGCCGGTTATGGTGAAAAAATCATTGCGCAGTTATCTGAAAAACTGACCCGTGATTTTGGAAAAGGATTTACCATCAGCAACATTAAGTACATGCGCCAGTTTTATTCTATATTCCCAATTGGCCACGCACTGCGTGGCCAATTGACAGGCCGGAAAAAACAATCCGGAATTGGCCACGCACTGCGTGGCCAATCCGGAAGGAGTATTGTAAAATCAAATTCCGGAAAGTCATCTCTGGCGCTAAACAATCCTTTGCACCAATTCACTGCCACACTCAGGCATGAACTTTCGTGGACACACTATCGCCTGCTGATACAGGTAGAAAAAGAAGATGCCCGCCACTACTATATGAACGAGGCGGCCGACAACAACTGGAGCACCCGGGTGCTGGAAAGGCAGATCAATTCATTTTATTATGAAAGGATTTTATCTTCCAAAAAAAGAAAGCAGTTACAGCTTCAAACGAATAAGAAAGCCAAAACTGACAGCCGTTCTGTCTTTGATTTTGTAAAAGACCCTTATGTACTGGAATTCCTGCAATTGAAACCCAGTGCCGTGCTTTATGAAAAAGAGCTGGAAACCGAGCTGCTGAATAAACTACAACAGTTCCTGCTCGAAATGGGAAAAGGGTTTTCGTTTGTAGAGCGGCAACAGCGGATATATGCCGATGGCGAAGACTTCTATATTGATCTTGTTTTCTATAATTATGTGCTTAAATGTTTTGTACTGATAGACCTGAAAACCGGGAAGCTTACACACCAGGATATCGGCCAGATGGATTTTTATATGCGTTATTATGAGAGCGAAATAAAACAGCCATCAGACAACCCGACAGTTGGTATAATACTTTGCGCTGAAAAGAACGAAACCATCGTTAAGTATTCGATACTCAATGAAAATAAAAGATTATTTGCTTCAAAATACAAACTATACCTGCCATCAGAAACAGACCTGGCAAACGAGTTAAAAGAAGAAATAGCACAGTACAACAGGAAAAGAAATAAATGAACCTATTACTGATCATAATCGCCCCCCTGCTCACTGCCTTGATGGTATTGCTCTGCCGCAACAAACAGCAGGTGAAATGGGTTTCACTTACAGGTTCCCTTATACAGGGTGCACTGGCATTTGCTCTTTATTTTGCTTTCCGCAGCGAAACAGCCAACGGCAATTCGTCGCAACTGCTGTTTGAACAAAAACATATTTTATTTTCTGCACTGAATATTAACTTCCACCTCGGCGTGGATGGTATTTCTGTAGCCATGATCATGCTTACCTCGCTGGTGGTGATAGCCGGTGTGCTGGTATCGTGGAATATTGAGAAGATGACCAAAGAATTTTATTTCCTGCTGGTATTGCTGGCATTGGGTGCTTATGGCTTTTTTATTTCACTTGACCTGTTTGTGTTATTTTTCTTCCTCGAAGTATCTGTTATTCCCAAATACTTACTGATCGGCATCTGGGGCAGTGGTAAAAAAGAATACGCCGCCAACAAACTGGCGCTGATGCTCATGGGTGGTTCTGCACTGATATTGGTCGGCATTTTAGGACTTTACTTTACCGCCGGTCACAGCTTTGATATAACCACACTTTCCAAAACGACGATCCCGGCACATATTCAGCATATCATTTTCCCGCTGTTGTTTGCCGGCTTTGGCGTGTTTACGGCATTGTTTCCGTTGCATACCTGGGTGCCAGATGGTCACTCATCTGCCCCAACGGCCGGTTCTATGTTTCTCGCCGGTATTTCAATGAAGCTTGGAGGATATGGATGTTTGCGGGTAGCCACTTACCTGCTTCCGGAAGGGGCCAGACAATATGCTGACATCATCATCATACTTTCAGCTATCGCAATTTTGTATGGTGCCTTCGCCACGATGATGCAGAAAGACCTGAAGTACATCAATGCATATTCCTCCGTCAGTCATGTGGGCTTCAGCCTGCTCGGTATCGGTATGCTTACGCAAACAGCGATCACCGGCGCACTTATGCAGATGGTATCACACGGACTGATGACGGCCCTTTTCTTTGCCGTCATCGGTATGATCTACGACCGCACCCATACCCGGCAGGTAAATGAAATGGGCGGACTCATGCGGCCATTGCCGTTTATCAGTACTGTATTCTTCATCGTTGGATTGTGTTCACTCGGCCTTCCGGGCCTGAGTGGTTTTGTAGCAGAAATGACCGTCTTTGTCGGTTCATGGGAAAACAACGACACCTTTCACCGGGTAGCCACTATTGCAGCCGCGATGTCTATCGTGGTAACAGCAGTATATATATTACGGGCAATCGGCCAAACAGCTATGGGTCCATTGAAGAACGAACAATTTGCCACCTTAAAAGATGCTGCCTGGAATGAAAGGCTGGCTGCTATCATACTGCTTGCCGGTATTCTCGCCATCGGAATCATACCCGGCTGGCTGAACGACCTGCTTCGCCCGGCAGCCGAAGTGATCATGAACAGGGTAACAGGCAGTTAAAATAAAGAAACGGATGAACGACTTATTTATATTAATGAAAGCAGAGATGGCCGTCACCGCCATCATCTTCCTTCTTTTGTTCATTAAAGTGGGCAAAGGAATGAAGAATGAAGCGCTGTTGCCGCTGATACAAACACTGTTGCTGGTAAATTTCATTGCCGGTTTTTTCTTTAACAAGCCTGGTCACCTTTTCGGAGATATGTACCACACGGAGCAGGGAACAGTTTTATTAAAAAATATACTAAGCCTTGCTGTTTACCTTATCTCATTAGTATGTGCAGGCTGGCTCAAACGTACTCCTCACCTCGCCGAGTTTTTCCTGCTGATGCTTTCAGCACTGCTGGGCATGTTCCTGATGATCTCTTCCGGCAACCTGCTGATCTTTTACCTGGCACTTGAATTATCCAGTATTCCTGTTGCAGCTATGGCCAATTTTGACCTTGATAAAAAACGGTCTTCTGAAGGTGCCATGAAGATGATACTTTCCTCGGCCTTTTCATCTGGTATCCTGCTGTTTGGCATTTCACTCATTTATGGCACTACCGGTACGATCAATTTTGCCTCATTACCTGCACAGCTTGATGGCTCTGCCCTGCAGGTACTGGCTTTCATCTTCCTGTTTGCAGCATTTGCTTTCAAATTATCCGTGGTGCCATTCCACCTCTGGACGGCCGACGTATATGAAGGATCACCCATTGCCACCACTTCGTTCCTTTCCGTAGTATCAAAAGGCGCCATAGCATTTGTCCTGCTGATCGTATTATACCATGTATTCCGCCCGATGTATGAAACATGGATAATACTGTTGATGGGACTATCTATTATCACGATGGTGGTGGGCAACCTGTTTGCCATGCGTCAGCAAAATATCAAGCGATTCCTGGCGTATTCATCTATCGCACAGGTGGGTTTTATTTTGGCTGCCATGATCAATGGCGGACCAGCCGGTTTTGCAGCAGTCGCGTATTTCATACTGGTGTACACCTTTTCCAACCTTGCCGCCTTTGGTGTGGCAGCAGTGATCGCTTCGCAAACAGGTAAAGAAAATGTGGATGACTATAAAGGACTTTACCAAACCAATCCGTTCCTCACCTGGATCATGGCACTGGCACTGTTTTCACTGGCTGGCATTCCGCCAACGGCTGGTTTTTTTGGCAAACTGTTCCTGCTTACAGCCGCCGGTGAAGAAGCAGCTTACTGGTTCATTACTATTGCTGCGCTGAACATGATCATTTCCCTGTACTATTATCTGCGGGTGGTAAGGGCCATGTTTATTGATAAAAATGAAAACCCATTGCCACCGGTAAAGACAGGTCCAGCAGAAAAACTCGGTCTCATCATTTGTGGTGCCGGTATTGTGCTTGCCGGTATGCTGAGCTGGGTGTATGATTACATTTATCAAATGATTAAATAAGCCGGTTTGTTATGGCACTGAATAAAAATCATGAATTCGAAGAACTGGATGGTGTAAAATGCGGCATCGTGGAAAGAAATGCCAGCGCAGAAAGAGTGAG
>JAEUVM010000162.1 GCA_016787125.1 Chitinophagaceae bacterium | reverse complement strand
CTGTGGTGATATCGCAAATAAGGTTACAAAATACCCGATCACCATCGAAGGTTCTTTAAACATCACTTCCAGTGAATTGGCAAACACTCCCTCTATCTCAAATACATCCGAGTTCATCCGGGAGATAAGGTCGCCCTTATGCTCTTTGGTAAAGAAACCCATGTGCAGGTGGTTGATCTTTTCAAACAATGCTTCCCGTATTCTTTTTACCAGCAAGGTGCGGGCCCTGATCAGCGTACGCTGTGCCAGGTAGCGAAACAGGTTGGTGAGCAGTACAGCACATACAATAATGAAAGTGATAAAGTACAGTGCATACACCGGGTTCATCGCTTTAAGCCGGTACACCTGGTAATAAAAAGCATCCCGCAGAAATGAAGTGGACAAGGAGAAGGCAGGTGCCGTCAGCGAATCCGATTCGGGACTGGTGTTAAACAATACATTCAGCAACGGAATGATCAGGGCAAACTGGAAGATGCTGAAGATAACCGTGAGTATGGTAAATATGGAAAAAGGAATCACAAACCACCGCGAGGGCCGGGCAAATGATAATAATCTTCTGTACACTTTCATGCCTTGCAAAGTTATCAATATAATGACCGGTACACATCGAGGTATTGCCGGGCAGCCTTGTGCCAGTTAAACCCAAGGGCCCGTTCTTTTATCTTTCGCTGAAAATCTTCATTGGCATACCGCGACATGCCCACCTGGAACACTTCTTCCATGTGCTCGGGTTGAAAATCTCGGAAGTAAAATGATACATCGCCACCGATCTCCGGCAGGGCTGTTCTGTCAGACAGGAACAGCGGCTTGCCGCAACTCATCGCCTCCACCACCGGCAGCCCAAATCCTTCTGATACCGACGGAAAGGCAAAAGCACGGCAATGATTGAAGTACCATGATTTTTCATGTTCATTGATCGGGCCAAGCAGGTGAACATTATCCGCCACACCCAGTTCTCTCGACCGCTCCTGCAGCAGCGACAGGTAATGACTGTCGTCGTACTTACCCGCTATCACCAGTTCCATCGTGTTGCGTTGAAGCAATGGCAGCAGTACATGAAAGTTTTTCTTCCTGTTCATCACCCCGATGGAGAAAAGAAAAGGCTTCCGGGGCTTGTAGGATGCCGCTGTAAGGGTGGGGGTTTCCAGCAGGTTGGTGCCGTTATGTATTACATAAACCGGCTTTTTCCCTGTGTCGCAGTGTTCCAGCACATCTTTGCGGCTGAAGGCCGAGATACACACAATGGCATCGGCCCGGTTGATCAGCTTTTGTAAGTAAGCCAGGTATTTCCTTTTTTTGGCAGCCGTCTTTTTTTCATCATAAAGGAAATTCAGATCATGCACAGACAGCACCACTTTGATTCGTTTGTTCAGCAGCGGCATGTAATGAGTATTCTGGTAGGTGGCATGCCAGATATCAAACCGGTCAACCGGCGGCAACACGAACTTATGCAGCGGACTTTGTGTAAAATGATTTTCCCGGCTGAACGACCAGTCCTGCTCGCCGGGCGGCGTATAAAAATAAAGCTGCTCTTCCGCCAGGCTGATGTTCTTCTCCAGGTATTTGCCCAGGTTCATACAATAATGATAAAGCCCCGTATCAGGGTACTTCATCCGTTCGCAGTCAAATACGATCTTATGCATGAAATGGTATTAAATGAACTGTTTCCTGTTTCAAAAATCATGCGGTGGAGGCATACCACATAAAATAGTTCCCCCCAGCCTTGCTTTACTCCAAAGGTGAGTAAAAGCAGGTGTCCGGAATGTAACATCAGTTAAATTGCGGTTACAAAATCAACCGGGAGTTGACCAATACACACAGCACTGATGAATCCACAATGACCGGAAGAAAGATCATACTCGATTGCGACCTGATGCGGTACCGCCATTCCGGGCTCTATCACTATTGTCTCAACCTCGGCAACTATGTAAACCGCCGCCTGCAGGCCGAAAACAAAGATTTACTTTCTTTTTATGTGCCAAAAGAAGAACGCAACAGCTTCGAGCACCGTGCCCGCTGTATTATTGAAAAACGCTGGCACCACCGCTTCTTCAAACCCTTCCTTTGGAACTGCGCCGTGTGGCATGCCCCATTCCAGTCGGGCCGTATCATTCCCATGCCGGATAAAAAGATAAAGGTGCTGCTCACCATCCACGACCTGAACTGCCTCCACGAGGATAAATCGGCCAAAGAAAGAAGACAAAGCCTCCTTCACACCCAAAAACTGGTGGAAAGGGCGGATGCTATCGTATGCATTTCCAATCATTGCCGCAAAGACGTAACGGATCACCTGGAAACCGGCGGCAAAACCATCCATGTCATTCACAATGGCACACACCACGTTCATACACCACCTGCCCGGCCGGTGGCCTACCTGCCCGCCCGCCCCTTTGTTTTTACCATGGGGTATGTGAACCGGAAAAAGAATTTTCACACCCTTATTCCCTTGCTGAAAGATGAATCCATCGAACTGGTGGTGGCCGGCCGCCTCGATGAACCGGATTATATCACCGGCATGAAAGAAACCGCTGCCGCACTTGGCGTGGCCGACCGCCTGCAGATACTCGGCCCGGTATCGGAAGAAGATAAAGCCTGGTATCTGCAGCATTGCCTCGCTTTTACATTACCATCGCTCGCCGAAGGTTTCGGCGCTCCTGTGGTGGAAGCCATGGCTTTTGGCAAACCGCTCTTTCTTGCTCACCGAACTTCCCTTCCTGAAATAGGACAGGAAGTGGCTTTTTATTTCCGCAACTTTGATCCGGCACACATGCAGCAGGTTTTCAAACAGGGTATGCAGGAATACCAGCGCAACGGCCTCGCAGCAAAGATCATTCAGCGGGGGAACGAATTTACCTGGGAAGAAAAAGCCGCCGACTACTGCCGGGTGTACGAAACACTACTATAAATGAATGCCATGACTGAAAATGACACCGCAATAAAATGGAATACCAGCCTCGTGGCCGACTTTGGCAAACGCCGCTCCGAGCTTTGCAAAGCCAAAGATTTTGCGCAGCCCTGGTATCATTACTGGTGTGGCATCATGAAGCAGCAGCCTTCCTTTCACCGCAAACAATGGGAATACTGCTGGATACTGCAGGCCCTGAAAGAAAGAAACTGCATCGAACCCGGAAAAAGAGGCGTTGGCTTTGCCGTAGGCACCGAACCCATTCCCTCCGTGCTGGCCCGCTTCGGCTGTGATATACTCGCCACCGACATTTATCCCGAACAGGGAAAGGAAATGGGATGGGATAATAACAACCAGCTTTGCTACAGCGCCGATTCCCTTTTCTATGATGGCATTTGCGACCGCGACACTTTTGATAAACGGGTGGAATACCTGCCCGCCGATATGAACCATATTCCGGCCGATATCCGCAACTTCGACTTCAACTGGAGCAGTTGCTCCTTCGAGCACCTCGGCACCATCGAAAAAGGACTCGCCTTCCTGCACAACCAGCTCCATACCATCAAACCCGGCGGATGGGCCATCCATACCACGGAATACAATCTTTCTTCCAATGATGAAACACAGGACAACGACCCCTCCGTTTTCTTCCGCCACCGCGATATAGAGCGGATCGCTGCCGAACTGCGCCAGGCAGGTCACTTTGTGGAGGAACTGGACTATTCCCTCGGCGCATTGCCCGAAGACTTCCACGTAGATACCATGCCCCACCAGCAGAAAGTACACCTCCGCCTGCAGGCCGGCCGCTTCGTGGTTACCTCTATCGGGCTGATTATCCGGAAAAAAGGCAACGCCT
>JAEUVM010000153.1 GCA_016787125.1 Chitinophagaceae bacterium | reverse complement strand
AAATGCAATGATCAAAAAGAGAGAAACAATCATCAAAAAGCTCCGGTTAATTACCTAAAAGAGAGAATGCTTGTATGTTTTGGATAAATGCATTTATCCAAAAGCTCCGGTTAATCATCAAAAAGGGAGAAAACCGGAGCTTTTTGCTGGTTAATCCGGGCTATTTCCTGAATGATCCGGGCTTTTGGCTGATTAACCCCGGCTTTTATTTAAATGACCGGAGCTTTTTCCTGAAAAACCGGGGCTGTAGGGTCAATCATCCGGTCTCCGGAGTGAATAGTCCGGGCTTGGAGGAAATACATTTCACCGCAAACATCGAAGAATAGGAACGCGGATGACACGGATTGTGCGGATAGGTGCGGATTTTTTTGCTTTGTGGCTTTGTGGGAAAATACACTTCATCACAAGAACGCCAGGAAATATGCTGATGTGATAATATGCTGATGTGCTGAGTGGCGTGCTTCTTTTGCCGAAGGCCTTTGTGCGGGAAAACACTCCTTACATCTGCACCTTCGTTCCAAATGCCAGGTCGCCGGCATCACCCAGCCCCGGTACGATATACCCCTTCGCAGTAAGTTCATCATCTATATCACCACACCAGATGGTGGCGGAAGGTTCTTCTCTTTTTACATACTCAATACCTACCGTGCAGGCTATCGCCGCCACGATATGTATCTCTTTGGGACGGCCTTCTTCACGGAGAAACTGGATCGTTTTCACCAGCGAAGACCCGGTGGCCAGCATAGGATCGGAAATGATGATAACCCGGTTTTCCAGTTCGGGGCAAGAGACATAATCAAGACTGATCTCAAAGCTGCCGTCTTTATTGTGTTTGCGGTAAGCAGAGATGAATGCATTATCGGCCTGGTCGAAATAGTTCAGCAGCCCGTTGTGCAGCGGCAGTCCTGCCCGCAGGATGGTAGCCAGCACCGGTTGCTCCACCAGCAGCTTATGCTCAGCCACACCGAGCGGCGTCTGAATTTCCTTTACCTCATATGCCAGTTTGCGGCTGATCTCGTAGGCAGCCACTTCACCGATACGTTCGAGGTTGCGGCGGAAACGCATCCTGTCTGTTTGCACCTGCACATTGCGCAATTCACTTACCCAGGTGCTGACGAGAGAGTGCTGTTCGCTCAGGTTGATGACCATAAAACTGAATATTTGATGTTTTAGATTGAATATTGGCTAACTATGCCGCACATTTGTGGTAGCCAATGCGGCAAAACTAAAGGCTAAATCGCTAAAACGTAAATATGATTTACAGGGCTATCGGGTTAATGAGCGGCAGTTCGCTTGACGGGCTGGATATAGTGTTTGCCATTTTGGAAGAACAAGGCGGTAAATGGACTTATGAAATAAACAAAGCGGCCTGCTATCCCTACCCGCCGGAATGGAATGACCGGTTGATAACGGCTACCGAATTGCCGGCGAGGGATTACCTGTTGCTTCACTCAGCCTACGGTAATTACCTGGGAGAACAGGTGAACCGTTTTATCGCAGAAAATAACCTGCAGTACCAGGTGGGGCTTGTAGCTTCTCATGGCCACACCACCTTTCACCTGCCTTCGGAAAGGATGACAGCGCAGTTGGGTGATGGGGCTGCCATTGCAGCAGCAACCGGGCTTCCGGTGGTGACGGATCTGCGGGCGATGGATGTGGCACTCGGCGGGCAGGGTGCTCCTATTGTACCTATGGGTGAAAAAATGCTGCTGGCAGGATATGATTACTTTCTCAACCTGGGCGGCATTGCCAATATCTCTTCTGCAGCAGGTAATGAAAACGATTTTATTGCTTTTGATATTTGTCCGGCCAACCGGGTGCTGAACATGCTGGCAGCAGATGCCGGACAGGAGTACGACAAAGATGGAATGATGGCGGCTGCCGGCATCGTGCAGGAAAGTTTATTGGCACAACTGAATGAACTGGAGTATTATAAACAACCATGGCCAAAGTCGCTGGCAAATACCTTTGGTACGGATGTTATTTATCCGCTGATAAAACAACATGGCTGCACCATTCCGGATGCACTGGCTACTTTGACAGAACATATTGCGGTGCAGGTACCGGCAGCAGTAACGGCCTTGCATCACGGACCAGGAAAACTGTTGTGCACCGGCGGCGGCGCACACAATGATTTTTTGGTAAAAAGACTGCGTGAAAAACTGGCACCAGCCGGTGTGGAGGCGATAGTACCCGACGCCAGCCTGGTGGATTATAAAGAAGCGCTGGTGATGGCCTTCCTCGGCATACTTCGCTGGAGGCAGGAAGCTACCACACTGGCTTCAGTAACGGGAGCTAAACGGAACTCGGTTGGTGGTTCGCTATGGAATGGTGAATAGGGAATGGTGAATAGATAATAGTTTGACGGAAAGCTCTTCTCATTTCATGATACTTGCTGTTATTAGTTGACCGATGACCGTTGACCGGCTTCAAAGCGACTTGAGTTTATACAACTGAAAGGAAAACAACCAGGCGTTAATGCAACTCCTTTTGATAAGAAAATAATCAATCGGGAATCTTCAATATTAAATTTCCTCTCTTTGTTGATCAAAAGCAGAATGCGATTTAATTTTTTAGCATAAATTCAGGGCATGCAGGATAAAAAAACCACCACACCGGCTGCAGCTAAGGCAGGTCCGCCTCCGGGATCAATGGAGGAAGTGCTGCTGTTTCGCAAAATACAACACCAGTTTCCCCGCCAGTTCCGCAAAGTATTTCCGGATAAGCTCGCAGAAAAAACCATTGTCATCATTCCTTCCCTTACACTGGATCAGCAGATACTATCCAAGGTGAGCGGTCATGTTCATTACGAAGAAAGATTGCTCTGCCTGCTGATGCTGTTGCGCATGCCCCGCACCCATGTGGTATATGTAACCAGCACGCCGGTTGACCCGGTGATAGTGGATTATTACCTGCACCTGCTGCCCGGTATCACCCGTCATCATGCATTGAGGCGGCTTACCATGCTTAGCTGTTACGACTCATCACCCCGCTCGCTTACAGAAAAGATACTCGACAGGCCCCGCCTTTTAGATCGCATCCGCAAAGCCATACCCAACGGGCATGTGGCGCACATGGCCTGT
>JAEUVM010000107.1 GCA_016787125.1 Chitinophagaceae bacterium | reverse complement strand
CATGTATATGCCGCAGTGATCGCTGCAAGGAAACTGAAACGCCCCGTGAAAGTAACGCTGAACAGGGAGCAGATGTTTACCATTGTGGGATACCGTCCGCAGAGCTGGCAGAAGATCGGAATTGGTGCTGCAAAAGATGGTAAACTCACCGGCATCACGCACCATGCTGTAAGTAATACGTCGAAGTATGAAGATTTCAGGGAAGCCATTGTAACAGGATCCCAGTTTTTGTATGAATGTCCCAATGTGAACACCAGTTACAAAATGCTGCCGCTGGATATCAACACGCCCATATGGATGCGTGGTCCGGGACCGGCCACCGGCTGCTTTGGACTGGAGTGTGCATTGGATGAACTAAGTTATAAATTGAATATTGACCCTATACAGCTTCGCATCATCAACGATACCACGGTCAACCCGCAGAGTAAACTGCCATGGACTACCAAGTACCTGAAGGAATGTTATGCATTGGGCAGGGAAAAGATCGGCTGGGACAAACGGCCTGCTGTGCCTGGTACTGTAAAAGAAGATGGCATGCTGGTGGGTTATGGGATGGCCGTGGGTTGGTTTTGGGCGGGCCGTGGTGCTGCCACCGTAAAGGCAATCTTGAAAACAGACGGCAACCTTGTGTTGCAATGTGCGGTAAGTGATATGGGACCGGGCACCTCCACCGGAATGGTAACGATCGGCAAAGAGCAGATGGGCCTGGAAGCATCGCAGGTGCGGTTTGAATTGGGCGATACCGACTTTCCGAATGGTCCCACGCAGGGAGGTTCCGGATCATTAACAGCCATCGGCAGTGCGGTAATGCTGGTATGTGATGAATTAAAGAAGCAACTGAAGGAAATGGTTATTGCTAATGTATCATCCTTCAATGGGTTAAAGCCGGAAGAAATTGTATATGAAAGCGGTGTTTTGTTTTCAATAAAAGATAAATCCGTTGCTATCCGGTTTACCGATCTGCTGAAGCAGGCAGGTAAGAACGATCTGCAGGTAACGAAAAGTTCGGGTGGTTTTGATCAGCGCAGTAAATATGAAGCACATTCTTTCTCGGTTCATTTTGTGAAACTTCATGTTCACCCCGTAACGGGAGTGATCCGGCTAAAGCACATGGTATGTACGGCAGATGCCGGCAAGATCATCAGTGAGAAAACGGCCCGCAGCCAGATGGTGGGCGGAGCGGTGGGAGGCATTGGTATGGCGATGACAGAAGAAACCCTGCTGGATCCGAGGTTTGGCCGCTATATCAATGCCAACTTTGTGGATTATCATGTACCGGTACATGCAGATGCCCCGCCGATGGATGTATTGTTCGTAAATAAGCCCGATACAATTATCAGTCCTACCGGTGCCAAAGGTCTTGGTGAAATTGCGCTGGTGGGAGTGGCGCCGGCCATTTTAAATGCGGTGTATAATGCCACGGGAAAAAGAATCCGCAAGCTGCCGGTAACACCGGATAGTTTGGTGGGGTAGTGTTTTTTTTTGCAACACGCAGATAGAGAGTGACGGAGGAACACAGGGTTGATTCCCGGATGAATTTCTCAGTGGAACTCACCTCCTATGTTACCCTGTGTTGAAATTTTTGCAACTCAGAGATAGAGAGTGATGGAGGAACACAGAGGTTTGACTGCCGGATGAATTTCTCTGTGCAACTCACCTCCTTTGTTACCCTGTGTTGAAGTTCTTTTTTTAAAAAACGTCTCCTCTTAACTCGCCCGAGACTTTATAAATAAAAAAACCTCACTTATGGAGTGAGGTTTAGTAGCCCGTACGAGATTCCCTGCCTGACTGTGTCCCGCAGGCAGGGAACCCATATCACCACCTGCTGCCAATAAAAAAACCTCACTTATGCAGTGAGGTTTTGTAGCCCGTACGAGATTCGAACTCGTATCACCACCGTGAAAGGGTGGTGTCCTAACCCTTAGACGAACGGGCCTTTTCTGGTTCGCCAACAGGGCGGCAAAGATAATCCCGCTACAATTCCCTGCCAAAAGTTTTATCCTCTTTTTATCCATCCCCGGCCACTGCCACCCTTATTTTGCCCAAATCTGATACAGTATGAAACTTCCACTTTTATTACCTTCGCACCCTTGTCCGCCGCAGCAACTGCAAAGGAGGAGTCCGCCAAAGCCCCGTCAAAGGTGGAATCCGTCAGTGCTGAAGCAAAGGCAGACAGCAAGAACTCAACTATTAAATAAATTCTATTATGAGCACCGTAAAAGTAGCTATCAATGGTTTTGGCCGTATTGGCCGCCTGGTTTACCGCCAGATCTACAAAACAGAAGGAATAGATGTTGTTGCTATAAATGACCTTACCAGTCCCAAGGTACTGGCCCACCTGTTGAAGTACGACAGCGCCCAGGGCCGTTTTGATGCCGACGTAAAAGCCACTGATGATTCTATCGTTGTAAACGGTGATACCGTGCGCATCTATGCACAAAAAGACCCTTCTCAAATTCCCTGGGGCAGTCATGATGTGGATGTGGTGATTGAAAGCACCGGCTTTTTTACCGATAAAGATAAAGCTGCTGCCCACCTTACTGCCGGCGCTAAACGAGTGGTTATTTCCGCTCCCGCCACCGGCGACCTGAAGACCGTGGTATTCAACGTAAACCACAACATTCTTGATGGCAGTGAAACCATCATCTCCTGCGCCTCCTGCACCACCAACTGCCTGGCGCCAATGGCCAAGGCATTGAATGATAATTTTGGCATCGTGGCCGGTATCATGACCACCATCCATGCTTATACCAACGATCAGAACACACTTGATGCTCCCCACCCCAAAGGCGACCTGCGCCGGGCAAGGGCGGCCGCTGCCAATATCGTTCCCAACAGTACCGGTGCGGCAAAAGCTATCGGCCTGGTACTGCCTGAACTGAAAGGCAAACTGGATGGCGGGGCCCAACGGGTGCCTACCATTACCGGTTCCCTCACCGAACTCACTTCCATACTTGGTAAAACAGTAACCCTGGATGAAGTAAATGCCGCCATGAAAGCCGCCAGCAATGAAAGCTTTGGCTATACCGAAGATGAGATCGTAAGCTCTGACATCATCGGCATTCATTACGGTTCCCTGTTTGATGCCACGCAGACCAAAGTGGTAACCGTGGGCGACAAGCAACTGGTAAAAACCGTAAGCTGGTACGATAATGAAATGAGCTATGTAAGCCAGCTGGTAAGAACGGTGAACTATTTCGCCAAGCTGATCAGCAAATAATCTTCTAAACACTTCCAGCCGCTGCGGGACTTTTGACCGCAGCGGTTTTTTCTCAATACCATTACATGAAGATCAGGAATATTGAAGGGCTGAATGCGGCAGACCTACAGCAGGAGGCAGAAAAAGGAGCCCGGTTTGTTTATTTTTCTTATACCATTTCGTTGCTCCTGATAACGTTCAGGAAAAATTCAGGCGTGTATATGATACGGCAAGGGGAAAGCACAACGAGCAAGTCTCTGCCCTTTACCCTGCTGTCAGTATTCTTCGGCTGGTGGGGTATTCCGTTTGGGCCCAAATACACCCTGGAAGCTCTTCGCACCAACCTGAAAGGTGGAAAGGATGTAACCGAAGAAGTAATGGCCACGGTGGCAGGTCATCTGCTGTTCCAGGAAGCGCAACAGCAACGAAGGGCGATGGTGAAGTAACTCCACATCAAACGATACGCATATGGCAAATTTCGCTTCGTACAATTTCAGCAATCAGAAAGCACTGGTAAGGGTTGACTTTAATGTGCCGCTGAATGATAAGTTTGAGATAACCGACGATACCCGCATGCGGGCCGCCGTTCCTACCCTTAAAAAAATACTGGCTGATGGCGGCATGGTGATATTAATGAGCCACCTTGGCCGCCCGAAGGATGGGCCCTCGGAAAAATATTCATTAAAGCACCTGGTGCCACACCTCAGTAAGCTGCTCGGCGGTACCACGGTATTGTTTGCCAATGATTGTATCGGTGAACAGGCTTACCTCACTGCCGGCATGATTCGGCCCGGTGAAGTGCTGCTGCTGGAAAACCTGCGTTTTTATAAAGAAGAAGAAAAAGGCGATGAAAAATTTGCAGAGAAACTGTCGAAGCTGGGTGATGTATGGATAAATGATGCCTTTGGCACTGCACACCGGGCACATGCTTCCACGGCTGTTATTGCAAAGTTCTTTCCCGCAGAAAAAAGACTGTTTGGCTTGCTGATGGAAGGCGAAGTGAAAAGTGCAGAGAAAGTACTGCATGAAACAGAACGCCCATTTGTGGCCATCATCGGTGGTGCCAAAGTGAGCGACAAAATACTCATCATCGAAAACCTGATGGAGCGGGCCACTGATATCATCATAGGCGGCGGCATGGCCTATACATTTATGCGGGCACAGGGTGGCAAAACCGGTGCATCGCTTTGTGAAGAAGACCGCCTTGATACAGCAAGAGAGATAATGAAGAAAGCAGAGGAGAAAGGAGTGTGTATTCACCTTCCGTCAGATTCCGTGATAGCCGACAAATTTGCAGCGGATGCGCAAACCTCTGTGGCTCCCAGCAACAACATACCTGATGGCTGGATGGGACTGGATATCGGCAGCACCGCCTGCGACCAGTTTTCCAATGTAATTAAAAAGGCAAAGACGATCCTCTGGAACGGGCCGATGGGTGTTTTCGAAATGCCCAAATTTCAGCACGGCACCAAAGTGGTGGCTGATGCTATTGCTGAGGCAACGGAAGACGGGGCCTTTTCACTGGTGGGTGGCGGAGATTCTGTAGCGGCAGTGAACCAGTTTGGCTACACCGATAAAGTGAGCTATGTATCCACGGGTGGCGGCGCTATGCTGGAGTACTTTGAAGGCAAGGTGCTTCCCGGAATTGCGGCAGTACAATCGTAAAGAGATATTTAACGTACCATTCAGGCCCCGGCTTCGGGGCTTTTTTTATGGGTAAAAGTGCGGATGCGCCTCCCCTGAAAAGGGTACTGGCAGGGTAAACAGGTTCACTATATTTGTAATACTATTAAACTAAATTTATTGTATGAAAAAAATCCTGCTGTCTTTTATTGTTGCTGCATTTATCACTACCAGCCTTGCAGCACAAAAGATCATTCCGATCGAATACAATGGAAAAAAGTATGAAGTGCTTGATATGACCGCCAATGGAAAAGTAAAGTGGGGTGGCTATGAAGAAATTCCCCTGGATGCAGCAAAGAGTGAGTCGAACGGAGCGGCCAATACGGTGGCCATCGTTACAGCGGTGGGTAATAACAGCGGGTTTGAAGGCAAGCCTTATGCGGCCAAACTCTGCAGTGATGCCACCAACGGCGGCAAGGATGACTGGTACCTGCCATCCAAAGATGAAAGCGATGCCATCTATGCATTTAAGGATAAATTCAATGTCGAGGAAAGAGGCACTATCTGGACCTCCACTGAAGTCAGTGGTACAACCGTTGTTTCAAAGTACTGGTACACCGGGGCCTATTATAGTGTGCAGAAGGTGGATGAGTACCATTATGTATGCATCCGCAAGGCCGACTAACTGCTTAATGTGAGACAGATAAAAAGGCTGGTGCGGGGCATCAGTCTTTTTTTTACCGGCAGCCGGCTATCGTTTACCGGTAATGGAGGAAGATCAGCCGGAAATTTGGCAGCAGAATAGTTATTAATGCTATTTTTATGTTCTATTAAAAAACTACTACAATGAAAGGAACCCGTAATTTAACCTTATTGGTCATTGGTGGCCTGGTGCTTATTCTGTTTTTCTGGGGATGCAGTGGCTACAATGGATTAGTTTCTGCTGATCAGAATGTAAAAAAAGTATGGAGTAATGTAGAAACCAACTACCAGCGTCGTACAGACCTGTACAGCAGCGTGATCAAAACGGTGGAGGCTTCCGCCAATTTTGAAAAATCAACTTTGAGGGAAGTAGTGGAAGCAAGGGCAAAAGCCACATCTATTACAGTGGATATTACTGATCCTGCCACATTGGAAAAATTCCAGCAGGCACAGGCGAACCTGCAGGGTTCAATGAGCCGTCTGATCGCATCTTTTGAAAATTATCCTGACCTTAAGACCACTAAGGCTTTCCAGGATTTTCAAACCCAGATAGAGGGTACTGAAAACCGGATTAACGTAGCCCGCCAGGATTATAATAAATCGGTAGAGGGATACAACCTGAAGGTGAAGAAATTTCCCAAAAGCCTCCTGGCCGGTATGTTTGGCTTCAAGGAAAAAGCCTATTATAAGGCCGATGCCGGCAGTGAAAAGAATCCCGACATTCAGTTTAATATTAAGTAAGCCTGATGTTATCATTCTTCAGAAAGAAGAAGCAGTTCTTCCCGGAGGAGGAAAGCCGTCTTATTGTAAAAGCTATCCGCCATGCGGAGCAGCGTACCAGTGGTGAGGTAAGGGTGTATGTGGAGAGCCGTTGCAGTTGGATGGATGCACTTGACAGGGCAGCTGAGATTTTCCATACGCTGAAAATGGAGAACACCGAACATAGGAACGCTACTCTTGTGTACGTAGCCATAAAAGACCGCCAGGTGGCCGTCTATGGTGATAAAGGAATACACGAAAGAGTGGGCACAGAATATTGGAATAAAGTGGTGGGCGAAATGCTCACCACTTTTAAAACAGCCAGTCATGGTAAAGCCATTGCTGATTGTGTGATACAGATCGGTGAAGCACTTCAGACTCATTTTCCTTATGAAAGGGATACCGATAAAAATGAACTGCCGGATGAAATAGTTTTTGGCAGATAACTACATGAAGAAACTCCTTTTAATATTCTCTCTGCTCCTTTCCATTGGTGCTGTGGCACAAATTGAAAAGGTGATACCCAAACGGCCCAGTCCGCCGAAACTGGTAAATGATTTTACCAATACCCTCAGCGAGATCGAGAAGGCTAACCTGGAACACAAACTGGTGGCTTATGATGACAGCACTTCTAACCAGGTGGCTGTTATCATCATTCCGACCCTTAATGGAAATCCTATTGAGAATGTATCACTGGAAATACTTCGGCAGTGGGGCGTGGGTAATATGGACAAGAATAATGGTATAGTGCTGCTGGTGGCCAAGGATGACAGGAAGGTGCGGATCGAAACAGGTTACGGCCTGGAGGGAGCAATTCCGGATATTACGGCAAAGAGCATTATTGACAATGAGATAAAACCTCATTTTAAAAGCAGTAATTATTACGAAGGCATTGACCGGGCCACGGATGCGATCATTAAAGCTGCGGCTGGAGAATATAAAGCGCCGGCCAACTATGGCAGTAAAAAGAAAAAAGCGCTACCCATTCCGACAATCATTGTTATTATTATTGTTCTGATAATCATATTTGCCGGAGGAGCCAGTTCCGGGGGAACGTATGTATCAAGAGGTGGTTTTGGCGGCTGGACAGGCGGCGGCGGAAGCAGTGGCGGCGGCGGTTGGTCTGGTGGTGGTGGAGGCGGAGGCTTCGGCGGTTTCGGCGGAGGCAGCGGAGGTGGAGGCGGGGCCAGTGGCGACTGGTAAGCAATAAAACAAACTCATAAAAGAGAAAAGGCCTCCGATCGGTGGCCTTTTCTCTTTTGTCAATATGTTTAACGCAACTCATCAGAATCCTTTCTTCTCTTCCTCACCGCTGATTTTGGCTTTGATGAATTTTACCAGTTCCTGCAGGGCGACATTGTCTTTATCGGCATTGGCTTCTTTTTCCTTTTTCGTCAGAATGCCTTTCAGGATAAAGTCGTTGATATAACCATCCGTCTGGCTCCTGAAGGCAGCTGGAATGCTTTCCCTGAATTTTGCAATTTCACTCACGCCCCATTTTACTTTTTCAATGTTCTTGATGGCTGAAAGGTAAATGTTAAGTCCATTGAGTGCTTCAAATTTGGCCTGGCTCATTGGCATTTTACTGAAGTCGCCGATAATTTTATCTGCCATACTCTCATCACCAGACTTGAAGATCTCTGTCATTACCACTTCCCGGAGTTTGCCCTTCATGGTTGTATTGGCCAGTTGTTTTACCAGGGCTGAGGCAGCAGGGGCATCTGTTTTTTGTAAAGCTTCCAATGCATTGCCGGCCACTGTATACGATGAGTCGTTTACCGCTGCTTTGAACAGGTCGTTGTACTCGGCCTTTTTATACTCGCC
>JAEUVM010000088.1 GCA_016787125.1 Chitinophagaceae bacterium | reverse complement strand
TTGTTTATCTGTTGCTTAGAGATCAGCCACCTGGGCGTGCAGGTTTTCTGCGAGTATTTCGGCCATTTGAGTAATGGCAGTCTCTACGGCCAGGAATCCTTCTTCGGATAAGATGGCAAGGTCGAACGAAGCATTTTTTTCCAGGTACAATCTTGTTTCCCGGATAATGACGGGGGTGCATTCCCTCAGGAAGGTTTTGAAATCCAGGTGCCGGGCCAGCATATCGTCAACATGGTCAATGATCTTTTTTGCTTCTTCCGGCATTTCTTCAGGGTCTTCCTCGTCTTCTTCATCTTCATACCCGTCTTCTTCCGGTTCCCCGTCTGGCCGATCGTACCAGCTTTCCAGTTCCGGCCAGGGATAGACGGCATCTTTTGGCGGTTTGAAATTATCAAAGGCCTTATCCCATTCATCACTGTCGAGTATGGTGCGATGGAGGTACAGCAGATCGGGTATCGACTCGGCCTGATCCCTTATATCTTCTTTGATCACTTCTTCGATAGCCAGGAAGGTTTCAGGGTCGGCATTATTGAGGGCCTCGCCGAGGTAGTTGATCAGAAATTGTTTGATGGGTGAAGCAATCGCCTTGTGCAAATCATCCCCAAAAGAACCTAAGGGTTCGAAATCGTCATCGTCAAATTCTTCCCTATCAGGAACATTATCATTGGGTGGAGGCATAAGGGGTTGTTTGATGTGTATTGGTATATAAATGTATTATTTTTTGTTTGTAGAGCCGCAATGCATTGCGGCTGTTATGTAGAGACGCCAGGCATGGCGTCTGTACCGGAGGAGCCGCCAGGCATGGCGTCTGTACCGGAGGAGCCGCCAGGCATGGCGGCTGTACCGGAGGAGCCGCCAGGCATGGCGGCTCTACGATCCATCAACCATTTCAGGGGATTATCACGGATATAATCCGAAATACGGGCATATTCCTCCGCCGTGCGGATGATACGATCATAAAACCGGGATTGCCAATTGAATGGAATATTGTTTTTGCGGGCAAAGGTGGTTACCGCCGATTTGTATCCGCGGATGATGGATGCCAGGTTTTTTGATTGGGGTGCGAACGTAGAGACGCCATGCGTGGCGTCTCTACCGCCGGCGCCACCACCAATTGTAATAATCCCATGAACATGATCCGGCATTACCACAAATTCACCCAATGTAATGTTCATATCCGGACGTATGGCAGGTGTTTTAAACCATTCATCATGGGCAACCTGGCCGATGGTGGACAATTGCATTAATCCGACCGGCGACAGATGGTCCGGCAATATGGTACCGGCAGGCGGCAATGGAATTTCGCCAAAATAATGGGGGCGGGCCGTAGAGACGCCATGCATGGCGTCTCTACCGGAGCCGCCATGCGTGGAGCCGCCATGCATGGCGGCTGTACAGATAGTGATAAAATAAGATCCGGGGGCTGCATAATTCCAGGTGGCCAGGCGTGCCGATTGGATACGGTATTTACCGGCGAATAATTTTTTCATGGGTAAGGCGTGCCGTATTCAGATGCGGACACGGCCCGAAAATAAAATATATCGGCGGAGTTTTGTTGTCATTTGGGGATACAGGGTAGAGACGCCACGCATGGCGTCTCTACCGGAGCCGCCATGCGTGGAGCCGCCATGCGTGGAGCCGCCATGCGTGGAGCCGCCATGCGTGGCGGCTCTACGTCTATTCACCAAATGCGGCCAGGAAAATTCCTTTCTGTATTATTGGTTGTTTGCCGGGGGCATTAATTTTTACCGTAATAGCCACGGATTCGGTTACAGGTGCACCCGAATGTTGCTTGCCCATCGAATCGGCTTTTTCTTTGCCATACATAAAGGTGAGGTCTTCTTTAGTGGTGGGCCGCAATGCTTTTGTCCAGGTATCATGAGGAAGGATGCCATACCAGATGGTTCCGGTTTTGGATGCGGGTTTTACCTTTATCATTTTTACCGATGATACCTGTTTGCCGTTGAGTGCCAGCGTGGCATTTTCGCCTGTTACCTGCTGTGCGGTGGTGATCACTATATACAGATCATTCAGCGGGTTCCATTCCGATCCGTGCGGACCGCCACCGTTGCTTGTAAAAAGATTGGCTGGCTTACCATAGCGCTCCACCTGTACCAGTTTCTGCCTCCACCAGTTGTTTATTACCATCGTATCTTTTTCTTCGGTATAGTTTTCATCCATTTTCTGATATGCACCGATCCATTCTGCGAGGGTGTCTGATGCTGCAGTGGTTGTGGGTGCAGTTACCTGTAATGTACTTACGGTGTCATTTGTTCCGGCCTGTACTTCTTTTTTCTTTTTTGAATTTGTGCAGGAAGTGATTGCTGTGATAAGAAAACAGGTGATGATAAAGACGCAATGCATTGCGTCTCCACAATGCATGGCGTCTCCACAATGCATGGCGTCTCCACAATGCATGGCGTCTCCACAATGAATGGCGGCTCCACAATGCGTGGCGTCTGTACCGGAGCCGCCATGCGTGGCGGCTCTACGCGGTTTATATTCCCGCCAAATATTGCTGGTTGATATATTTTGCCACACCGGCCAGGTTTTTTTCTTTTTCGAAAACAGCCAACTGCCGGTCGGCGCCGGTGCCATTTTCCAGCATCTTATGTACATGGGCCACACGGTGGCGGCTGCCGAGCTGATCGAGTACCGGGTCGAGGAAGTCGAGCAATTCATAGATAAGGGCCCGGGTGTTTACCTCTTCTTCTTTGCCAAAGTCAATAAGATAACCATCCACTCCATAACGGCTGGCCCTCCATTTATTTTCATTCAGCAGGGCCCTTGAGTATTGGATGAAGTTCAGGTTCTTCGAACGCAGCATATAGATACGGGCGCAGATGGCCTGGAACAATGCGGCAATGGTGATCGTTTCCTCCACGGTAAGCGGTATGTCGCATACACGAAATTCTACGGTGTTGAAGAAGGGGTGTACGCGGAGGTCCCACCAGATCTTCTTGGCGTTGTCAATACAGTTTGTTTTGATCAGCAGTTTTACATAGTTGTCGTATGCTTCGATACTTTCAAATGCATCGGGGATACCGGTGCGGGGAAATTTATCAAATACTTTGGTGCGAAAAGATTTGTAGCCCGTCATCCTTCCTTCCCAGAAGGGAGAGTTGGTGCTGAGTGCAAAAACGTGGGGGAGGAAGTAGCGGGTGCTGTTTGCGATATGGTTGGCCATTTCGCGGCTTTCCATCCCTACGTGTACGTGCAGACCGAAGATGAGATTGCTGCGGGCGGCTTCCTGCAGTTCGTTTACTATTTCATTATAACGTACATGTTCGGTGATGAGCTGACTTTCCCAGTGACTGAAAGGGTGGGTGCCGGCAGCGCCCATGGCAAAGCCGAGACTATCTGCAATGCCGGCAATGGTTTTGCGCAGCGTGGCCACGTCTTCATACGCTTCATCAATATCGGCACAGATGTCGGTACCCACTTCCACCACTGCCTGGTGCATTTCGGCCTTTACTTTGTCTTTGATTACTTTTTGTCCTTCCTGTACGATCTTCTGCTGGTGGCTTTTCAGTTCGTAGGTGGTGGGGTCAAGCACCATATACTCTTCTTCCACGCCGAGGGTGAATGTCTTGTAGTTGAGGTTCATAATTTGTTAGTTGCTGAATAATTCTCTTACGTTAATACTTAATCCCTGTACGGCGGTCGATGCTATTTTATCGCTGGCTGCATATATAGCTGCTCCGCCATACTTATTATTTTCATTAAGCAGGAACACGGCCACACTTTCTTCTCCGGGGTACACCAGCCAGTATTCCTTCACGCCGGCTTCTTCATACAGTTCATGCTTCAGTCGTACTTCCTTGTAGCTGTTGCCGGGTGAAAGGATTTCCACCGCCAGGTCGGGAGCGCCACAGCAGCCGCGATCGTCGAGTTTGGTTTCATCACATATCACACACAAGTCGGGCTGCACCACGGTGGTCACTTCATTATCTTTCTTCCTGTTCTTTACGGGCAGCCGTACATCGAATGGGGCCGGGTAAGCATGACAGTTTTTGCCTTTCAGAAAATTGACGGTCATTGCGGTCAGATTGGCCGACACCAACTGGTGTTTCCTGTTGGGAGCCGACAGCAGGAATATCTTTCCGCGGAAAAGCTCCATCCTTTCTTCAAATTTCCATTGCAGGTAATCGGCATAGGTGTAGGAAACCGACGGATCGGGTTCTTCCACCTTACTGTAGCTGTCATCGTCCACATTATAAATTGTGAGTTTTCCCATGTTGTTTTCATTTTACGGGTTAAACAATAAA
>JAEUVM010000078.1 GCA_016787125.1 Chitinophagaceae bacterium | reverse complement strand
TGTCTTTAGTGCTCACAGCCAGTTTCTCGGTATTGAGATAGCGTTCCGCACGGGTGTAGAACTCGCTGTTCATCAGCGAAGAATCTTTCAGGTGCGTAACGGCATAATCGTATTGATTCCAGAAAAAGCGGCATTGTTCGGTCAGCCCGCCAGAGCTGAACCAGGCATACTGGTAGTTGCGGGCATTGTAAAAGCTGCGGATGCGGCGGGATATCTTTTTATCACTCAACCCGCGGGAAGCGATATAGCGTTCCATCGCCAGGCTGTCGAGAAAAATATCGTTATAAGCATTCTCTTTAGAAATGCTGAGATCCCTGTCAGTGATATTCTTCTTTTTTTCCTTCTCATCGATCGGCTTATCCACATCTTCACCCTTGATAACAGCCGCCCCATCCTCCCCGGCAGCAGTATCACTCTTTTTCGAATTACAGGCAGCGAGCAGCAGGAAAGAAGCAACAAACGGCAGAAAAAGCTTTTTCATTCAGGAAATGTTTTTTGGAAAATTAAGGATTCTCTTCAAACGAAAACTCACTTAAGGGGGATTATTGATTATTAATTATTGATTATTAGCATCAAAGCACGTAGTATCTGCTTCAACAGCACATTTCGAAATATGGGAGTGTATTTAATAATTTATAATAAGTAATTAATAATAAACTGCCGCACCTCCCGTATTTAGCAAGTAGCAGCCAATAGACTTTCCGGAACTATAAGCAAGTAATAAATAATTAATAATCAATAATCGAAAACAAAAGAATTTGCCCAAAAAGTCCACTTCCAAAACAATCAACCTCTCCAACCTTTAAACAACTATTATCTCTTATCTATTATCTGTTCTCTGAATAGTGTTTTTCCCAGGTAAAACCCCATCCCCCTCAACATACTATTCCAAATTCAAAAACGTTCTAAAACATCCAATATCCGCTTATGCGACCTATTTACTACAACGACCAGGCTTATATAGCCCAGGGATTCCAGATCGACGAAGATTATACCGAACAAACCGCCCGGCTGGCATCCTTCAAGATCAACTCCTACAAACTCACCCAGGTAAAGGCAGGACTGCGAAAGACAAAAAACGAACTGGTAACCAACCTGAAGCAAACCCTCTTCAACTACACCAGCCCCGCCATCATCCTCGCCGACAGAGGCTTCTTCCGCTCTGAGTATGAAAACTGAATAGTTTGTAGTCTATAGTTTTTAGTCTATAGTCTGTAGTAGCCCTAAAAACTAAAAACCCTTTCCCTCTTTCGGACTCTAATCTCGTAACTCATAACTCGTAACTCACAACTCGTATCTCGTAACTCACAACTCGTAGCAGGATAAGAAAGACGGCCGCGTACAATAAACTTCTCTTTTATTCATGGCTATAGGGCGGCTGGTTTCCACCGGTCGCCTTTTTTATTACCTGGTCAACTGATTTCTGTATTCACAATTTCAATTCTTGTAAGCGGATGAGTAATTCCGTGACAGCAGTTGAGTATTCTTTGTCACCGATTTACTGATCCGGAGACAGTAG
>JAEUVM010000058.1 GCA_016787125.1 Chitinophagaceae bacterium | reverse complement strand
ACTGAGATGGCTTCGCAAGTTACTGAGATGCGTTCGCAAGTTACTGAGAAGGCTTTCGCAAGTTACTGAGATGCGTTCGCAAGTTACTGAGATGGCTTCGCAAGTTACTGAGATGCGTTCGCAAGTTACTGAGATGCGTTCGCAAGTTACTGAGATGGCTTCACAAGTTACTGAGATGCGTTCACAAGTTACTGAGATGGCTTCACAAGTTACTGAGATGCGTTCACAAGTTACTGAGATGCGTTCGCAAGTTACTGAGATGCGTTCGCAACTTACTGAGATCGCTTCGCAAACTACTTAGTTGCGTACACAATACACTATGCCGGGGCAGAAAAAAGCGCAGCTTGATTTGTAAGGATTTGATTTTGAAGAATGTGGGAATGGGAGTAATGTGAAAATGTGAAAATGTGAAAATGTGAAAATGTGGAAATGTGGAAATGTGGAAATGTGGAAATGTGAAATTGTGAAAATGTGGAAATGTGGAAATGTGAAAATGAGCAAGCCCTGCGACATGGTTGGTGTTTGTGATGTGAGTGCTGCAATTATTAGGTTATGCTGTTTTGCCCCAGCGGGGCATCTGGCGGGTAGCAATGTATGTGCGGAGTGTATTTTCGTTCCAGCGGAACGGCTGGTGCGGGTTTAGGTTGTGGTCGGTGTTTGTGGTTGTAACAAAGGTTGATTGGTGAATGTTGGAGGCAAAAAGGGTAGATATAATAATATATGTTTCTTATTGTTCTGTTGCTGGTGTTTTTGGCTGGCGGGTATGGGTGGGATTAACACGGAGCAACGGCGTGCTTTTCTTGGGAAGAACACCGACAAGGACGAAAGTTAACACCTTCGGTGCTGCGACCTACGGTAATGAAATTCTTGTTTTTGCCTTTCTTTTGCCTTGATGCAAAAGAAACCCCGTAAAAGAACGGGACAGGCAAAAAATCAAGGACAAACAAATGCTCTCCCGCATTTGGCGGGACAGGCTGCTGTTTGTCCGGCCCACGCACAGAGACTCCGAATAATTGATGGTCGTTTATTGGTACCGCAGGTGTAGGGCGAGACTCCGCTGCGTGTTATGCGGGGGAACGAAAGGCGCTGTGCCTGCCTGCCGGTAGGCAGGTTCCGCCTGGGATTCTTTATAGCAGTGTGTTTTCCTATAGTATGGCGGAACAAGGCGCTTGGAGAGGTTGATTGTTCGGGGATCGTGTTTGTTTGTAGTTACTAATCACTGATCACTGATTCAAGCTTGTTTTAGTTTCCTCAAATTGCAGACTGGCGGGCTGCGTTCAATGATTCTTCGGCGGTGTAAGATTGGCTGGTGCCGTTGAGGTGGTTTTGCCTGCGTTGATGGAATTGTTCAATATCTTCCTTTGTATAACTCCAGTTTATCTCATCTTCAAGAAGGGTATAGATTGTCTGAAGCTTCTGTTCATCAGCTATATCAATGTATTGGTGCAGCTTATCTCTCAATGATAAAGGAACTCCCATTGCTTTTGTCTTTTCACAAATTTACCTTTTTCCGGTTAAAGTGTCAATGCCGTGTTTTTTGAAGTTTTGAGTCAGTAGTCTTACGCATGGGTGGGGTTTGTGTTTTAAGCAAGCAGTGATTTGTGGCGAGATTTGGATGTGAAAGGGGAGATATAATATTATGGGTTTCCTGTAGTTCTGTTGCTGGTGTTTTGGCCTGGCGGGTATGGGTGGGAATAAGGCAGAGCAAGGGCGTGCTTTTTTTGGGGGAAGACTGAGAGGGGGAAGAAAAAAATCTATTCGATTCCCAAATTGGTATGGTCGATGCCGTAACTGTTTAAAGCTCCGATAACCCAAGAAGAAATATTTGAAAGTAAAGGCTCGCCAAGATTTGCAGGTAAATAATCCATTAATCTACACCTGTCAAAAAACAATAAATTCATCGAAGTTTTATAGAAATAATCTCTCTCTATATCAGTAATCATAAATGTATTAGTAGGTGTTAAGGCGGTTGACTCTTGAAACCAAGTATCTACAAAAGTAGAAGGGTCGAGCTTTCTTATTTCTGTTCGCCAATTATCACCTGTTTTGCATTGTGCAAAACCAATTAGTTTTGACCGTCTTTCATCCGCAAATGGTTTCCAAACTGCAACGTCCAATAAACCATCGTTTTCAGTAGGTACTAAGGCGTCAGCATTCTTAAATCCAACTCCTTCTTTCAATCCTTTAATTAAAGTGCTAATCTTGTCTTCAAAACGGTTGCCAGCCGCAGTCCCAAATAAACATGTTTCAGTTCTTTCACCCCAATAGTTTTTGAGGATAAACTCGCAAAGATGTTCAAAAACTAAAGTCCCATCAATATTATTAAAGACTCTTTCAACATACTTGCCCCCCATATGGAGCCTTGTGGCTAACAATAGAAATATATAAACTGCATTTGTTTGTCTATTAATCTTATGATAGGCAACTTTACTAGTATTTATAGTGAAAGGGTATTTTCCATCACAATATCTTAGCCTTGTTTCAATTTCATTCATTGCGTCGTCTACCCTCGGTTCTTCAATGTTATCTCTTGAAAAAAAGAACTCATCTACCTCATCCTCTTGATAGTCGTCACTTATGTCAAGTGTTTTGATAATATCAAGGGATGCAAATGTTAAATCATCTTTTTTTAAGCATTCAAGCTCAATGAAGTCTGCTAATTCAACTGTGTTAGCTTTTGATGATGGCAAGCCATCTCTTAATTTGTAGGGCATGGTAAACTAGTCTTCAGTTATTCTTTTTGGTTTCTTCGAGTTACCGCTTTCTTGATTGCGAATTTTTTCCATTTCTGAGTAGAGCTTATCAGCTATATCAGCAATAGAGCCCGCTGTTTTAAGCAAATCAAAGCTTTTGTCATATCCGGTCGTAACATTAGCCCATGCCTTTTGTAAATATCTTTTGGTGGCCAGTAAATTTTCTTGAAATACAGTTGCGGATGGCAATGAGAATTCATATGCTTGTTCCAAGGTATAGCCTGATCTTAATGCCGCTACTGCAGGTTTACTTGATAAGACTCTCTCCAGGTTTCTTAGGTCGGGGTTTTGCGATTTTATTATTGGATCAATATCTTTTTTCTTACTTCCATAGAGCCAAGTCAATACTTCACCCAATTCAGTTTTCTTTTCTATGGGCACTGGTGCTTTTAATTCAGCATCAGATTCGGATATGCCTAGAAACTCTTTAAACCCTTCATATTGTAAGGCTGTATACAAATGAGAAAAATATAGTCGCCTTTTAGCTATATCCGTTCTGTCAAATACTTTTAATTTTTCAGCCTGCTCAATAACCATTATTCCCTGATATAGCTTTTGTACAGTGTTATGAGTATCACCGACCTGGTAGGCAATATCATCAAGAGAGATTTTATATTTATTGTGAACATCTGCTATATAAATCGCTTTTGCAAAACTATTCCATTTGGCAGCTCCGTTAATATGTTTAAAGCCGATAAATCTCCATGCTTCCTCTCTCGATTTCAATTCTAAAACAGGCAGAGTTTCTAACTCCTTTCTTAGTTTTCTTGTTATTTTTTCTGATATTCTGTCAGGTAGAATGTCACGAGAAAGATTTTCATCCAGTATGATTTTTACCGCGGACAATCGGCGGTTACCTTCAATTACAACTTTTTTCTTATTTTCTACTACAACTAACAACGGTTCAGTTTGAAAAAAACCATGGGCAGTAATTGAAATAACAATTTCTTCAAGAGCCATTTCGTCCCAAAGCAATTTGTAAACTTCATTGATATTTGCTCCCCCCAAATTGAATTCGGCTAAACGTGGATTCTTGTAATCAATGTTTAGAAGATCGGTTTTTACTGGTTCAATGTTAAGCATAGCGAATGTTTACTTAATCCCTAAATAATGAACATAAAGTCCTACTCTTTACATTAAATGTAATATGATTTTTAGACATAACTTGCCTATCGTACAAAAATGTTTCTCTTATTCTTCGAATTGATTAGTGGGTTAGAGAAAACTACAATTTCTTTCGCATTTTTCTTGTCTTGTAAACTGTATTTAATTTGGAAGATTCGTTTGGGGAATTTTTGATATAAGCGAAAAATCGCTGGAGAATTATCATAGGAAAGTATCCAATTCCAACTTAAATGTTTTTCGAGAAATGTTTTTAATTCAATATGATTTTCGAGTTCATAAAAATTTAAGTACAAGTTTTTACCTTTTTCAAAATATGGAGGGTCTAGAAAAAGGAAACTTGTTCTTCTTTGCAACTCCAGTCTCAATCTTTTCATTAAGGTGATTGCGTCTTCGTTGTACAATGAAATCTTGGCAGAGTTATCAGCAATACGGGTAATTAAATTAGATAAGTTTGTTTTGTGAAATCTGACATCGAGTTTGAAATTGCCATTCTGCATATGGCCCCCAATCGGCCCGGCTTTTGAAAGAATTCCCGATCTGTTTGTTCTATTTAAAAAGAAAGTTGAAAAGCCAACATTCAGAATGTCTTCGTGATGGAAATTTTGATAAATCTGTTTTTGTTTACGCCATTCATCTATAGTAATTTTCGTGTCAGTTATTTTTCTTAGAAAATTATCTGTGTCTCTCAATACTGAATCCCAAAAGGCGTAAATGTGAAAATCTGCGTCGTTAAGGACAATTTTTTTTACATAACCTTTTAAAAGTAATTCTAATGCAGCGCCAGCCCCACCTGCATAAAATTCGTAGTAGGATTTGATACTTAGCTCGCTTTTTTCAAAAACATTTACAAAAAGGGGAACAAAATTTCTTTTACCACCAGGGTATCGTAAAGGTGAGTAATAATTAAGGCTAGTTTCAGGCATGTAATGAGTTAGTAAATATTGGTAAAAGTAATAAAAATATTTTACCGGATTTGTTGAGACTTGCCCTGTCCTGAGTAGAATTTTGGAACTGCGATGAGTGAGTTGCTATAGTCAATGTCCGCAATTGAGACATCGGCATCTTATGCAAGATCCCTAATCCAGCGAATTGACTACTTTTTATTACCCCCCCCTCAAATCAACCTATGCTCATAAGCATACTTCACCAACCCGATAATCGAGCCGGTTTCGGTTTTGCGGAAGATGTTTTTGCGGTGGGTTTCTACGGTGCGTTCTGAGATGAAGAGGGTTTCGGCGATCTGCTTGTTGTTGTATTCTTTTTCGATGAGGCGGATGATCTCGATCTCGCGGTCGGTGAGGTGGGCTTCTTCCTTTTGCTTCTTGCGGTGACTCACCCTTTCCAGTTCGTTCAGCACTTCTTCGCTGAAGTAAATGCCTCCGGCTGCTATCTTTTCCAATGCTTTGATGAGTTCCTGCTTGCCGATGTTCTTTAGTACGTAGCCGGAGATGTCGGCATCTTCAATCATCTCATTCACCAGGTCGCCCTGGCCGCTCATGGAGAGGGCGAGGATCCTGGTGGCGGGGAATTTTTCTTTTACCTGCCTGGCGAGCTGGTTGCCGGGGAGGCCGGGCATCATCACATCGGTGAGGAGTATATCTACGGGAGTGGCGGCGAGCTTTTCTATTACTTCTTCGGGGTGGGTGGTGGCAAAAGCAAACTGGAATTTTTCATGTCCTTTCAGGAGCGACATCAGGCCGTCTATTACTATCTGGTGATCGTCTGCCAGGGCCAGTGTTATCTTGTCCTTTTTCATGCTGGTGGTTATGGTCTGTTGACGTTGTTGGCCGGGGGTATCGTTGCCCCTTGTTGCTTTGCCCTGGTAAAATACTATAAAATCGGTTTTGGTGCTCATATTCGG
>JAEUVM010000029.1 GCA_016787125.1 Chitinophagaceae bacterium | reverse complement strand
ACCGCTTTTCATATTCAACAGCTCAGGCCGCGGATCAGCACATTGCTAAAACAACTTGAAAACGCTCCGGCTGATACCGCTGCCGTAAACTGCCTCAACGAACTGGCCGAAGTGTATTGTAATTTTTCTTACGACAGTTCGTTGCTTTATTCAGCGAAAGCCAGGGATATCGCCAGCCGTATAAATTATACTTCAGGCCTGGTGACAGCGATATTAAGAAGAGGCTATGCCGAGGAAGTAGTGAAAAAGAACTGGGATTCGGCGGTGGTGTACTACCGGGAAGCGATCAGCATTGCCAGGAAGAATAAACTGGATGATTTGTTAGATCCCTTGTACAGCATCATACACAATGCCTATGTGTACCAGGGCAATTTTCCCATGGCGATGACAACGGCCAATGAAGGGCTGGAAGCTGCACAAAAGCGGGGCGATAAAAAGCAAGCCTTGCATTACACCAGCCTGGTGGCAACATCCTATTTCCGCCAGGGATTATATGATAAAGCACTGGCAGAATACCGGAAAGCTGAAGTACTGGCAGCAAACCTTGGTGCGGCTGAGAAAGCATCCGTCAACCTCGTTACACTGGCTGATATTTATTTTGGCCTTGGTGATGTATACACAGCCGCCGGCGACAGCCCCCGTGCATTGGAGTACCTGCAAAAAGCACTGGCCGCATTTCAGGCGTTGAAGAAAGACCCTCTTTTCATCAGGAATTATATGATCTCCAACACCCTTTTTAAACTGGGGGTGGTGTACAGTAAGGCCGGCAACTATACAAAAGCGCTCCTGTATGCCGGGATGGCACTTGATTCCTGCAAAGCTGCCAGTTGCAACCTGTATGAGAAAACCGGTTACTACCTGCTGGCAGGTGATGCACTTCGACACCTGCACAGGCTCGGGGAGGCGGGTGTTTATCTTTATGAAGGAAGAAGAATTGCTGAAGAAATAAGACATGCCGAAAATGAAAGAGATGCTTTTTATTACCTCTCCCTTTTTTTTGCCGATAAAAAAATGTTCGACAGTGCCTGGTATTACAGCCAGCGCCATTCGCTGCTGAAAGATTCTATCACCAATGAACGGACAAGATTCCGCACCGAGGAGATCAACACGCTGTATGGAATTGCGCAAAAAGACAGGCAGATCGCCCGGCAGAACAACCTCCGAAATATACTGGTGGCTTCATTTGTCGTATTGCTTCTTACCCTTGGTTTCTTATACAACCGGCACCGCCTGCGGCAGCGCAACCGCTACCAGCAAGAGCTGAGCCTGCAGCAAAACGAACTTTTTAATGCCGTATCGCTGGCACAGGAGCAGGAACGAAAACGGATTGCACAGGATATACATGATAGTCTCGGCTCCGTATTATCAGCCGCCAAACTGAAACTTGCTGAAGTGAAAGATGCAATGCCCGGCCTGGCCACTGATGAAAAATATATTTCGGGTATCAACCTGCTGAATGAGGCAGCTGCCGAGCTGCGCAATATTTCTCACAACATTATGCCGGCCACCCTGTCCAAACTGGGCCTGGCCCCGGCATTGAAAAATCTTGCAGAAAAAATATCATCACACAAAGGAGTACAGGTGGTATTCATAGCACATGATATTGAAAACAGGCTGAATGAGCAAACCGAGCTGAGCATTTACCGCATTGTACTTGAATTGATCAATAACGTGGTAAAACATGCAGCTGCCACCAAAGCCACCGTGCAGATGGTGAAATATCCCGATTACATTAATATAACCGTGGAAGACAACGGCAAAGGATTTGATACCGCAAAAACAGCAGATGAAAAAACCGGGATAGGACTGGGCAGTGTGGCGGCACGGGTGGAGTACCTGAAAGGTAAAATGGATATTGATTCACAAAAAGGAAAGGGCACGACCGTAGTGGTGGATATACCGCTGCCGGAATAAAATACCAATTTGTTGGTAGAACAGATGGCTGACAGCCCATAGTATATTTGAAAATTGATAACAACTAAAAAAATACAATTGCTGGTGGCAGATGATCATGCCATTCTGCGGGATGGAATTGTATCGCTGCTCAAAACGGAAAAGGATTTCCAGGTGGCCTGCACGGCCGCCGGCGGGTATGAAGCGCTTGACCTCATCAGCAAACATAAAGTGGATGTATGCCTGCTGGATATTAATATGCCGGGG
>JAEUVM010000749.1 GCA_016787125.1 Chitinophagaceae bacterium | reverse complement strand
CGACCCCACCCGTATCTGCGCCACACGATACGGCAATGCGAACCTGTGGGTATCTGTAAATACCGGTGATACCTGGACAGGCAAGCCCTATCCCGGTGCCGGCATCACCCGTGGTGAAGTGGAAGTAAGTGACGCTAACACTGGTCTTGTCTGGGTACTGCTTGGCCCCGAAGGAAACGGCAATTTCAGGGGATTATATTCTTACAACTGGACAACAGAAGTATTCACGCTTATTACCAGCACACCCAATTTATTCAACGGCAGTGGCAGCGGTGCCGGTACAGGTGGCTTTGCCTGGTGGGCTATCGGGCTGTGGGTTTCTCCCACCAACACCAACAACATGCTGATGGGAGGGGTGATAGGACGACGCAGTACTGATGGCGGTGCCACCTGGGTGGCAGATAATGATATCCTTCATGCTGATTGCCATGGTTATTATACCAACCCGCTCAACAATAATGTGTACGGGGTAAATGATGGCGGCATTTTCAGAAGCTCCAACAGCGGCGATACCTGGACAAACATCACCGGTAATATGCAGATCACACAGTACTACCGGATGAGCGGCGTGGATGCCAATACCAATATTGTGCTGGCAGGGGCACAGGATAACGGACACCATTTGCGCACAATCAATACCACCACGTATAATCATGTCATTACCTGCTGCGATGGTATGGATAATGGTATCAATTACTCCAATACCAATATCATGTACGGTTTTACACAATATGGCGGCTTGAACAAATCAATTGACGGAGGCGTCACTTTTTTTGGTATTGTTCCCACCATCAACGGCAGTGAAGGATGGGTTACGCCGTTTCTTGTACACACCACCGTGCCAACCACGATCTTTTATTCTTCCGTAAACGGGTTGCTTCGTCATACCGCAAGCGGCGAACCAACCAATGCCTGGGTAAACCTTGGCGGCGGCGGCGGACAGGCCGATTTTGCCATGGGTACCAGTAATACCGACAGAGGGTATATAGCTTCAGGCACCACCATTCGCAGAACAGATAATCTCAGTAATGCAGCTCCCACCTGGACACTTAAGTCAGGCAACCCCGGATGGCCATCACTTTCCGGAGCCACCATAACCAGCATTGATGTAAATCCTGATAACTCATTGGAAGTATGGGTCACCTTCAGCGGGTATAATGCAGCCACTAAAGTAATACGCTCCACAGACGGAGGGGACAACTGGACCAATGAAACAGACAACCTGCCCAATGTGCCGGTGCATGTGATAAAGTTTGAAGACAACAACGGAACTCCGGGAGGGGCAGTTTATATAGGAACAGATATCGGTGTTTTTTACCGGGATGATGTGAATACGTCCGGTGAATGGGTGATGTTTGGTAATGACCTTCCCAGAACGATGGTAACCGATATGGAAATAAGCGAAGCGGGCAATGCAATCACCGTATGCACCTATGGCCGTGGCTTCTGGCGATCCACCTTGTTTTCCGGTTGTGATGCAAACTTAGTGCTGAGCAGTTCGATGAGCGGCAGCACCTATCACCAGGCTTCTTCCACCATTACCGTTACCGGGAATGTAACAGGAGGTGCCGGTACACAGGTATTTCTTAAAGCAAATGGTTCCATCACCTTCAATCCCGGTTTTGAAGTAAGGGCCGGCAATGAAATGAAAGCATTTATCGGCGCCTGTGATGCCAATACCCCGGTATTCAGAACAAGCACCAATATGATGTTGCAACGACCGGCAGCAGATACGATGAACAGGCAAACATTCCCCCTACCCGAAGGGAAACGAAACTGACAAAATTGATTTTTCTTTTTAGTAAAAGAATTTTATGAATAAAGTAGTTCTGAAAATATGGTTCCTGGCAGTATTGTTCATCCTCCCTGCTATACTGCATGCACAAAGAAATATTCCGGCAGACCTGCGTCAGCAATTGCAGGGTAAAACAAAACTGGCCGATATTATGCA
>JAEUVM010000743.1 GCA_016787125.1 Chitinophagaceae bacterium | reverse complement strand
AGAGATCTGCCTGATGTACGGGAAGATGATCTCTTCTTCCTGCTGCAGATGGGGGATCATTGATTTGTGCAGGTAGCCGAAATGATTTTCAAGTTCGGGCAGGAAGGGATATTTTTTGGTGTGTTCACCCACAAATTTTTTCAATTGCTCTTTCAGTACCGGTAAGGTTTGCCGGAGGTATTCATGGTGAACATTGACGATGTAGTCGGTGAGGAAGTCAATCTTCCAGTTGTCAAAAGGAAGGGAACCGGGAATGGCGATACTCCGGCTGGCTTTGTGGAGTTCTTCCATGAGGAGGTCCTGGTTGATACCTTTGGTTTCACAAACCATTCTGAGCGGCCATTTGCCACCGCAGCAGAATTCAATATCGTGTTTTTTGAAAACAGCAGCGGTACGGTGAAACTGTTTTACGATATCGGCAGCACAGGCATCCTCCGTTATTCCTTTAGGATAAGATTGAATCATTACACTAATGTCTTTCGCGGGCAAAATACCAATACACTTTACGATAAAACCTGATTTTAATCAGGCCGGGCGGAGGCAATCTTATAGCCGGGCTACCGTTGACGAATATCAAATTACTGCCTGATGACAATCAGTGGCTGCAATACAATTCGCTTCTACATTTGGGTTGAGAGTGCTAAAAGACACTTTGTAGCTCGATTCATGAGCTATCGTTGGTTTTTGTTTCAATGCCGACCCCCGGTTCTCCGGGGGTTTCTTTTTAGTATTTTTGAATCCATGAAGTATTGGCCTGTACTGTTGCTGCTCATTATGGCGTCCTGTTCAAAGGATGGGGATACGGCCAATGATACCACTTCACCGGTTATCGTACTTAGTAATCCTTCAGATGGGCAGTCGTTCACGGCGGGCCAGGCTATCACTATTTCCGGGTCGGTAACGGATGATAATTCTATCGCAGAGATACATGTTCACGTTTCAAACAACAATACAGGTGTGCTGCTGATGGATGTGCATCTTTATCCTGCCGGGGCATCGGCCAGTTTCAGCCAGTCGCTCACAGCCGCTGCCGGGGTTACCTATAAAATACAGGTGATAGCAAAGGATAAGGCTGTGAATGAAGGGCGCAGCACTGTGCTGGTTTCAGGTAATTAATATTATACAATATGAGAATACTGCTTACGGGAATACTGGTGCTGATTTTTTCCGCCGTGGTAAAGGCACAAACAGAAATACCTTCACAGCCGCCACCGGAGGCCAGTTATGATTTGGGGGAGGACACCCTCAAGGTATTTGATAAGGTGGAAGTAGAGGCTGCTTTTCCTGGCGGAAATGAGGCATGGAAACAATACCTGATGAGGAACTTCCGGGTGGATTCTGTTTCCAACATTGTATGGAAACAATTGCCCAATAAAGACAAAAGAAAAAAGGGCATACTTCAATTTACCGCCATCGTGCAATTCATTGTATGTAAGGATGGCTCCCTTTGCGAAATAAAAACCATCAACGATGTGCCGGCAGCATTTAAGTCGGAGGCCGAACGGCTCATTGCCGCATCAAAAGTTTGGGAACCGGCTATTCAGAATGGC
>JAEUVM010000734.1 GCA_016787125.1 Chitinophagaceae bacterium | reverse complement strand
AGCAATGGTTCCCGTGGCAGGCACAGTACGGCTCACAAAGCCAACCGAAGTAATTTCAAGCTGGTCATCAGCCGCCGCCTGGATAGAAAAGGTTCCATCAGCAGCAGTAATGGCAGTCTTGCCGGTTTTCTTTGATTTAATGGTTACACCTGAAAGCGGCTGACCATTCGCATCAGTGATCTTTCCGGAAACGGTTTGTTGTGCAAGCAGGGATGTAATGCCAAAAAGCATCGCAAGGAGTAAAAGGTACGCCTTCCTCATATAGTTTGTTTTGGTTAAAAAATAACGGCTTAAAAGTAATGTAAAAATAACAGGTGACTAACGCTGACCTTAAAAAAATAACCCCTTGTGCGCAAATGGTGGAAAAGGCATGGCGGATGTTAGCAGGGAAGGGTGGTGGTGGCAGGCTAAGCATAAAACCTTACCCGCAAATGCAAAACAACAGCATCGGACAATATTACCTGGAAATACGAAAGCCCCATCCGAGAGTAAGGGCTGTTCTGACAATACTATATTTAAACTGTTCGGGTATTGGCGGAGAATTGATATTGTCGGCAAAGAAAGTCACTCTGTCGGCACGTGTTTCAAAACCTGCTTTGAATGAATGCCTCTTATGAGAATAAAAAACGGCACCGTTATATATCGCCCCGCTTTTATATTCTTCAAAGGGGGTATCATCTATCTTAAATAAAAGGAGTCCGGCTGATGCTTCCACTCCTGCGTGACCGGATAATATCTTGCAAGCCTTATACTGGCAAACTACCCGTAATGGAATGGCGATACTTGTTATACGGGAACTGCTCAGGTATGTCTCAGAAAAGTTCAGGTTTAGGCCGGAATTTATACCTGCATGAAAACGATCAGACACGCCCCAAAGTATATCCCCTGATAACTCCACCTGTGGATTATTGAATTTTTTCCGGGTATAATGCTCAATATAAATATTATTAAGCGGTGCGTAATGAACACTGAGTTGGTCAGGACCCACCGATTGTTTCAGCAGCACATTGAATCGGATCACCGGCGATTTTTGAGCCTTCAGGCCCAATGGTAACAGTAAAAGGATAAGCAATTTTTTCATGGATGGTTTTTTGTAAATCTAAACCATCAGTATTGCAACTTAAATGCTAATCATTTGATTTAACGTTTCCTTCCGGGATAAACTTCAAGTGCCTGCTGCAGGCAGTCCATGGCAGCATTGATGGCATCCAGGTTGAGAACATAGGCTAATCGTACCTCATCTTTTCCTGAGCCCGGTGTGCCATAAAAACCGGTGGCGGGTGCCAGCATCACCGTCTGGTTGTTATGCGAAAATTCTTCCAGCAACCACTGGCAGAATCTGTCACAATCATCAATCGGCAATCTTGCAATAGCATAAAAAGCACCACCGGGGTTAGGACAAAACACGCCGGGCATTGCATTCAGCCGGCTTACCAGCAGGTCGCGGCGACGCTGATACTCTGCTTTTGGTGCATC
>JAEUVM010000716.1 GCA_016787125.1 Chitinophagaceae bacterium | reverse complement strand
CTAAGGCTTACTCTCCGCCCATCAGAAATACCACGGTAAATGTTTCCCATGTCGAAACCCAGGTGGCATCCGTATGGATCGGGGCGGAGTAGTTAGCGGGTAAACCGGGCGGATCTCCCAGTCCGCCGCCATTCACCGCCGTAAGGTAATGCCCGTCGGGGGTCTGGATAGCAAACTTCCGGACGCCGGATGTTTCAGGGCCTTGCGGTATCAGGGTGAAACCTTCCCAATCTCTGCCCTGTGTTGCATCTGTATGAATGGCAATTGAATTAAGCGGCACACCCGGCGGATCGCCTATACCACCACCTTTCACCGCCGTGAGGTAATGCAATCCATCAGGAGCCAGGATGGCAAATTGCTGTACACCATTTACGGGTTGATTCAGCGGCATGAAGGTGAATATTTCATTCTTTCCGATCGTGGTGGCCGTACTGTGTATGGCCCATGAGTTCTTTGGATAACCGGGAGCATCACCCATGCCACCACGGTTGACGGCCGTAAGGAAGTAGTTGTTTATCTTGATATTTACTTTGATAGAGGAAAGTCCGGGTACTAACGGATCAGTGATCACAAAGCGTACCAGCAGCGGATGCCCGCTTTTGGGAACAACATTCGGTGTGCCCCATTGCCCCGTGCCGGATCGGGCCACGAAATAGATATCCTTATTGGCAGGTACAATACTTACTTCATTATTCGAAACAATAAACTCGGGACAATTGAACGAGAATTTTACCGGTTGTGAGTTTCCGTGCTGGTCAACAAGGTTATACATCACCCAGCCTTCTGAACCGCCGGTTACGGTAGGGTCTTTCAAATAGAGGCGCCCCCTGTTGCCGGGAGCAATACTGTCCGGAGCTGGTACCAGGTAGGTTCCATTTACCGCTGCGGAACTGTTCAATACAAGTGTATAGGTGGTGCTTTGGTTATCGAATTCCACGGCACAGGAATCATCCATGGCGAAAACCTTTCCCAGCATTCCCACTAAGGTTTGGGCCCAATCGCTCAGGCTGCCGATATCATTATCGAGTATATCTGAAAAGAAATCTTTATACGCCAGGATGGTTTGCATTACATAGCCCTGCGCACCCACCGGGGTTTGGTTAGGATCATTATTGGGAAGATGATAAGAGGCATAGGCGTTCACCACCTGCTGATTGCCGGCATTTACCCTTGCAAGGGTGGTGGGATTGCTCAGCCGGGGCTGGTATGTTTTGGGTTTGTCGAACACAAAGCTCACCGTTGTACCATTTACGTTCGACCGGTAGCCCATGCCATTGAGTGCCTCTACAAATGCATTCAGCATGCCGGTATCGGGGAAGGTAATGCTGATGTTCATCACCAACTGTTCGGGAGTGGAATAAACACCCCACTTGAAGCCGGTGAGCCACCAATGCTTTTCCGGGCCGCGGGTAAAAAGCTGCTGACCATTGCGGAAAAGTGTGTACGAGATGAGCAGCATATCCTCATCTGTGGCACAGTCGTAAAACAGGTTGTGGGATGGAGTGCTGTCGTTATCCCGTTTCCCGATGGTGCCATCTAAAGTGGTATTGGTAAAAGAATGATCGTTGGGATAGCGGGTATATACGCCAACCTCGCAGCCGGTTTCGATCATATACTGGCCCTTCCAGAGTTCGATCATCCATAGTTTATTATCATAGGAAAAAAAGATGGGTTCGCAGTCAATAGCAAAGTTGGCAAGGATGGCCGCTTTGTCGTAGCCATAGGCATAGCCAAAATTCCGCTGCAGGGCGTCCATCCGTGAGTAGAGAATATCCTGCGAAGGATCGTACAGGAAGCCCGCTGTGTAGGTAGCCTGGGCAAGGGTGCTGGTGGGTGACCATTGTGCCATAGAATGAAGGTTTTGGTTTAATAAAATACCCGTTTGTTATTTTACATACAGGTGTTGAAAAATGGTGAAACTGGCAGGTAATACTGCCGGGAACGGAGGTATAAGTTATAGTAAAAGAACTGCAATCCCAATTAAAATAAGGAAAGCACCATCAGCAGATGTTACAGAGGAAGGCCATGCTTAATAGAGTAAGCTGTTGCCAGTTTATAAGGTCAGTAATGCCATCTTACAAAAGCCTCCATGGCGGCATAATGTGTCAGTCCGAGGTCGGCATACAGGTTGGCCGTGGCGGCATTGCGTTCTTCGGCCCGCTGCCAGAATTCCCGTGAATCACTTCCCTGGAAGGGTACCATATCTTTTTGCGACTGATGTATGAAAATGCCAAAGCGTTTTTTCAGCACCTGGTCGGGACTCATCGGTATGGCCATTTCTATTTCTTCGATATTCCATTCCTGCCAGGCGCCTTTATACAGCCAGAGCCAGCAATCGCTGATCCATTCATCACCGGCTGCCTTGATACGGCGGAGGGCTTCGAGCACCACATTGAAACAAACGATATGTGTGCCGTGCGGATCGGCAAAGTCGCCGGCGCAATACACCTGGTGTGGTTTTATTTTGCGCAGCAGTTCGATGGTGATCTTTATATCCTTTTCACTCATCGGCTTCTTTTCAATCGTTCCTGTTTCATAAAAAGGAAGATTGAGGAAATGGATATTGTTATCCGGAATACCTACATAGCGGCAGGTGGCTTTGGCTTCACCGCGGCGGATGAGTCCTTTAATGGCCCGGATGGCAGGTGTATCTGTTTGATTTGATTTTTTGCGGGAAAGAAAACGCCGTGCATTGGCCAGTATCTTTCCTGATTTGCTGGTATCAATACCGGCTATTTCTTCAAAGCCTACGGCAAAATCGATAAAGCGGGTAACGAATTCATCGGTTACAGCAATATTGCCACTGGTCTGGTAGCCCACATGCACTTCATGCCCTTGGTCGTGCAGGCGCTGGAAGGTACCACCCATGCTGATGATATCATCATCCGGGTGAGGGGAGAAGATGATGACCCGTTTGGGATTGGGTTCAGACCGCTCCGGATGGGTGGGCAGGTGATAATCTTTTTTGCCACCGGGCCAGCCGGTGATGGTATCACGGAGTAAATAATATACCTGGAGATTGATCTCGTAGGCATCGCCTTTTTCCACGAGCAGGTCGCCCAGACCGTATTCGTTGTAATCTGAATTGGTAAGACTGAGCACCGGTTTCTTTAATTTAAGCGCCATGTTCACCACCGCCTTTTTGATCATGGCTGGTGTCCATTCACATTCGCCGGTAAGCCAGGGCGATTTGTTGCGGGTCAGCTCAGCGGCGGCAGCATCATCCACCACAAACAATACATCATCGTGGTTTTGCAGTAAGGAAGCCGGTACCTGTTCGGTATCATCATCCTCTACAGCTTTTTTGATCACGGGAGCTTTGGCGCTGCCCCAACCCATCAGTATGATTTTCTTTGATTGAAGGATGGTGCTGATGCCCATGGTAATGGCGAGGCGGGGCACTTCGGAGATATTGGCAAACTCATACGCATTGGCAATACGGGTGGAATTATCAAGTGTGATGAGTCTTGTTTTTGAATAGATACCAGAACCCGGTTCGTTGAAACCAATATGACCATTGTTACCGATACCGAGTATCTGGAGGTCAATACCACCGGCTTCTTTTATTTTCTGTTCATACTGCCGGCAATGTTCTTTGATCTTATCTTTTGCTATTTCCCCATCGGGAATATGAATATTTTTCGGTAGGATGTCCACCTGGTCAAACAGATGGGTATGCATAAAGCGGTTGTAGCTCTGCAGGGCATCATTATCTATCGGGTAGTATTCATCGAGGTTGAAGGTGATAACGTTTTTGAAACTCAGTTTTTCTTCTTTGTGCAGGCGAACCAGTTCATCGTACAATGATTTGGGGGTAGAGCCGGTGGCGAGGCCGAGCACACAATGCTTTTTCTCCTTTTGTTTTTGCCTGATGAGGGTAGCAATTTGCTGAGCGACAAACCGGGAACCGTCTTTCTGCTCGCTGAATATCTTTACGGGAATTTTTTCAAAGCTGTCTGATAAGTCTACAGGGGCAGGGTGTTTGGCCATGCTGTTGGTTTGCGGGTAAAGGTAAAACAATAGCCTTTAGGATACTGCCGGTTTTTGCGGGCAGATGACACCTTTAGATGAAGTTTTATTTTACCCTGGTTTTATTCCGCAATTATCTCATCCACAAACAACCAAGCCTTATTTCCAGCACCGGGATTACCTGCCGGGATGATGCCATTATTTTTTACCAGCACTTTAATATAACGTACGCTGGTGGCAGGAAATGAAAGACTGATACCGCCATTACCGGTGGCAGCATCGATTATTGAAAATTCAGATGATTGCTTTAAGGAAGTCCATGTTTGTCCGTCGGCTGAACCAAATACTTCTGCACCGGCAGGTGGCCATATCCAGGAAGAAGTTCTTTTTAAACAACGTACAGATACATTGCTGATGGATTGGGAAGTGCCCAGATCAATCACTGCTTCGCAATCAGTACCACTAAAACCCAGGAATTCTTTCGAGCGGGCAAATCCTTTGTTGTTCTGCACACCATTTACCAGTGTAAACGCACCATCACCGGGGTATTTATCAGAAGCAGGATTGGTGAGGGTGATCTTTTTGCCGGTGGCTTTGTTGAAATAAAAGACCAATTCTCTTAGAGCAAGAAGAGTCGATTTTGCCGGATCTTCTCCAGTAAATAGCCAGCCGATATAAGAGCCTGATTCATTAATCTTTAGTTTCATAGAATCAACAAAGAAAGTTGGCTTTGGTGTTGATATAACAGATGCCCTTACGTGAAGTTTTTCTCCAAAGTAATAGGCTCCCTTACTTTTACTCGTAAGCATCAGGAGTAAGCCTTTATTGTCATCAGCAGGTAATACGGTGATCTTCAAATCAAAATATGCCTTACTATAATTTGCTTTCCACAGTTCATACCGTTTGATCTGTTCACCCAGCCGCAATTCAAAACTCTTCCAATCCCGGTTTTCTTTTTTACTCCAGAGTACTTCACTCAGCGCTGCCATCCGTGGAAAGACCATGTATTCCACCTTAGATGGGTTGTGCATGTATTCGGTCCATACATTGGCCTGTGCGCCTAATATCATTTCATCAAAAGGTGACTGCAATTTGGCAGGCACCGGGTCGTATGCATATACTTTTTCCAGCGGGTTAAATCCGCCTATGGTTACCGAGTCTTCGTTTTCACTTTGTGTATGATCGAAATACACCGGGTTTCCCGGCGACATGATCACATTGTGTTTTTCCCGTGCTGCTGTGATACCACCTTCTTCTCCCCGCCAGCTCATCACCACGGCATTGGGTGCGAGGCCGCCTTCCAGTATTTCATCCCAGCCGATCAGCGTTCTGCCTTTGGCATTCAGGTGTTTTTCGATGCGTTGTATAAAATAACTCTGCAAATGATGTTCGTCTGTCAATCCTTCCCTGCGCATCCTGTCCTGGCAGCGGGGGCATTTTTTCCAGTTGTCTTTCGGACATTCATCACCACCCACATGAATGTATTTAGAGGGGAAGAGGGCCAGCACTTCATCCAGCACATTTTGTAAAAAAATAAAAGTGCTGTCATTGCCTGCGCAAAACACATCTTCAAATACACCCCAGGTCTGCTGCACCTGTTTGCCGGTGACGGGGCCATTCCATTCACAGTCCTTTGGATAGAAAGTAAACGTGGGTGCATCCGGAAAACAACTCAGTTGCGGATAAGCAGCAATTGCCGCAGAGGCATGACCGGGCATTTCTATTTCGGGAATCACCTGTATGTATCGGTCTGCTGCATATTTCACCACTTCCTTTATTTCAGCCTGGGTGTAAAAGCCGCCGTAGCGTTGTTTATCATTGCCATTGCCGGGGTAGCGGCCCGTGATGGTACCGTTGCGCCAGCCACCCACAGTGGTTAGCTGAGGATATTTTTTTATTTCAATACGCCAGCCCTGGTCATCTGT
>JAEUVM010000709.1 GCA_016787125.1 Chitinophagaceae bacterium | reverse complement strand
ATTCAAAAGAGGTTTCTTCAATCAGTTGAATGCTGTTGGATAAACTGCCGAGCTGCGGTGCAATCCTGCTGAGGGAGATGTGTGCTTTGTTTACCATTCGGGAAATGGTATAAGCTGTCACCATCATTAATACGATACATGGAGTAAAAGTGCTTGCAGGTATGACATTGATAAGATACAATACAAGCAGCGAGAGCGAAATTGCGGGCAGTAATACACGGGCTGTCTGCCACACATACTGGCTTACAAAAGGGGATTCTTCCACAAGCCAGTTGTTTATCTTCATCTCGGTATTTATTGTAACCGGCTCAGCCAGCCCATAGGCATGCAATTGCTGACGAAATACAGGTTTTCCTGCCAGTTCAATGGCAGCCTGTTGCCTTAACCTGATTTCATCTTCATCACAGGGATTAAGCAGCAGTATAGCCAGTTCTGAGGCACCCTGTTCAGTCGTGGTTCGGTTTATGTACTGATAAAGAGAAGCTCTTCCGAAAATATCCAGGTCGCCTGCGTAAGGATGGGCCGGCTCGGAGAATGAATGCCCGTCTGGCAGGTGTAGAAAATCATGGTCGAGTATCTTGACTTCATTTTCATTAATAAGAAGAAGCCGGTCGGTATTTTGAATCGCAAAACGGTTAGAAAGATCTCTCACAAGGAAATTGGTAAAGAGCCCGGTAAACAATATGAATAAAGCAATGGCCAGTACGGCAGAATAAGGCCAGGCAATAAAAAAGGCTGCAAAGGCGGCTGCCACGGAAATAAAACGAAGCCATGCCAGCATGTTTCGCCGGCGGATTAAGAACTTTCTTCCTTCAGTAAGGCTGGCGATGCGTTGCCGGTAATATGACTCAGGCTGGTTCAATGTCATTCGTTAAAACTACACTATTTAGAGAAGGAGCTATCGGCATTTCGGCCAAAGGCAATTACAAAGGGGCGAAACAGAACTGTAATAATCGTATTTTTACAGGCTGATTTGAAGTGCCTTCTAAATAAAAAGACTGGGGGCGTTTGGTTTTGACAGCATAGATCTTTGAGAGTGTAAGCATGTACTGCGTTGCGTAATTAGCAGTTAAATCTGAATACGAAAACTATAAATGGCAATACTCAGTATGCCATGGCTGCCTAATCAGTGATTAAGTAG
>JAEUVM010000703.1 GCA_016787125.1 Chitinophagaceae bacterium | reverse complement strand
AGCCATTACCAATAACAGTCATAGCGCTTTTAAGGTAAATGACTGGAACAGCTGGAAGGCTTCTGTGGTTAAGAATGATCCGGATTGCTATTTCCTGATCGTACACATGGAAGAAGATGAACGGGTGGGTACTGATGCCCTTGAGATTGGCAAAGAAGACCTTTTACCCATCACCCTTATTGAAGCCGATCTTATCAGAAAAGAAGGGAACCAAACAAAAATGCCACTGGTGGTACTGATTGGTTGTGAAACGTCTGATCTGGACTCTTATTCATTCGGCGCTCCGGACCTGCTTATCCAAACCGGTTCGGCGATTGTTCTGTCAAATTTCACCCGTATCCGCGGCAAACAAGCCGGCCGAATTGTGATTCGCCTTGTGGAGCTGTTGAAACAATATGCCCAGGAGCCTGTTGAATTTGGCGTTGTTATCCGAAAACTGAAACAGGAGTTGCTTGCAGAAGGTAATATGGTAAGCCTTACCCTGCTGGCTCATGGCGATGCCGACTGGAAAATTTCCACCAAAGCATAAACACTTTAATTATGTACAACATTCACCTGCTGCCCGCCCTGTTTGGCGATTCGATACTGATCGAATACGGTAAGAAAAGCAAGCCTTCCTATATATTAATAGATGGTGGCCCTTTTTATGGCTACGCCAAACTGATGAAGGGGCTGAAGAAAGTGGCACCCAACCTGAAAGAACTGGAGCTGCTCGTTATCACACATATTGATATTGACCATATTGATGGCGTGGTCAAACTGCTGAACCAGAAAAAACCGCCGTTTACCATCAACGAAATATGGTTTAACGGGTATGATGAAATCAAAGACCTCAAATCAGACATGCTGGGTGTAAGCCAGGGGGAATTCTCCAGCCTGCTGATAAAAGAAAAAGGGCTGAAGCAAAATGAAACCTATTTCAAAGGCAAAGCAGTAATGGTGAGCAACTACAACAAGCTGCCCGTGTTTTCATTGAAAGGTGGTATGGAAATCACCCTGCTGAGTCCCGGTAAAGAAGGTTTGGTGAAACTGAAAAACCTTTGGGAAAGTGAGTCTGAAACCAATCATGATTTTGAAGTAATCAAATCAAAACTCGACAGTGACAGCCGGTACAAAATCAAGCCCGATGACCTGCTGGGCGACCTGGTGGAAGATAATGCCGGCGATGATGCCACACCGGATAAAAGTGTGCCGAACCTCAGCTCTATTGCCTTTATCGGTAAATATGATAATAAAACCTGCCTCTTTGCCGGTGATGCCACTTCTGAGTATTTGCTGAAAGCCATCAACCCGATATTAAAAAAATCAGGCAAGTCCAAACTGAAAGTGGATGCCTGGAAGCTGGCCCATCATGGCAGCAAGAAAAGCAACCAGCCTGCACTGATGGATAAGATGGACACTAAGAACATGCTGGTATCTTCCAACGGCGACCGGTATAAACACCCGGATAAAGAATGTATTGCCAAACTGCTGGAGAAGAATAAAGGGCTGAAGTTTTATTTTAATTATTATTCCAAACAAAATAAAGTGTGGGATGATGCCGCCCTGCAAAAAAAATACGGGTACAAGGCCATTTATCCGGCTGATGGTGAAGAAGGTATTTCGGTAAAGCTGGCTTAGCTTGAGCCGGTTGTCTCCATCACTACAATTATTTTTCCTGCCCGGCGAACGGGTTTATGCAATCTCCATCTGTGTTGCATCGGGTTTACGGTGTGTCTCCTATTGACACAAGAAGGTATCCCACTAAGGCACAAAGAACAGGCAGACTTTAATTGCTCCGGCTTCTTTGTGGTCTTTCCGGGAATCTCCATTCAAACCGGGACACCACCCTTTTTACAGTTCACATACCGGCGCCAAAACCCTTCGTAATGAAACAACTGCTGCTTATTGGCTTGCTGTTGCCTTTTCTTGTATCAGCGCAGGTGGTGAGTCCGGTACTTTCGCCAGACTACCAGTCGCGGATAGACAGTATAGCCCGCCGCAACCCTTCATCTCCCATTACAGACAGCAGCAATAATATGCAGGTGGCTCCATTGCGGTATTATGGTTACCTGTTAAGCGGTAATAATGTCAGTGTACGCATCCGCCGTATCGATGTCAATAAAGAGGGCAGTATCCAGTTGCAGCCCGTGAAATATAAAACACTTTCTTTCGGCACCACGGTAACCATCAGCGCTGCGCTGCTACGACCTACGAAAGTTCCTTCCCTGCAAAATGAATATGCACAAGGCCGCAGTGATGCCGGGGCATTGAAGTGGCGGGGTGCAGAAACCGGTGAACTGTTCAGCTATGGTCCATCGTTGCAAACACTTTCCTTTGATGGCAGTAATTATCTATACGACAATAATGGCCGCCTGGCAGCAGGCAATGGAATCAGCGCTTATGACAACAGCCTGCTGCGCAGCGGTTCTTTGTTGTCGCAGTATATCACCCTGCACGCCCGGTTGAGAAGAAACTATGAGCGGCAGGTATCGGCTTCGCTTCGGTTGGGACAAAATGATCAGCAACTGGTACTGGACCGCAACCGTAATAAGATCAATACTATTGCCTTCTTTCTGAATGGGCAGCGAAACAGGATTACATTCAGCAGTAATTACAGTTTCCGGCGTTCGCAGTTTTCCAACAGCAACCGCAATGGC
>JAEUVM010000682.1 GCA_016787125.1 Chitinophagaceae bacterium | reverse complement strand
CGTACCCGCGACCAAGAGTTTTGTACCCGCAACATTTAAGTATCGTATTATCAATGGGTTGAGAAAATGGGGTGGATTGTGTTGAATGATGAATGTTGAATGAGATTATGCTGAAAGGGGTTTACTGCAGGAATACAATGGGAACGCGGAAAACGCAGATTTAGCAGATATAAACGGATTCTTTGCTTCAATAATGGGCTGGGTGTGGCGGTTTTCTATTGCCCCGGTCTTCAGGCCGGGGATATGAATGGTGCAGGAGAGATGGCTTTAGCCGAATTTGATTTTGATGACAGACTGTGGAATGGCGGGTTTGCGGATAAGCCCATGGTTTAAACCATGGGCTGTGCGGGGTGCATCTCGATTGCCCCGGTCTTCAGACCGGGGATATGAATGGTGCAGAAGAGATGGCTTTAGCCGAATTTGTTTTTGATAATAAGTCGGAGAATGGCGGGTGCGGCTTTGACATTGATTTATTGATGTAAATCTAATAACTAAGTTGCGGGAAAAAGATCCCCAGTGTGAAGAGTGTTGAAATTATTTTCGCATGGGTTTGCCAACTGACGGGGCATTTGGCATATTCCATATGGGAATAAGTCTAAATTATAAACAGGATTTAACTAAAATAGGCAATTAGCTTGCTGCTCGCAAAATCAATAAAAAAGCCCATGCCAAAAGCACTTAATGTATGCTCTAAACCTGGTGTTGGCCTGCGAGCAGTAATCCTTCTCATTATATAAGGAAGAATAGCGAAACCTATTATTAATGATGCAAAAAATACAGGCCACCGTAAATTGGAAAAATTAATATCAACAATTGGAAAGTTCGTAATCTGTCTGCTAAAGATACCCATTGAAAGCAGAATGTAGACTATGATAACCCATTTGGTTTTTTTCCGGATTACTGATCTTCCAAGAACAACATCGTTTTGGAAAAAACCTAGTTCTGTAAAGTAGGAAAGCTTTTTATCTTCGTTAGACATAGCATAGAATTAAGCCTTGCATGAATTTAGGTAATTTATCTTACCATAAATTTCCCAACCCCTGTATTTTTTTCGAATATTCCATATTTCTTTGCCGAGGATGAGCCTTTTCAGAATGCTTATTACCTCAGATGGGCGTATTTCATGGTAAGGTGCGATCACAGACGTGAAATAGCCTTTGTTGAGAAACAATTCAGTCAATGAAGCTACCCTCTTTTTAAAGAGGAGCCCGGACGTAATCTTCGTGTTTGCCGCCTCGCATATGAATAATACGGCTGTCCTGTTTCCATTTATTTTTTCTTTACGGGGAACCCAGGTTTTTATATCTTCAATACTGATCCATTTATCGTTTATAAAAAAGCGTGAACCGTCAGCATGTGCTATTATTGTAATAAAGTCATTTTGTCCATTGATTATCTCTTCTTTCAGATGTTCAGCGTCAAGGAGATGCCTTCCAAAACGCCCTTTGATTGTTCCTTCAATCTCTTTTTTGGCACTGATCCAATATTTAAGACCAAGTGAAGTTCCGTTCATATCTCTTAGTTGTTCCTCTGTATAGGGTATAGCAATACAAATGGACGCATCTTTGGCATTTAGGAACGATTGTGGAGATGGGATTTGATTTACTACTGTATTAACTTCACTTATCCGGCGTATAAAGGGTATTTGAGACTGATCGGCCATATAGCGAATATCAGCACCACTAATTTCATCGCCGGCCCAGATTATCTTCATGTTCTTTTCTTTGGCATTCTGTAACTCTATTTTTATCTTTTGAGCTCCAAAGTCATTTATCGAATGAACATAGCCAGTGAAACTACTTCCTTTTTTAAATCCAAAGAAAATCCCTTCTTTATTCCCATCTTTGACAGTGATAACTATCATTCCTTCTGTTGCTGAAGTTTGTTCAAGCACTTCCGTAATGTATCTGCCGAATTTTTCATAATCGGGGATTCTCTTCATTTCCCCTGAATTGAAGAAGATATATTTTCCATATTGTAACTTTTCTGAAAATACACCTTCCCCGGAAAGTTTAACTAGATTTATTTCAGGGGCTGCAATAAAGGGAGTTATTTCCATAATATTTTCTGATTTTCCCCGTGGAAATGGGATATGCTGTCTGTAACGGTGATGGGCTTTGGCAACCTTATCGTATTCAGAAATACTCAGTAATTTTTTTAAGGTTAAAAAATCTAAGTAACCTGAATATTCCAAGCCATAATCATCCTGAAATTTGAATATTCCTCTCTCTACTACTTGCCGTGTCCATAAAGTCTTATTCTTTGGCAGATAAGAATATTGTGCCAACTGTGTTAGTGCTTCAGTATCATTTTTTTTCTGCTGAATATTATCACTGATGCCTTTGTAAATTGAAAAGTAGTCTTTTTTGAGGTTTTGCCTGATTGATATTATCCGTACTAGTTCATCCGTGGTTCTGTAGGTACTAAGTCTCTTTCCAGGTATATATACATAATTGGCAATTATTTTCATTGTCTCAGGATCTGGCTGCCCTGTTAGGTTGATATAGTTAGCCTTTTGCAGAATAAGAAGTGAATATTTTAATTCCTTCTTCGTTGCAGGGTTGTTCAACAGGCCTGTTTGTAAAAGGGCATTTTCGACATATTCCTGCTCTAATATTTTTCTAAATTTGGGATTGCTCTTTAGTATTTCAGTAAGATCCCCTGCTTTATAGAGTGCTAATATTGTGCTGGAGAAGTCGTTATAGTGACTTAGTGTCCAGTAGCTTATCAAATTATTTTTCTGCAGAAGCTCAAAAAATTCAAGTTCTTCTCTTGTTTTAAAAAAAATCAAGTCAGATATATTGTTTTCTGTCGGCTTGATTTTTCCTATAAGTATGTCATGCAGTACCCTGTTGCTTGAAGGATTATCGTAGATAAATTTGCTGCTACTGATAATAAGTAGGCCGTTGTTTTTGAGAAGTTTTTGAGCTTCTAACTCTGTCTTAATTTTTAGTCTCCAATTGGTTACAGCACTTATTTCTTGTGCAAGTGTTTTCTGAGCTGCCTTGCTGTACATCCGGCCAAAAGCCATCCTGAAAAACGACCCAAATTGTGCCTGACAACTATGGTTAATCAGTAAAACTACCAGGACGAGAATCTTTGAGGCCCACATATAACTTATTTTTCGTTTTAAAAGCAAAAAATATACGCATAAGCTAGTGCTGCATTATAAATATACAAAGCATATTTTTTTTTGGTTGGGTGTTTTAACGGTATTTTACTCTTTTCTAGGTTAGTGATAACAAATATTTTGCCTGTACTTCAGTTAGCTAAAACTATGTCAATTGACTATCATGTTAGTATCAGTTTTATACCTATTACCCTCTTTGCGACATATATTTCCATTACTTTTTTTATTATCGCAGGCGCCGTTTTGTCATAGTCAGGTGCCTGGCCGCTATGAAAGCAGCAACGCATGGATAAGCCTGAATTGTGATAGTACTTTCCAGGTGGTGAGTCATCTGGACCGCGATACGTTTCATATCAAGGGTACATGGAGGGAGGAAAAGAAACGGTTGCTGTTGCAGGCAGATACTGTCCGGGTTGGTCGGGAGGTGATATTAAATAGACAATCCAGGTTGCTGATCAGGGACAGTGTACTGATCGTGCCGAAACCCTCCCGTGCTGAGTACCGGGAAATGAAGAAGTTCCGCAGGTTTTCCTGTCTGCCTTTTGCCGTGCCATCTTATGCAGTTTACAAGGCAGGGGTGGTGGATGATTTTAAAAGGGTGCGGATGTATTCCTGCCAGTAAGCGGGCTAGTGTGATGGGGAAATAGTTTGCTGCGCAAATGTAAATGGGAACGCGGACGACGCGGATGATGCGGATGAGAACGGATTTGTTTGTGAGGTATATTAGAAACGGTGTTACTTCGGGAAGAACTTAGTGGCTGCGTTAGTTTGCTGCGCAAATGCAAATGGGAACGCAGGTATAGCAGATGGTACGGATGAGAACGGATTTAGTATCTTTTGCTTTGGTAATGAAAACGGTGTAACACCGGGAAGAACATAGCGGCTGCGAAGTCGGAGACTTCGCAGAGCAGACTTCGCAGCGCAGGATCGTTTTTATTTTTTGTATCACAATTCAAACACTGATCCTACGTTTTTAATTGCATGTCATCCTCTTCCTTCCCCTTTCGCGGTATTGTCTTCCTTCTGCTGCTGGTTTATTTGGCCGTGTTGAGCAAGCGTATCCTTTTCAAAAACGGTGGCGTACGGTATTATCGTCATTATTTTGCTCACGAGTACAAGCATTATTCAGTAAAAAGCGGATGGAAGAAGGCTAACACCGTTCCCTTTCACACCGTAAATATGTATAAAA
>JAEUVM010000607.1 GCA_016787125.1 Chitinophagaceae bacterium | reverse complement strand
AGTTTCTTGAGGCTTGGAGACTTCGGTGTCGTCAGACATGGGTTCGCCTTTTGATGGGGAGAGTTTCACCGGATTATGCGTTGGAATTGACAGATTTGCAAGATGGGATGTATACTGCAAACAGATGTCTTACTAACGGAGGTGTGTATGAGAAGAAAGACCATGAAGGACCCGGTGACGTTCACCTTGCGGCTCGAGGAAGAACTGCATAACAAGCTGCTAAAAGAGGCCGAGGCCAAGGGTGTCAGCGTCTCCGCCGTCATGCGGTGGGCGGTTATGTCGTACTTTGAAGAAGGGAAGAAAGATGCCGGCAAAGCTTGACCCACTGGAAGCCATTAGGAGAATGCAAGAAGTTCGTCCGGAGTATGGGTTCAACAAGTTTGTTTACACTTCCAACAGAACGAAAAGCCTCGTCGAGTGCCCCGTACACGGGGAGTTTCTGTCTGCTCAGGACTCCATCATGGGTGGTCACGGCTGCCCAGGATGTAAAGCTGACAAGTTAAAGCGGGAGCGGGTAAAGCTCCCCGAAGCTGCCGTAAAAGAACTCTGCCAAAAAGCCCCTCAGTACGACTTCAGCCAATTCTTATACCTCGGCAATAAGTCAAAGAGTACCGCTGTGTGCCAGACTCACGGTCCTTTCCTCATTACTTATTCGGCTATTTTTAGGGGTAGAGGGTGCCCCGCCTGTGGTATAGCCTCCAGAGGGCTTAAAAGCAGGCTTCCAGCAACTGAGGCCATAAAAAAGATGGAAGAGGAGATGCCTTCATTGGACTTTTCAAGGTTTATCTACAGGAGGGCTGATGCCAAAGGTGTCGTCGTGTGCCCTGTGCACGGGGAGTTCCTGCAATCCTACAACCACATAATTAGTGGCGTTGGGTGTAAGTTGTGCTCGTTTGATAGACTAGCCGCACAGAATACGATCCCGTTCGACGTGTTCAGCAGCAAAGCAAGGGACGTACATGGCGATGCGTATGAATACGATCAACAAACGTACACTGGAACGAGTGGACTGATACTTGCTAGGTGCCCATCACACGGCCCTTTTGTGATCCGGTGCTTCGACCATATAAACGGACAAAGGTGCCCTGAATGTAAGGACGTCAGGTTCAACCCAAATAAACGGGCGTTTTTATACATATACCGACTGATAAGAGAAAACAACACATTCGTCGGTTATGGGGTAACCGCCAATCTTAGGCGTAGGCATGAAGAACACGTCATGCGCTGTGCACAGCAAGGTGTAGCTGCTGAATTGCTCCACAGTTTTAGGTTCCGCAAGGGCTTCTGGTGCAGGCACGCCGAATCTGAGATTGGTCGCGCATTTCGCCACGTTGACGTTGGTGTCCGAGGATTTAAGAGGGAGGCAGCTAAATGGGACGACTATAGTGCCATTTACTCACTGGCCACCGAACTCCACCAAGGTTTCGGAAAAATCTCTGAGGTCTTCCTTCCATAAAAAGCCCCTCCGAAGAGGGGCTTTTGTTGGCGCTCTTTTAGGAGAACGTCAGGACTTCAAACGCATCGTTGTACAGGCGCCGGCTGAGAGTTCCGTAGTCAAAGCGCATGGCGGAGCTACGGCGCAGAACAAACTCTTCTTGAGCCTGGTAAGAGGCGTTGGTCGAGGTGACGCGCTGGATGGCGTAACGAGAGTCGATACCAAGGATCGTGTTAGCCGGGAAGCCGCTATCAGAATCCATGACAAAGACATTAACCTCGTCGTTCCACGTCGGGTTGGCGACGCGCTCGTTCGTGTTGATGCGAACGGAGGTGCCGTTGTCGCCGACGATGACCGGGCGGCCAGAGCGGTTCTGGATGGCAAGGGCCGAATTGATGTCACACACAACCCAGTCGATGCGGCGCTTCTTGCCGTTGTTGTACAGCCACAGCATCCATGCCTTCTGGGTGATGCCCGAGGTAGCAGCAGCGTCCAGGGAAACAGCAGTCTTAACCTTGCCCAACGAGGACAGGGAAGCCATACCCACGTCCGCGTCGCCATTCAGCATAGCAAGCAGGTTCTCGTTGGCACGGGCGTTGCGCTCAACAGCGATCTGGCGAGCAATCGACAGAGAGATGAAGTCCAGGTTCAGGTACTTCGTCACACGGTCGTCCCACTCGATGCCCAGTGCGTAAGTCGGCACACGGATCGACTTCTCGACGGTCGTCAAGGTCAGCATGTTGACCGGCTTGGACAGAGGGGCAATCGCTTGCGAGCGTGCGGCTTCCGGGCCAGCGTAGTTAGCTTCCGGCCACAGATACCACTCGTCTGCAATGGTAGTGTCCATCGCAATCATGCGGTCGTACTGGTCAGCGTTCATGTTCAGGTCGCCGACCAGCTTGTCCTCGACGAGGGCGCCGATGGCGGGCATGAGCAGGACGCGGGCCTGGTTGGACGGGTTGCGGACGATAACTCCAGCTTCCATTTCCGGACGGCCACTCAGCACGGACTCCAGCGACGGCGACTTGATGCCGTACTTCTTGTTGGAGCCAAGGACGATGCCCTCGGACTCACAAAGCTGCGAGAAGGCGTCGCCGTAGGACTCGGCGTTGGTCTCGTAGGTGGTATTGACGTAGTCACGCACCGACATATTCGCGTCCTTGGCGGGGCGAACCACGGTATCGAGGCTGACGTTCACCTCTTGAATCTTGCCAGAGGCATCAAAAAACTTTGCCATTTCAGTATCTCCTGTTTAGGCGTTGACGCGCTCGATGGTGGCAGTCTGACCAACA
>JAEUVM010000592.1 GCA_016787125.1 Chitinophagaceae bacterium | reverse complement strand
CGGGGCATTTCTTTCCGGCCCTGCCGAACCGGTGATCGGGCGCATCCGCAATCAATACCTGAATGAACTGCTGCTCAAACTGCCCCGTGATGGCCGTACTATCAGCCAGTGTAAAAAAGACCTGCTGGAACAGGTGGCCATCCTGCACCAGCAAAAAAGCTACCGAAGTGTAACGGTGGTGATGGATACAGACCCGATGTAGTATTTCAGTTCATACAAATAAAAAAGCTGCACCCGGCAGAGCGCAGCTTTTTGTTAGCAAACGATTTTACTTATTTCTTCTCCAGTACCAATACCACTTTATTGAAATCAGCAGCGGCATTGATTATTTTCTTGAAGATCTCGTACTGCGCCAGCGGGTAGTAAGTGCGGCGGTATTCTTCCATGATATGAATCTTAAGTTTATTCCCTTCTATTTTATAATCAGATACAAAGCCCATGGTAACCTGTCCGCCGTCTGTATACGTAACATTGATCTTCAGATCGTCGGGATTTTTTACAATATACCCGTCGGGGATGATGAAAGTGATGTTACGCTCCAGCACATGGGGAAAATCAACTGTAATGGGAAACTGCCTTGGCTTCTCCTCATACATTTCTGCCTGGGGCCCGATGATGTCGCCGATCTTTACGATGGTTTTATTACCGGCCCTTTCCACCAGTTCACTGGCTTTCACCGTTGCAGAGAGAATGAAAGGCTTGTTCTGGTGATAGGATTCAAAATCCTGGTTTTCCATCTTTGAGCTTACCACATTTTCTGATTTGGTTCCGAACTTGATCATCTCCTTTGTTATCTCTTTTTTGTATTCGTCAGAGGAGAAGGTAAAGATGGCCTTATACACGGAAGCAGCATAGCCTGAATAGATCTGGCTGATATTGACAAGGAGCGTATCGGCCGTCTTATTCAGTTCCACCGTGGCATCTGTATTGGATGCAGACTTTGAATAATCTTCCAGCGGCAGATTTTTTACTTCGCCAAACGCAGTGGTGTAATTGCCAATAGTCGTGCTGCGGCAATAGAAGGCATTGGCATTGCCCCACATCGGGTCTATCCAGGGAAAACGGTATTCTGCTTCGGTGGGGGCCATATATTTCTTGAGGGTGGGGAAGTAGATGACAGAGTTGTCGCAGTTGTTCCAGTTCTCAAAATTCTTTTCGATGGTATTATCATCACGGCTGGTGGCAAGCACAAATTCGTGTTCAATACCCAGCTTGCGGAAAATGGCGGCGTACAGGCGTACGATCCCCAGTTCGCTGGCAAGTTTTGTTTTAATGATCCGCTCCAGGTTCTCAGCATCATCTCCGTCAATGTCTTCACGGGCGGTAAAATTGGTCTTGATATAATTTTCCACAGCCACTACTTTTTCCAGGGCGGTGGCCAGTTTTTCCACTTTC
>JAEUVM010000553.1 GCA_016787125.1 Chitinophagaceae bacterium | reverse complement strand
TTTTATCCGTTCTCTTGCAAAAGTGAGAGGCGTGCAATGCAACAGCGGCTATGCTGAAGCTTTTGAAATATACCGGGTGATAGCTTAGACCGGCAGCTCTGCCTGAAACAGGCATACCCTGCAAAAAAAATGAAGCAGGATGTAACATCCTGCTTCACCGGATAATTCCAAAAGAGAACAACCTATTTATTCTTCTCTTCCAATGTTTTGATTCTTTTCTCCAGTTGGATGATATAAAGAGTCAGTTCTTCAATCTTTTCCATTTGAGCTTTTGCCATTACGCCAAGGTTCAGCCCGTTCTTTTCAATTTCAGCCGCAGATGGAACGTTGGGTAAATGACCATTTTTGCGGATACTCTGTTCCAGTTCGGAGATTGGCATCAGCCGGTAATCATTTTCAAAAACATAGTCAGGCCAGCTTGTACTGTTTTGGGTAACAAAACTCTCAGCAATTACATCGCCATCCACACTCAATTCATACCCTGTGGCTATACGTTGTGAATTATTACCGATGAGCTGTGCTCCGTTCAAGTGGAATTTTGCATTGGGTGTATACGTACCAATACCAGTATTTCCCCATGAGGGCTGAAAAACCAGATAGTTATTGGCGTTACTGTTACTCCATAAAACCAACGAAGTATCTGTTGGAAATATGGCACCGCCAAAAGCGGCTTCATTAGAGGTATAAAAATTAATACCGGTACCGCCGAGGTTGATCGTACGGCCATAGGAGCTTCCATTATAGCCGATACCCATGCGGCCGTCATCACGTACCCGCATGATTGTATCAAGGTTGCTGTTGCGCAGTAAAAATGTATTGGTGGATGAGGTGGTTCCTGCTCCAACCACATCCAGTCTTCCTAATGGCAGTCCGGGCCCGGAAAAACCACCGATGCCCACATTTCCATTCTGCTGAAAATAATGCCTGGGAGTGATAGTTGTTCCACCATTGGTGGTAGTGTACCAACGCAGGTCAGCGCCAGCAGAAGTAGTGGCCATTTGCCACTCATTGGCACCCTGGTATCCTAAACGGATAAGGCCGCTGCTCGATTGTACAAAAAGGTCGCCACCATTGATATGCATGAGGTATGCAGGATTGGTGGTTCCAACGCCAACCTGTCCGCTGGCATTAATCGTCATCCTTGGATTGGACTGTATGGTAAAATGCAGTTTGCCTAAGGTATTACCGGAGCCTGTGCCAAAGTCCACATCTTCCGCAGCGCCGCTGTAAGAGCCGAGATAGCCACGGTAAACATCGCCCTCGAAAATACCCATGTACATAGGGGCTGCGCCATTAAACTGCCCCACATAGTTAGAAGTGGTTTTTACATCCAGCCTTGCAGCAGGTGTTGTAGTGCCGATCCCTACATTTTGTGAGAAGGAGACATTGTATATAGAAACTACAATGCCCAGGAGAAGAATTTTCTTCATAATACGGTGTTGATGGTTAAATACTTTTAAATGGTAAGTCCTGTAAAGGTAACATACCTATTTTATTTTTTATAATGAAAAAAGGGGCCTGACCTTCTGTATAACGGAGCGTTATCGCATACGCATTACTTATACTGATGTACCCCGCTTGCTGGTATAGCAGTAGTTTCCTGGTATTTTTAAGTCTTGAAGTAGAACACTCAGCCTGGCCTA
>JAEUVM010000549.1 GCA_016787125.1 Chitinophagaceae bacterium | reverse complement strand
GCAGGATAATGGAATAAAGCACCGCACAGTCGCCGGTCCCACCGTATTCAATCACGTTATCTGTTGTGATGGATACGGTAGCGCCATCAGTCCCGACGATCCTGATGTGATGTATTATAACATCAACAGCAATTTCTACCGTTCTGTCAACGGAGGAAGCAACAGCACATTCGTAATAGGGGCCACCTTCTTTTCACCGGTGGCCATAGATTATTCTGATCCGGATACCGTATATCTCGGAGGCACCAGCACCCGGCGTTCATACAACGGATTTGTTTCTATCAACTCAACTATTGCAACCAGCACCCGCCGGGTATTAATCACCTGCCCGAGCAACCAGGCCAGGTTGTATGGCAGTGCAGGTACCAACCTGGTAAGGAGTGATGATCGTATTGCCACCTGGACCACCAAGAGTGGCACAGCCGGATGGCCGGCGGGCACCTTTACCATTAATGATATTGATGTATTTCCCACCAACTCACTCGAAGTATATACCTGCTTTGGCGGCTATTCGGCCGGTAATAAGGTAATGCGGAGTCTCAATGGCGGAGACACGTGGACCAACTGGTCAGGTTCCCTGCCCAATTTACCCTGCTACAGTGTGGTGGCAGCAGCCGAAGGCGTTTATGTGGGAACGGAGATCGGTGTATTCTTCCGCGGATATGCCATGACAGACTGGGTGCCTTTTTATAACCAATTGCCCCGAACACCGGTAACAGAACTGATAGTAAATGATAACGGTCTCATCTATGCCGCTACATTTGGCCGCGGTACCTGGCTCAGCAACAGGCGCTCGGCTTGTGCGGCCAGTCTGAATATTTCCGGTTCACGCACCGGTACTTATTATTATGAAGCCTCAACAGATATCACGGCTACCATTACCACCACCGGTACAACTGGTGACGAGATATTTGCACAGGCAGGAAGTAATGTTACCATGAATCCCGGCTTTGAAGTAAAGAGCGGTTCTTTCTTCAAAGCTTATATTGCCCCCTGCAGCAATGGAGGAATACCCACCACGGCCCGTGCAGCGCAGGAAGAA
>JAEUVM010000496.1 GCA_016787125.1 Chitinophagaceae bacterium | reverse complement strand
TCATTATCCGGGTTGGCTTCTATATACATTGTATTGGCGCCCGGCAGCGTGGTGGTGTTTACCAATGCACCAATATTCAGTGTATCATTAGGTGCTGAGGCTGCGGTAAGCAACGGTCGCCGTTTGGGCATTGGTATTATATGCGGCACATTATTACGGTCGGTGATCACCATTTTCACCTTCAGACTGTCGAAGGCCACCTCGCTGATGTTTTTAAAGGCCACTTTAAAGTCGAGCGGTTCACCAACTTCCACCGTGTCTTTTACATTCAGGTAAAGGTTGGCGGCAATGGCGCCTTCCGGTGCAGGATCGTAGGTAAGTCGCCAGTATCGCAACTGGTAAGGCGTGAAATGTGTATTGTCGGCCGTTCGTAGTTTGAGTTTCATATACGGGAACTCACCGGCATCAGCTGATGATACGTTGAAGTTTTGCTGTGCCGTGGTGATTCCGGTAAACAATGCTGCTTCGGATCCATCACTTCGTATGCCGATCACATCCACCGTGGCTGTATCGCCAACAGGGTCACCGCTGCCACGCCAGATAAGGTCTTTCCATGCTTTGGCCGGACCAAACACCGGTGACAACATGGTACCTACTGTATCGGTGGTGGTAAGATTTATTGATAATGTTGGATTATCAAGCGAATCCCTGCCTACTAACCACACTGGTGAGAAAGCCGGATCATTTTTCTTATACACCAATACCCATGGCCTTGCTTTGTAGAAAGAATCTATTCCACTGAAGCCGGCATTTCGCAGGTAATGGTATAATGACTGACCCGAACCCCAATACTGTGTATCAGCAGCCCAGTCCGCAGCCCATGCCCGCGGGAATCCGAATGCATTGATGAGTGTGAAGTTTCGCACCATCACATAGTGGCCATCTGGCACCACGTTTTTCATAAAGTTCATCATCTTATGCCGGCTGGCCGTATCTGCATAGCGATATTCAAAATTGTAATACCGTATTTCATCAAAACAATTATTATCAGTACTTCCATACAATCCTTCGCCCAATGAAGCAGGGAAGTTGTGCGGAGTTACTGTCTGGTTAAACCAGGGTCTGAAAGAAACAGGATCGAATACATTATACACCAATGAAGAGAACCAGCAGGTAAGCCTGATATGCGGCACCCCGTTGATAGACACAGAAAGGGATGTCGGCGTGGTGGCACCACTGGTGAT
>JAEUVM010000495.1 GCA_016787125.1 Chitinophagaceae bacterium | reverse complement strand
GTTTGCCCGTCATGGATATGATATTATCATCAATGGCCGGCGTACCGACAGGCTGCAACTGCTGGCTGATGAACTGGAGCAAAAATTCAACGTGGCTGTGTTACAGCTTCCTTTTGATGTACGCAATGAAAAAGAAGTGTTCGAAAAGATCACTTCCCTTCCGGATGACTGGAAGGCAATAGATGTACTGGTAAACAATGCAGGGCTGGCGCTGGGCCGTGATTATTTTGAAGAAGGCGATACGGACGACTGGAATGTAATGATCGATACCAACGTGAAGGGTTTTCTCTATGTGGCCAAAGCTGTGGCACAACTGATGGCCGAAAGAAAGCAGGGACATATCATCAACCTGGGGTCAGTGGCCGGTAAGGGTGTGTATGAAAAGGGCAACGTGTATTGTGCCAGCAAATTTGCCGTGGATGCATTGAGCCAGGGTATGCGGATAGACCTGTTGAGACATAATATAAAAGTTACGTCCATCAATCCCGGTGCGGCCGATACAGAATTTTCTATTGTACGGTTTAAAGGAGATGAGGCTACGGCCCGCTCTATCTATAATGGTATAGAACCATTGACGGCGGAGGATGTGGCGGGTGTGATATACTATTGCACCACCCTGCCGGCACATGTATGTATCAATGATCTTACCCTTAGCTGCACCCGGCAGGCCAATGCCATCTACTTTAACCGGGTGCCTTGACCTGTATCAACAAAAAAATCAACTGAAAAATAAAACCCCTATCTTTCAGGTACCTCAAACCTCTATCCCCTCCGTGGCCTGATTGTTGCCGTATTATCCCTAGGAAAATCTACCTGATTTCTGAAATTAAGGTTATAAAATGCAGCATTGCGGTGACTGACATATATATTTATGCTGTTCATCCAATGCCGATTTAAGAACCGTTATGAAAAAGACCATCACTTCCCTGGCAGCTATGCTGCTTTGTTTTATTGTTTTACATGCGCAAGACGTAATCCGTCAGCAATCCTGCAGCAATGGCACTATTGACCAACAGGTGGATAGTCTGAAAAAGCTTTACGGTTCACAAGGTTATGTTTTGCTGAAAGAGGCATCCATGGCTATGGAAAGCGAATATGAAATGCCGGTGATCGTTCCCCTCACACAAGGAAGCTGGTACCAGTTTGTTTTTATCGGCGAATATTCTTCCCGCTTATATGAAGTAAGGATGTATGACTGGCAGGAAAGACAGGTTATCTTCCGCCAGAAGAAATGGGGCGAAGTGGATGGCAATGTGATCGTGTACTCCTATGTGCCTCAATTCTCCGAATTCCACATGATGAAACCGGTACAGGTGAATAAGCAAAAGAAAAAGAATCTCTGCGGCTATGTAATGCTGTTTAAAAGAACTGCCGGCGAAGGCGGCACCGGATCGGTTGCCCCGGTTACCACACCTTCCGAATAATTCCCTTTTTATTTACGGTATTTCGTAGAGACAAGGCATGCCTTGTCTCAATTAATAATGGCACCGTTCCGGTGCAGACAAGGCATGCCTTGTCTCTACGAAAAAAACCCTCCCGAAGAATCGGGAGGGAACAACTAAAAAACACTAGCTAAATGCTTAGTGGCTTCATTGGAACGAAAACAGTTAGTCAGGCTTCTTTCCTTCCAGGAAAGTATTGATAGTGCTGATCTGTGCTTGATTGTTTTGGTCAGATTTGACCTCGTAGCTGCTGTAAAAATCCTCGATATGGGTATTGCTGTTGTACAATTCCATATTGCGGCGGATATAAGCCGGCACGGTTTCAAACTCATTATTCGGGTCAGCAGCGTTTACATTGAACGATAAGTTTCTCAACTTTTGCAGTCGTTCGGCCGCCCTACGTTTTTGTTCTTCGGTTTCGTCCCGCAGTGCGGGATCCTCAACCTCCGATGTCAAAGGTGTCTGAGCCTGATGGGCCAACGGCATATCCGCCGCAGGAATGTCATCCCTTTCAATTATCTGCATTTGCAACTCGAGGAGTTCGTCCTGTTCGTTGGTGGCAGTGGTGATCGGAACCGGTTTTTCAGCAGAACTGTTTGAGGTGGTTTCCTCTGTTTTGGATTCTGCGTAAATATTGGACGGTCTGGCCAGATATCCTCCGGATGCTGCAGACACCGGAGAAGTACTACTAGTACTATCTTTCACACTGCCTATAAGGGCAGCGTCGGTTTCTTTTTTCACAACAGGAATAATGGTTTCTCCTTGTTGCGGCATCGAATTTATACTTTCAGTTTTTCCTATTACCGGTTTTTTGTCAACAGTAGTTGTACTATATACCGGCATCGTATTCTTACTAAGTAATTGTTCGTCGGTGGCGGGAATGGTGGTCTCTTTTACCTCAGGCTGAAGATGATAGTGAATTGCCGGTGCATCTTCTTCTTTCATATCACTAAGGTCGATAACGGGTGCCTGCACCACGGGAACATCCTCATCCACCAGGGTGGGCGCCAGGTAAGCGAGCCTGTCTGCTTCAGGTTCAGCAACCGGCTGCAAGGCCTGCTCCATTTCTTCCATTTCCTTTTCCATAGCAGCAGGTGGCAGCACTACTTTCATTGCCTGCCTGGCTGTATCTTCTGCCTGGCCCAGTACCATCACTATCTTTTCTTCCTGCTTTGGCTCTTCTTTCTTTTCCACTGGCTTTGCAAACGGATCTTTATGCTCAAAACCGGTGGCGATCAGTGTAATACCGATACGGTCTTCCAATGTGGCGTCATAGCCCACACCCAGTATCACATCGGTGCCTTCACCCGCCTGGCTGAGCAGGTAGTTCTGTATCACTTCCACTTCATCCATGGTAAATTCATGATCGCCGGGTGCCGAGTTGATATTAATAAGTATCCATTTGGCACCTTTGATCTCGCTGTCGTTCAGCAATGGTGAATTCAATGCTTCTTCGATAGCTTTCTGCGCCCTGTTTTCACCGGATGCTTCCGCATTACCAAGGATAGCCACACCGCCATTGCGCATTACGGTGCACACATCAGCAAAGTCCACATTGATCTGGCCGGTGCTGTTGATCACATCAGTGATACACTTGGCGGCCGTCGCCAATACGTTGTCAGCTTTTTCAAAAGCTTCCCTCATTTTCAGGTTGCCAAATTGGTGACGGAGTTTATCGTTGCTGATCACCAGCAGGGTATCCACATACTGCTTCAGGTTTTTAATGCCTTCTTCAGCCTGCAGTTGTCTCTTCTTTCCTTCGTAGGCAAAGGGTGTGGTAACGATACCCACAGTAAGTATGCCAAGGTCTTTAGAAATTTTGGCAATGATGGGAGCGCCACCGGTACCGGTACCACCACCCATACCGGCAGTGATAAATACCATCTTGGTATTCACTTCCAGGATGCGTTTTATTTCTTCTAACGACTCTTCCGTAGCCTGGCGGCCGATATCAGGATTAGCACCGGCACCCAGTCCTTGTGTAAGATGGGGCCCCAGTTGTATGCGGTTAGGAATACCACTGCTGGCCAGGGCCTGCGCATCCGTATTACATATCACGAAATTCACTCCTTCTATCTGCTGACTAAACATGTGATTCACCGCATTGCCTCCGCCGCCGCCCACACCAATCACTTTCAGGATGGATGATTTTTCTTTAGGCAGATCAAAATGTATCATAAGCGTTTAAATTTTGCTTCATCACCATTCCTTCCTCCTGTAACGCCGGAAAGCGGTATGAAGCAGTTGATAATTGGGTTAGTTATTCTCGATAGCAGTTAATAAAAGAACTCCTGTTTTGCCTTCGCATTACAGTTTCTTATCTTCTTCCTCTTTGAAAAGATCAATGATACCGTCTTTGAATTTTCCCCAGAAATTGCTGAGGCCCTTGCGCTGCCTTACTTTTTCTTCACTGATCTCTTCTTCTCCGGCCGGTACCAGTTCTTCTTCAGCTGTTTTCTTCAAACCGTCAGGCACTTCTACTTTGCGGTAGTCTTTCTCAAACTGTTTGCGGTTATGTTCATAATCATCATAACCTTTCAGGATAAGACCGATACAGGTAGAGTAAGTCGGCTTTGCCAGTTCTTCGATATGACCGGCTGCCAGGTGTTCATTCGGATAACCGATACGGGCAGGCAAACCGGTAACATATTCTGTCAACTGGATCAGGTGTTTTAATTGCGAACCACCACCGGTAAGGATGATGCCACCGTTGAGCATACGGTTCTCCAGCCCTACCTGCTTCAGGTGATAGGTAACAAAATCCATGATCTCACTCATCCTTGCCTGGATGATGTTGGCAAGATTCTTCACGCTGATCTCTTTGGCCGGCATACCACGAAGTCCGGGTATGGTGATATAGGCATTAGCTTTTGCTTCATTGGCCAGTGCGCTGCCAAACTGCACTTTCATTTGCTCAGCCTGTGTTTTCAATACGCCCAGACCGGTTTTGATATCGTTGGTGATATTCTCACCGGCAAATGGAATAACAGCAGTGTGTTTAAGAATACCCTCATAGAAAACGGCAAGGTCGGTAGTACCACCGCCAATATCCACGATGGCCACACCTGCTTCCAGGTCTTCCTGTCCCATTACGGCAGAAGAGGAAGCCAGCGGTTGCAGTACAAGATCTTTGGTAAACAAACCCGCTTTCTCCACGCTGCGGTTAATATTCTTAATGGCATTCTTATCGCCGGTGATGATGTGGAAGTTTGCGCCCACTTTCACACCGCCATACCCGATGGGGTTGGGAATGTTTTGAAAGTTATCTACGGTAAACTCCTGCGGTATCACATCAATGATCTGGTCGCCGGCAGGAATGTAGGTTTTGTACTGGTCATCAATCAGCTGGTCAATCTCCCGCTGGGTGATCTCCTCCTCCGTACGCTGGCGGACAATGTCGCCACGGGTTTGAAGGCTTTTGATGTGATGACCGGCAATGCCGACATACACTTCGCCGATCTCCAGGTTGGGGTTAGAAGCAAAGCAGTTCTCCAAAGCGCTGCGGATGGCCTTGATGGTTTCGTCAATGTTCAGCACTTGTCCGTGCTTTACGCCGTTAGAGTTGGATTTGCCAAACCCGAGAATTTCCAGTTTGCCGAACTCATTCTTTCGCCCGGCAATTACTGCGATCTTGGTCGTTCCAATGTCCAGACCGACAATAATGGGTTGTTCGTTGTTCATTTTACTGGTTTTTAGTTGTTGTTATTGTGATCGTTGTTTTTCCAATTCAGCTTTATAAGGTTTAATTGTACTCACTGTTATTGTCCTCCGCGGGTGCCGGTTTCTTTGGCATCACCGCCTTGGGTTTCGCAGGTGGTTTGTTGTTTTTCACAGGGCTGTTGGATTTGTCCTTTGCAGGAGAAGAAGATTTCAAAGGGTTGGGATTGACTTGCTCAACATTTACAGCATTTTTATCCTGGAAAGCCGGATCCGGTTCTGTTTCCGAATCAGCTTCAAGTTTTATAGTTGGTTGTGGTTTAAAAGTGCTTACCGTGTCACTCATCGCTTCCTGCGACTGCCGCAGCAGTTTCTCCACATTCTTTCGCAGTTGCACCGAATCAATTTTTGCATCGCCTGCATAGCGGGATGCCACCACCTGTCCTTTATACTGAACATCGATCACCTTGTACGCATCAAACCCGGTTTTACTCATTACCTGCTGGTAAAAGATCATCAGGCGGCGGAGCTTTGCCTTCATACCCGTGCCATCGCCAAGCTTCACCACATGATTGCCAATCACCGGTATCATTTCGAAATTCCGTTCGGGTGTAATATCAATCTGTGCCACCTGCGACATCCAGAAGGGTTCCTTCATGATAAGGTTAGCGGCCTCTTTTACATTCAACAGCAGCATACTGTCTGCCTGATTGAATTTCTTTTTATCCGGAAAACCGGTAAACACCGGCACCCTTGCACTCAGCTTATCAGACAAGGGCATGTTTCTGCCGGCGCTGTCTATATAAAACGACTGGCCTGCGGTGGTGAATACCCTTGCCACAGGTTCTTTCTCCGTCACCGTTACATGCAGCACATCCTGGTTATCAAAATAAAGTTCTGCCTCATCGATCCAGGTGTTGTTTTCGAGCATATTGCTTAATTCATGCAGCCTGAAAGACGACACCAGTTCACCTTTGATATTGCCATTCGTAGCCTTCATCAGCAATTGCTCCACATCTTTTTCATCAATAAAGAGGTTGTTCTTTGCTCCTTTGATAGTGATGGTGTAATCCCTGCAGGTGCCCTTATTCTTCTTGCTGATCGCTGCCAGCAGGAGAGTGAGCATGCCGCCGCCGATACAAAGCCAGAAGGCGATGAATAAAACTTTTCGTATGGTTGTTTTTGCGTTCACTTATTTATTGGACTAAAGCCCTTTCATTTTTTCTTTTGTATCCCACTCTTAAAACCGTGAGCTATATATCTTTCAACACATTCTTCAGCGGCTCCACCAGCATGTCAATATCTCCTGCACCAGCGGTGATCAGCACTTCGCCAAACTCCCGGTTCATCTTCTCTTTGAAATCCGTTTGCGCCCAGGTTTCCAGTTTATCTTTTTCAATCACCTGTTTATGTCCGCTGTTCATTTTCTCCAGTATCATTTCACTGCTTACACCCGGTATGGGCAATTCCCTCGCCGGGTAAATAGGCAGCAGTATGGTTTCGTCTGCCAGATCGAGCACTTCGGCAAAACCATCTGCCAGGTCTCTCGTTCTGCTGTACAGGTGCGGCTGAAACACCACCGTACATTTTTTCTGGCTGAACAATGTTTTGGCTCCGGTTATCAATGCCCTCAGTTCTTCCGGGTGGTGTGCATAATCATCAATCAATACCAGCCTGTCATTTTTGATGATGTATTCAAACCGCCGCTTCACGCCACGGAAGCTTTCCACTGCGCTTTTTATTTTTTCTCCTTCAATTCCCAAAGAACTGGCCGCCGCTATGGCCGCAATGGCATTCTCCACATTATGCATCCCGCCCATATTCAGTTTCACATCGCTTATCATGGTATCCTTCAGCATCACATCAAATTCGTAACTCCCGTTCATCATCTTGATATTGGCCGCATATATATCAGCGCTTTCATTTTGAAGACTGTAAGACATATATCGTTGTGTCTTCAGCTCCTTTGATTTTTTCAGTCCAAACTTTCCTATCACCAATCCGCCGTCTTTTACTTTACCGGCAAAATCAATGAAGGCCTGCTCCATGGCTTCTGCAGTGCCGTAAATGTCAAGGTGGTCCGGGTCCATAGCGGTTATCACTGCAATAGATGGATCGAGTTTCAAAAAACTTCTGTCGTACTCATCTGCCTCGACCACACATACATTCCGTTCGCTTCCCCAGAAGTTGGTGCCGTAATTCACGGAAATGCCTCCGAGGAAAGCATTACAACCAAAACCGCTGTCACGCAGCAGGTGTGCAATCATCGTGGTGATCGTTGTTTTGCCATGTGTGCCGGCGATACAGATATTAAAAGAACTTTCCGTTATCAGTTGCAGTACATCGCTGCGCTTCACCACTTTGGGTCCATGTTGCCGGTAGTACACCAGTTCGGCATGTTCTGCCGGTATGGCCGGTGTGTACACCACCAGGTCAGGGTTCTTTGGCGCCAGTTCCATATTCTCCTCATAATGCACCACTATTCCTTCTGCTTCCAGTTCTTTTGTCAGCGCTGTGGATGTTTTATCATACCCGCTCACCTTTACTCCCTTTGTGTGAAAGAACCTCGCTATTGCACTCATTCCTATTCCCCCGATACCGAGGAAGTATACCTCCCTCAGCCTGTTAACTGCTGCTTCGTTTCCTGGCAGCCCCCCAAAGGGGGAATTCATAAGGACAGTATTGGCTTGTTCGTTCATATTTATATCAGCCGCAACACTTCGGCGGCCACTCTTTCATCCGCATCGGTAATACCCAGCGGCGCTATATTCGTTTTCAGTTCTTCCTGCTTTCCGGTATCCAGCGACAGTTCGATGGTCATGAACACCAGTTTCTGCAACACTTCATTATCTTTTACCATCAGGGCTGCATTCTTATTCACCAGTTGCATTGCATTCACCGTTTGATGGTCTTCTGCTGCAAACGGGTAGGGAACAAATATTACCGGCTTCTTCGCTGTACACAGTTCAGCCACCGTCATCGCACCTGCACGGGCTACCACAATGTCAGCCGCAGCATAGGCATAATCCATCCGGGTGATAAATTCATTGACCCACACATTCTTCATACCACCTGCCCGCAATGTTGCCCTTTCAGCATACGGCTTCCCGGTTTGCCATATCAGTTGCAGGCCTGCTGCTTCCAGTTTCTCCAGCCCTTTATCAATTGCTTCATTTACCGACCGGGCTCCCAGGCTGCCACCCACCACCAGCACCGTACGCTTTGTTTCTTCCAATGAGAAAAAATCAAGCGCCTCCTTCCGGGAAATGGCCCTGTCTGAGATACCATTACGTACCGGGTTGCCCGTTACCATGATCTTTTCAGCCGGAAAAAACTTCTCCATACCATCTGTACCGGTAAAAATCTTTGTGGCTTTTTTACCCAGCATAATGTTCGACTTGCCGGCAAAAGAGTTTGACTCATGTATAAAGGTTTTGATTCCCTTTGCCTGCGCCAGCCTCAACACCGGGAAAGACGAATACCCGCCCACACCGATAGCCGCATCTGGTTTGAACTTTTTAAATATGGTCCTTACCTGTAAAAAGCTTTTCAGCAGTTTATATGGAAGGCCTATGTTTTTAATCAAAGAACTTCTGTTGAACCCCGCTATATCCAGTCCTTCTATCCTGTACCCTGCCTGCGGCACTTTTTCCATTTCCATTTTTCCTTTGGCCCCGACAAACAATATCTCTGTATCAGGCGCTTCTTTTTTAATTGCATTCGCTATCGCAATGGCGGGAAAAATATGTCCGCCTGTACCACCGCCTGCTATGATCACCCGCTTTCCCATTACTTTTCAAATTCCGGCGCTACCGTTTTTCCTTCAAGTTGTTCTACGTTTCTTGCCACGCTTAATATAATACCGATAGCCAGGCAGGTGAAAATGAAACTCGTTCCGCCCATACTCACCAGCGGCAGGGTAACACCTGTTACCGGGAAAAGATTCACCGTAACTGCCATGTTCGCCACCGCCTGTATCGCCAGTGTAAAACTTAATCCCAATGCCAGGAATGCACCGAAGGCAAACGGGCATTTCTTAAATATCCTTATACACCGGTAGAGAAAGACCAGGTATATAAACATGATAAAGGCGCCGCCTGCCAACCCATACTCCTCTATGATGATTGCATAAATGAAATCATTATATGCCTGTGGCAGGTAATCCCTTGTGGTGCTGTTACCAGGGCCCACACCAAACACACCGCCTTTTGAAATAGCGATCTTGGCCTGGTTTACCTGGTAAGCGCCTTCATCTATTTCTTTACTTCCATAAATAAAACTTTCCATCCGGCCTATCCAGGTATCCACACGGCCGAATAAAGTGGATGAGCTTCTCTTAGCCACCACCGCCTCATCCTCTCCTTTGTGTTTGCCGTGCCTTATCACTGCGGCTGACACCAAAAAGAGTATCGGTATCAATGCAGCGCCGATCACCATCAGGATGTGCTTTGTATTTACCCGGCCAATAAACAGCAGCAGGAGACAACTGGCACCAAGTAATAAGGCGGTTGAAAGGTTGGCCGGCGCTATCAATGCGCAGGTAATGGCCACCGGGGTCATCACCGGCAGAAATCCTTTTTTAAAATCCTTGATCACATTCTGCTTCTTGCTCAGCAGCCGGGCGAGATACATGAACAACGCCAGCCGGGCAAAGTCAGATGTCTGCATCGTCATGTTGATCAGCGGCAAACGAATCCACCGGCTTCCTTCATTCATCTTTACTCCAAAAAACAAGGTGTAAAACAATAACGGCAGCGAGATAAGGAAGGCGATCTTCGCCGCTTTGGAATAGAATGTATAATTCACCAGGTGAGCAAAATAGATCACCATGATACCTGCCAGGATAAAGGCCACCTGCTTGAACAGGTATATTTCTGTATTGCCCTTATAATTCTTATACGCCAGCGACCCGGTAGCACTGTACACCGCCAGCAGCGATACCAGCGTAAGCAATACCACCAATGCCCATATCACCTTATCTCCTTTTGTTTTTTGCAAAAGATTGCTGGTGTTGAAGGCATTCTTCAATTCCCTGAACCGTATTTCTTTTGTTGCGTCCATTTATTTTTTACAACTCCTTTACCGCCTGTTTAAACTGTGTGCCCCTGTCTTCATAATTCTTGAACAGGTCAAAACTGGCACATGCCGGGCTCAGCAACACCACATCACCTTTGGTGGCAAAATGAAAAGCTGCCTGCACTGCTTCAATGGCGGAAGCCGTATTCACTATCGTGCTGACTGTTTTACCAAATGCCTCATGCAGCTTCAGGTTATCTGTACCCAGGCAGATGATCGCCTTTACTTTCTCTTTCACCAGTTCATAGAGTAATGAATAGTCGTTTCCTTTATCCACACCGCCCAGTATCAGCACCACCGGCTTTGTCATACTCTCCAGTGCATACCAGGTGGAGTTTACATTGGTGGCTTTACTGTCGTTGATAAATTCCACCCCTCTCACCGTAGCCACAAATTCCATCCGGTGCTCGAGGTTCTGAAAGTTCTGTACCGCATCCCTGATCTTGTCCTTCCGTATATCCAGGGTGGCGGCTGCCACACACGCTGCCATAGTATTGTATTGGTTATGTTTTCCTTTGAGTGCAAAATCAAACACACTCATGTTGGTAAAATCCTGTCCCGTTCTTACGTACATGTCCCCGTCTTTAATAAAAGCTCCGTTTGGTAATTCTCTTTTCATACTTATTGGCAGTTGGTTAGATTGAATGTCAAACCCGGTTACAGCCGGGTTGTCTATATATTTCATAGTTACTTCATCATCGGCGCAGTAGATGAAATGGTCATCTTTCTGCTGGTTCATAGCGATACGGAATTTGCTCCGTATATAATTCTCAAACTTGTAATCGTAACGGTCCAGGTGATCTTCGGTGATATTGGTAAGTATGGCTATTTCGGGCCTGAATGTTTTTATATCATCCAGTTGAAAACTGCTCACTTCCACCACGTACAGCGGCCGCGGGTCAACAGCCACCTGTTTGGCAAATGAGTCGCCGATATTTCCCACCAGTGCACAATCAAGGCCGCCGGTTTTGCAGATATGATACATCAGTGCCGTGGTGGTCGTTTTTCCGTTGCTGCCGGTAATAGCGATGATCCGGCTGTTTCCCTTGTAGCGATAGGCCAGTTCTATTTCACTGATCACTTCAATACCTTTTTGCCTGATCTTTTTCATCATGGCAGCTTTTTCGGGTATACCCGGACTTTTCACCACCAGGTCTGCATTCAGGATCAGTCCTTCGGTATGCTGCCCTTCTTCAAAGGCAATACCTGCTTCCTGCAATTCGTTACGATACTCGTTTTTCAAAGAGCTTCCATCGGAAAGAAATACATCATACCCATTTTGCTTTGCCAGCACCGCAGCACCAACGCCGCTTTCTCCGCCACCGAGTATGACTAACCGTTTATACATTCTTACATTCTCTCCTTCAAATGCCGGTTAAGGCCGTGTACGGAACACGGTTCTTCATACGTATTGGATTTCGAATACAACTGCACCACAATTCGGTTTAATCAGAACAAGTGGTTTTACAGGATCTGGATTGGTTTTTCAGCAACTATTTCTCAAAAGCAATCAGTCATTATCTCATTTTCAGTGTGGCAATGCTCAGCACCACCAGCAACAGCGTTACGATCCAAAACCTGTTGACGATCTTCACTTCATGCAGCCCCTTCATTTGGTAGTGATGGTGCAGCGGCGACTTCAGGAACAACCGTCTGCCTTCACCAAACTTTTTGCGGGTGTACTTAAAGTATCCCACCTGCAGCATCACACTGACGGTTTCTGCAAAGAATACCCCGCAGAATATCGGTATCAGCAATTCCTTGTGCACAATGATCGCCAGCGCCGCAATGATGCCTCCCAGTGTAAGGCTTCCCGTATCGCCCATAAATATTTGCGCCGGGAAAGAGTTGTACCATAAAAACCCGATACAGGCCCCGATCATAGCAGCAATAAAAATGGACAGCTCACCCAAATTGGGGATGTACATGATATTCAGGTAATCAGCAAACACCAGGTTGCCGCTTGCGTAAGCAAAAATTCCGAGCAGCACACCAATGATCGCCGAGGTACCCGTTGCCAACCCATCCAGCCCGTCTGTAAGGTTCGATCCGTTTGATACTGCTGTGATAATGAAAATCACGATCAGTATATACAGCACCCATGAGTATTGCCTCCACGATGTGGGCAACAGCTTCTGATAGTTAAACTCATGGTCCTTTACAAAGGGGATAGTTGTAATTGTAGCATTGTTCGCTTCCACGAAATATTTTGTCTTGCCATCCACCTGCTTTTCAATGAGCTTTATTTTAGAATCAGCCGGGGGTACTGCTCCCACATATTCCCTCCACACTTTTACTTCACTGTTGAAGTACAAGGTGGCGCCAACCGTAATACCCAATCCCACCTGTCCCAGTATTTTGAACCAGCCTGCCAATCCGTCTTTACCGCTTTTCTTATATTGTTCTCCGCGTTGCTGAGACAGTCTTTTACCCCGCAGCTTCAGGTAATCATCTATAAACCCAATGATACCGAGCCATACTGTGCTGATCAGCATCAGCTGCACATACACTTTTGTAAGATCTGCCAGCAGCAGCGTTGGTATGATGATCGCCAGGATGATGATGATACCACCCATCGTTGGCGTACCTCTTTTCTTTTCTTCACCCGGCAACCCTTCCTCACGTATGCTTTCACCGATCTGCTTCTTCTGTAAAAACTTTATCAGCTTCTTTCCATAAAAAGTGGTTATGAACAACGACAGCAGCACCGCCAGCAGCACCCGGAAGGTGATAAAGCCAAACAGCCTCCCACCGGGGATATTCACCCCTTCTCTTCCCAGCCAATCGAATAAATGGTACAGCATCGCTGATTATTGGTTTACTTTTTTGTCTTCGTCCCGTTCGCTATTCATCTGTTTTCCTTACCGCCTCTTTCTTTCTTCTTTTATTTATTACTTCATCGTCCAAGCAGTTCAAACATTTCCTTCACCACTTCTTTATCATCAAAATGATTTCTCACTCCTTTTATTTCCTGGTATTTCTCATGTCCCTTACCCGCCACCAGTATAATATCTTCCGGCCCTGCCAGGCTGATGGCTGTTTTTATTGCTTCTTTTCTGTCCACTATTGAGATATACTTTCTTTTATACGCCGGTGCCAATCCTTCTTCCATATCCCTGATGATCTGTGCCGGGTCTTCTGATCTCGGGTTGTCACTGGTGAAGATCACTTTGTCACTGTGCTCACAAGCCGCTTCCGCCATGATGGGTCTTTTCGTTCTGTCTCTGTCGCCTCCGCAACCCACCACCGTTATCACCTGCTCAAACCCTTTCTTCAGTTTCTTAATAGTTGCCAGCACATTCAGTAAAGCATCCGGTGTATGTGCATAGTCTACTATTGCTATCACCCTGTCATTAGCCGATACCTGGTAATCGAACCGGCCTTCCGCACCGGTAAGCATGCTTAAGGTGGTCAGCACTTCCTGTTTGTCTTCACCCAGGCAAACTGCGGCACCATATACTGCCAGCAGGTTATAGGCATTGAACTCTCCTATCAGCCTGAAATGAACTTCCGTATCATTTACCGTCATCAGCAAACCATTCAGACTGTTGTCCAGAATCCTGCCTTTGAAATCTGCCGCTGTGCGCAGGCTGTACATGTACTTTCCGGCATTCGTATTCTGCAACATCACCAGGCCTCTTTTATCATCTGCATTGCTGATTGCAAAAGCTGATGATGGCAATGAATCAAAAAAAGCCTTCTTCACCCGGATGTATTCATCGAATGTTTTATGATAATCCAGGTGATCATGCGTGATGTTGCTGAAAATACCGCCGGTGTACTGCAGGCCGGTTACCCGGTGCTGGTGTACGGCATGTGAACTTGTTTCCATGAACACATGAGTGCAACCTGCTTTCACCATCTCCTGCAGCAGGCTGTTCAGGCTTACTGCATCGGGTGTGGTATGGGTGGCCGGCACTGTTTTTTCACCGATCATATTCTCCACGGTGCTGATCAGTCCGCATGTATATCCCAAACTTGTAAAGAGCTTATATAATAATGTAGCGATCGTTGTTTTTCCATTCGTTCCGGTCACTCCCACCAGTTTCAATTTTTCAGAAGGCTGGCCATAAAAATTATGTGCCATATACCCCGCTGCCGCTGCACTGTTCTCTGCCTGTACATATACCACCTTATCATTCACTGCTGCGGGCATCTCTTCGCAAATCACTGCCACCGCCCCGCTGCTTATTGCTTTCTCAATGAACTGGTGTCCGTCGGCTGCTGCTCCTTTCACTGCCACAAACACAGCACCCGGTTTCACTTTTCTCGAATCGATCTGTATATCCGTTACTTCGGCTGATGTACTTCCCTGCACCGACCTGATAGCCACTTTGTATAGTACATCCTGTAATAACACAATACATTTACCTTTTTAAACCCTTTAGCTCAGCTCCAGTATCACCGTTATTCCTTTTGCCAGTTTTGTTCCGGGAGCAACCGATTGCATAGCTACCTTTCCCCTGCCACGTACTGCCACTTTCAATCCCATATTTTCCAATAAGAAGATGGCATCTTTCAATCCCATCCCCCGTACATTGGGCATTACCTGTTCTTTGATGGTTGTATTGCGCAGCACCGGCTGATAGTTGGCGGCATATACATTTACCCATGGTTGTTGTCCGGCAGAATCCCTGAAGTTTACATTCATCGTTCTGTAAACATTCTTTATATCTTCTGTGTATCCTGCATAAAAGAAAGCGGAGCTGTCTTTCCTCGCAGCATAATGTGAAGGGCCTTTGGTTTCCACATACATGGCGTATAGCTTAGTGGCTATCTCCCGAAATACCGGCGCAGCCAGTGTGCCGCCATAATGTGAAGCTGCATGCGGCTTGGTCCGTATCACCACGATACAGGTGTACTGTGGCTTTTCAGCCGGGAAGTAACCAACAAAGGAGGCCTGGTACACACCATGCGCATATTTTATCGGGCCGTCAGACACATGCGCTGTGCCTGTTTTTCCGGCCACAGCAAATGGCATACCCTGAAATGCCCTTCTTGCGGTACCTTCTGTCACCACCATTTCCATGGCAGATCTTGCATGGCTGATCACTGAAGGTTTACAAAGATTTTCCTCTATTACCTGCGGTTCAAATTGTTTGATGATCATTCCATTACTCTTGATACTGTTTACCAGGTAAGGCTTCATCATTTTACCATTATTGGCAACCGCATTATAAAAAGTGAGTGTATGCAGCGGACTTACCTGCAGGCCATATCCAAAACTCATCCACAGCATATTTCCTTCTGCACTTCCCTTTTGGTTCAATGGTGCCATGGTGGGCTTAGGTACATTGGCCAGGTCTACCGGTGAGCGGGTATCCAAATGAAACCGGTGCAGGTAATCTTTCAGTTCTTCCGGACGTTTTGCAAATGCTTTATAGGCCAGTTTGCTCATACCCACATTTGAACTGTGCGCAAAACACTCCTTTACTGTTTGACTTGATTTGGGTTGGCGCTCTGCATCGGTTACCATTTTACTCCCTACCTGCATTCTGCCGGCTCCGCCTACATCTACGATATCATCGATCTGGCTGGCGCCTTTTTCCAGTACAGATAAAAGTGTGGCAAGTTTAATAGTAGAACCCGGCTCGGTCACCCGCAACGCATAATTATCATCCTCCCAATAAGTACCATCAGTACGACGGCCAAGGTTGGCCATTGCTTTGATCTTACCGGTGCTTGTTTCCATTACAATGGCTGTACCATACGGCCCTTCACACTGCAGCATCATCCGCATCAGTGCGGTTTCGGCTATGTCCTGGATCTTTACATCAATGGTGGTATATACATCCTTGCCATTTTCCGGATCTGTTTGCGAACCTTCTACCGGAACAGCCGTTCCGCCGGCGATATAGCGAACCAGTTTCTGGCCGTCCTTACCGCTCAATACAGTATCATAACTTCTTTCAAGACCCACATTCAGCTTACGGTCTTTCCGGTTAGCATCTTTAAATTCACGGGAGAGGCCGATGGTTCTGTTGGCCAGCAGGCCAAATGGTGTTTCCCGTTTGGTGCTTACTTCTACTATCACCCCGCTTTTATTGCGGCCCTGGCGTACGAGCGGAAAATCACGGAATACCTTGTATTGTTCAAAGCTGAGTTTCTTCTTCAGCGGGTAGTAGCGGTCATTCTTTTTATAAGCTGCCTGCAGTTCTTTCTTATACTGTACCTGTGATTTGTCGCGGAAGAAACTTGCCAGTGAGAAAGCAAATGAATCTACATTTTCAACAAAGCGTTTTCCTTTTTTCTCCCGAAGGCCATCGGCATTGAAGTCAATGAAGATGTCAAATGTGGGAATAGAAGTGCTGAGCATCTGCCCGTCTTCGCTATAGATGGTGCCGCGTTCTGCATCCAGTGCCACAAAGCGCTGGTGGAGGCTGTCACCCATGCTGCGCCAGTGGTTTCCCTGGAAACGCTGGATATAGATAGCTCTGCCGAGGACAAGTACGCTTACCAGTACAATACCGATAAAGCTGAGGTACACCCTCCATAATATGTCCCTTTTTACGTCCAATGTCGGTCCTTAGTTGTATTCGTTCCGGGCCGTTGTTTACACGGCTTATATTAGTCTGCCTTTACTGAATCTCTGAGTATGGCGGGCGACTGGTCGAGCTCCTTCAGTCCTAACTGCTTAATGGCATCACTCTTTACCAGTTCGCTTTGTTTGCTCTGAAACATTACCTTACTCTTTACCGCTACATATTCGTATTTCAGTTCTTTTACTTCTTTTGCCGTTTTATTGATCCGGCGGATCGTTTTGTCGGCATAGTGACCATTATAGATGTAGATCACGGCCAGTAATGCGAGGAACAAAAAGAACGGAACCTGCTTTACGATAGACTGATAGTTCAGCCATCGCTTCCAGCCTGCCTGTCCGGCGGTGTCGGCTGGTTTTGCATCCCGTTCTTTTTGTTTTTGATCCTGCATTTTTAGTTTTTCAATCAGTTGGCTGGTTTTTCATCTTTCCTTCCGGCGAGACCGTGCCCGAAGGGTTGATTTCAAAGGATATAGACTTTCCAATTTTTATACCCTCTATATGTACACTCTTAAAGGAGTTTGTTAATTCACTTTACACCAACATCACTTTTTCTGCCACCCGCAGTTTGGCGCTTCTTGATCTCGGGTTTCGCTGTTGCTCTGCTGCTGAAGGCAGTACCGGCTTTTTGGTGATCACTTTCAGTTCATTTACTGTTTCTGTATTGATAAAGGGATTCTCTTCCGGCTCATCAAATGAACCGCGGCGGAAAAAATTCTTTACCAACCTGTCTTCGAGTGAATGGAACGTGATGATGGCCGCACGGCCGCCCGGCTTTAATAAGGATGGGATTTGCTGAAGCATTTCTTTCAATGCGCCAGTCTCGTCGTTCACTTCAATTCTCAATGCCTGGAAAACCTGGGCGAAGTACTTATTGGGATTTCCTTTTACTATTTCCCGGAGTGCATTTTTAAAACCATCGGTTGTTTTGAGTGAGGCGACATTTCGTACACTGACAATCGTTTTGGCAAGCGTTTTTGCATTTGTCACTTCCCCATACTGTTCAAACAGTTTGTGCAACTGTTGTTCGGTATAGGTGTTCACCACATCAAAAGCAGTAAGGGTTTGGCGGGTATCCATCCGCATATCAAGCAAGGCATCAAAGCGGGTTGAAAAACCCCTGCCCCCTTCATCAAACTGGTGGCTGCTGACGCCAAGGTCTGCCAGGATGCCATCCACTGCCGTTATTCCCTCCAGTTTGAGGAAACGCTGCAGGTGACGGAAATTGTGTGAAACAAAAATTAATCTTTCGTCATCCGGCAAATTTTTAACGGCATCAGGATCCTGGTCGAATGCCACCAGCCGCCCGGTCTTACCGAGTTTAGCCAGTATAGCGCCAGAATGTCCGCCTCCACCAAAAGTGCAATCCACATATACACCTTCAGGCTGTATATTCAGCCCTGCTATTGATTCTTCAAGCAGAACTGGTATGTGGTAGTCGGTTTTCAGAATTATTAATTAATACTATTAATTACTCATTCCTGTTCCCTCCCAGCACCTGGTTTCCGAGGTCGCTCAATGCTTCCGAAGAAATTGAATCAAAGAACTGTTTATAGGTCTTACTATCCCAGATTTCCAATTTGTCGCCTGTTGCCATCAGCACAATGTCCTTTTCAAGTCCTGCATACACTTTCAGACTGGGCGGCAGCAGAATCCTTCCTGCTGTGTCGGGCTCCACGAAAGTGGCGCCATTCAAAAAGGCCCGCCTGAACTCCCGCTGTTTCGGGTCAAACTCATTCAGTCCGGCAATCCTGGCAAAGAGCGGCTCCCATGTACCCATCGGGTAGAGAGCCAGGCATTTTTCAAACCCCCTGTTGATAACGAAACGGCCCGTCTCCCCTTCCGGCAATTGCTTTTTGAACCCTGCCGGGAGAAGGAACCGCCCTTTGGCGTCTAACGTAGCCTCGAATTCGCCGAGAAAGCCAGTCATTATCAGTGTATTGGGTCAATTTGTAATTAATTGACACAAAATAACACTTTTTCCCACTTACTGACCAAATTTTTTGATTTTTAATTTTTCCCCAGCCCTAAATCGCCCGGAACGCAGGCCTGTAAAGCGTTTTGCCAGATATATGCCTGGAAAAAGAGAAAGTGGCGTGGATTGAATGTGGATTAGCGTGGAAAACATGTGAATTGGTATAGAATAAAGGTACTGTACCCAAAAACGGTTTTACTTCGCAAGAAATCAACAGATGTCAACAACAGGATATTCGGGTACTCCCCTGCTGAAAAAATTGGGCATTACTCCGCAAATGAAATTGCTGCTGATCAATGCTCCTGTAGATTATCATTCCCTGCTTGCTGCAGACGTAAGCGATCAATTGTGTGCTAAAAATGAATTGCCTGATTTGATACACCTGTTTGTTACAAACAAAAAAGATTTCATTACTGAAATGAAAAAACTGGCCACAGTTTGTAAAAAGAACCCGCAGGTGGTCATCTGGGTTTCCTGGTATAAGAAAGCTGCGAAGATTCCCACTGATGTGACGGAAGATGTGATACGTGACTATGCCCTGAAGCATGACCTTGTGGATGTAAAAGTTTGTGCGGTGAGTGAGCTGTGGAGCGGACTCAAACTGGTTGTTCCTTTAGGCAAACGAAAGTAACTTTGTCTCTTAACCCGATACAACAGTTGGTTGTGTTATGAAAGATCCCCGTCATTTATCCATACAGGATTTTACCTACATTCTTCCCGAAGAAAAGATTGCCCGCTATCCTCTTGCGCAGCGGGATGCTTCGAAACTTCTTATTTATAAGAAAGGAAAGATCAGGGAAGACATATACAGGCATCTTGCCAAATATGTTCCTGAAGATGCAGTATTGGTTTTTAATAACACGAAAGTGGTGGAAGCAAGGCTGCTGTTTCAAAAACCAAGCGGCGGCACCATAGAAATATTCTGCCTTGAACCTCATGAACAGTACGCCGATATCACCTCTGCCATGCTGCAAAAACAGAAAGTATGGTGGCATTGCCTGGTGGGCGGCGCATCCAAATGGAAGCCGGGACAGGTGCTTCAAAAAACAGTAACCGTTGGCGATAAGGAAATAACGCTTTCAGCAATCTATATTGAGAAAAGGCAAGGTTCATTTATCATTGAGCTTTCATGGACACCCGTATCGCTGAGCTTCGCTGAAGTATTGCATGCGTCAGGGGCTATTCCACTGCCTCCGTATATCAAAAGGGCTGCTGAAGAAACTGATAAAGAAAGATACCAGACCATCTATGCCATTGCAGAAGGTTCAGTGGCAGCGCCTACTGCCGGTCTGCACTTTACTGAAAAGATTCTTCGTGATCTTGATGCTATTCATGTACTGAAAGAATACGTTACCCTGCATGTGGGCGCCGGCACCTTCAAGCCGGTAAAGAGTGAAACCATGGAGGAGCATGACATGCATGCTGAATGGATCGAA
>JAEUVM010000425.1 GCA_016787125.1 Chitinophagaceae bacterium | reverse complement strand
GCCTGGTCGGGAATTTATAATCAGCCGCTTCTGCCTTATATATTTTCCTTACGGAATAATATCCTGTGCTGAGTGAGAAATGGCGGCCATAGGAAACATTGATACCTGCCCCAAATACCGGCTGCACTTTGCCTAATTTATTCACTCCCACCGCACTTACATCAGGTCCGGCCGACAGAGTGAAAGCAAATCCGATACTCTTCTTAAGCGGTGAACGGGATTCAGTTTTTTTTGCAACTGCAGGTTCCTTCAGCGGCAACTCATTTTGTGGTTGTTTTTCAGAGGCAGCCTCGTCCTGTTTGTTTTCAACGGCGGGTACATTTACATTTTCAACAGCCACGGGTAGCAGTGATACGGTTTCAGCTTTACTTACCACATTCTCTTCCGTTGTTTTATCGGCCACTGGTTCCGGCTCAGTCGGCTGGTTGGTCTTGTTGGCGGCAATTACTGCATTGTTTTGTGCATCAGCAGTTGGTTTTGTCTTACCTTTCTTTTTACCGCCGCCGGCACTGATCGCTGCATTACCGGAGGTATTGGAGAGGCGGCCTGCTACCGGTGGTACCAGGGAAGTAGTTTTGTTTTTCGCTTGTGTAAAATTCGTTTGTGTTGTTTTATTGTCCGCTACTGCAGATGGGGTGGATACCTGTCTGGCCGTAGTTGAAGATACCACACCGGGGGCTGGTGTGTTGGTGGTGTTCTCCGGCTTTTCATTTGTGCCGTTGGCTGCAGGTTGCTTGTCAGCATCGGGGGTGCCGTTGCCTGCATCAGCCACATCAGCCTGTTTACCTGCTGAGGGGTTACCGGGGGCGGCCTGGTTGCCGGTATCAGCCATTGGCTGTTTTTTCCAGGGTTTTACTGCCGTCAGCCAAAGGCCCCCGCCAAGGCAAAGCAGCAACAAGAGGAAGAAGAAAAACCTTCTCCTGTCATTCTTTTTTTCCGGAAGATGTACATCAAGCAACTTCTTCATTTCCGGCCAGGATTTTTCTGAATAATCCGGCTGGTGGTGTTCTGCTGCCTCGATGATCTTCTTGTCAAATTCTTCAGACCGCATTTTTGGTTACTTGTATTTGGTTCAGTTTAAATAATATTTTTTGCAACTGTTTCCTGGCTTTCGACAGGTTCGATTTTGAGGTACCTGTTGAAATATCCAGTCTTTCAGCAATTTCATCATGGCTCAGGCCTTCTATGATAAACAGGTTGAGTACTGTACGGTAGCCGGGCGAAAGATCCTGTATGGCCCGGATGATCTCATCATACGACAGTTTATCCATTGCATCTGCACTGCCGGAGGGCATCTGGTATTCCACGCTGTCGAGCTCTGTTACCAGCTTGTGTTTCTGGTTTTTCCTGAAATGATCAATTGCCGTATATACCATTATTTTTCTCAGCCATCCCTTGAAAGAGCTGACCACATCGGCGTATGCAGGCTGGTAATGATGTATCTCCCTGAATATCTTCAAAAACCCGTCATTTAATATCTCCATCGCATCATCAGGCTTGTTTGTATACCGGTCGCAAATAGACATGGCATAACCATAGAAAGAGCTATACAGAATTTTCTGGCTCTCTCTCCGGTTCCGGGCGCACCCTTCAACATGGTAGGTCAATTCTTCAGCTGATAGCAAATGTGACAGGTTACGTTTTAAAATCGGAAATAAAGGCTGTGTGGTTGCTCTTTTATAAAGGTAAATACATTATCTGAGCAGTTTTTCAAATCGCTTTAAATCAGTCAGTTCGGCCGCTGAAAGTGGCTCATTATTCTCATATTTCGACCGGAAGAACAGAACCCGCTTATGTTGGGGAAATTTATCCAGTATCGCCGCTATGATCCGGCCCGTATCCTCATCCCTGGTATAGAGGGGTGCCACAGCGGGTAAATCTGATCGTTGCCTGCTTTTTTTCTTCAATATGATGGCTTCCAGGGTGGCAAGCCGGGCAGGTGGTATCTTATCCAGTCTGCTGGCTTTGCCATACAGACCTTCCAGTTGCTTCTTGCTCAATCCGCCCCGCTCCTGGTACTGCTGCAGCAGGCTTTGGATAAATGCAGAAGCCGGGTTGGCTTCCAGCACTGCTTTCAGCACATCCATGATAATATCCACATCGGGCCTGATACGCCGCATTCTTTCAGTTTATATGAAAATAGGAAAACTATCCCTTACCGGATGCTGCATCTCGTCAAGGATTTGTTTCAGCATATCAAAGCCCGGAAAAGACGGGCTTTTTCCTGTGTTGATTTGTGTTGTTATTCAATTACGATCTTATTTTTTAATCTTAAACTGTTTTTTATGAAATCAATTATCAGCAAAACAATGTTACTGGTTGTACTGGCCGTTTCTTTTATGTCGTTCGCTAAAAAACCGGGCGGAGAAGGCTACGAAATTTTTGTTGGCAGCAAACTGGTGATCCAGCAATTTGGCGCCACTTCCGGCTCGGTACAAAGCCTGCAGCTTAATCCCACCAATACCGGTGATAAGATCAGTGTAAAATACTACCACTGCGGACAGCCCGGCAAAGACAGGGTAATTACCATCAAAGATGAAACCGGGGCGCAGGTAAAGGAAATCAGGTACAATGATAGTCCCACTGCCAACAGCGTGATGACAATAGAAGTAAGGGAACTTCTTACTGTAAAAAAAGGAAAAACCGGTAAGCTTAGCTTGTATTACGTTGCGAAAGGAATGCCATCCAGCCGCCTGCTAACCACTATCAGCCTGTAAAGAACATGGCTGTCTCAAAAAGAAAAGCTTCAACACAGGGTAACTGAGTAGTTGAGTTACACAGAGAAATACATTTTAAAAATCAAAACTCTGTGTTACTCAATTACTCTAACCCTCTGTGTTGAAAGCTTTTGGGACAACCTCTTTTCTATTAGTTACCGGAAAACTCTTTTCGTATCACATTCAAGGCACCACCCTCCCTGAACCAGTGGATTTGCTGCTCATTGTAACTGTGGTTCACATCAAATGATTCGCTGCTGCCATCGGCATGATGCAGTACGATCTGTAATGCTTTACCAGGGGTAAAATCTGTAAGCCCTGTTACATCAATCGTATCATCTTCCAGTATCTTGTTGTAATCTTCTTTATTGGCAAAAGTGAGTGCCAGCATTCCTTGTTTCTTCAGGTTGGTTTCGTGTATGCGGGCAAAGGATTTTACCAATACCACCCTTACTCCCAGATGACGGGGCTCCATCGCTGCATGTTCACGGCTGGATCCTTCTCCATAATTCTCATCTCCCACCACGATGGTTCCTACCCCGGCTGCTTTATAAGCCCGTTGCGTATTGGGAACTGTTCCATATTCACCGGTAAGCTGGTTCTTTACTGTATCTGTTTTTTCATTGAAGAAATTGGTGGCCCCGATCAGCAGGTTATTGCTGATATTGTCGAGGTGACCACGGAATTTCAGCCAGGGGCCTGCCATGGAAATGTGGTCCGTAGTGCATTTGCCTTTGGCTTTGATGAGTAATTTCAATCCTTTCAGGTCGGTACCTTCCCATGCTGCAAAGGGATATAAAAGCTGGAGGCGTTTGCTGTCGGATTTTACATCAATCACCACGCCGCTGCCATCTTCAGCAGGGGCCTGGTAGCCGGCATCTTCCACCGCAAATCCTTTTACCGGCAGTTCATCACCGGCGGGCGGATCAAGCTTTACCTGTTCACCTTTATCATTCGTCAATGTATCTGTAAGGGGGTTAAAATTCAGGTCGCCGGCAATAGCCAGTGCCGTTACCAGTTCTGGTGAAGCCACAAAAGCCATCGTGTTGGGATTACCATCAGCCCGCTTGGCAAAGTTGCGGTTGAAAGAATGGACGATGGTATTCTTCTCCTGCTTTTCAGCGCCCATCCTGTCCCACATACCAATACAGGGACCACAGGCATTAGCAAAAACAGTGGCACCTATATCACCAAATATATCGAGGAAGCCGTCCCGCTCTATGGTATAGCGCACCTGCTCACTGCCCGGTGTGATGGTGAACTCTGATTTAAGTTTCAATCCTTTTTCTTTTACCTGTTTTGCCAGGCTGACGGCACGGCTGATATCTTCATAAGAAGAGTTGGTGCAACTGCCGATCAGTCCCACTTCGATCTTGGTAGGCCAGCCATTTTTTGCTGCCGCTTCTTTCATTTGAGAAATTGGCGTAGCCAGGTCGGGAGTAAAAGGGCCGTTCAGGTGTGGTTCCAGTTCGCTGAGATTAATTTCAATGACCTGGTCAAAATATTTTTCCGGGTTGGCGTACGCTTCGGCATCACCGGTGAGGTATTCTTTTATTTTATCGGCTGCTTCGGCCACTTCTGCCCTGCCGGTGGCTTTCAGGTAGCGGCTCATACTTTCATCATAACCAAAAGTGGAAGTGGTGGCGCCAATTTCAGCACCCATATTACAAATGGTTCCTTTACCGGTACAGCTCATGGCAGTGGCACCTTCGCCAAAGTATTCCACAATGGCATTGGTACCACCTTTTACGGTTAAGATACCCGCCACTTTCAGAATCACATCTTTGGGAGAAGCCCAGCCGCTCAGTTTGCCGGTAAGTTTTACACCGATCAGTTTTGGCATCAATAATTCCCAGCTAAGGCCGGCCATCACATCGCAGGCATCAGCACCGCCCACGCCTATTGCGATCATTCCGAGGCCCCCGGCGTTTACAGTATGGCTGTCCGTTCCTATCATCATCCCTCCGGGGAAAGCGTAGTTCTCCAGCACCACCTGGTGTATGATACCGGCTCCGGGCTTCCAGAAACCGATTCCGTATTTATTGGAAATAGAAGCGAGGAAATTGTACACTTCTTCGTTATCTGTTACGGCTTTTGCCAGGTCGGTCTTGCTTTCATTTTTCGCCACAATCAGGTGGTCGCAGTGTACGGTACTCGGAACGGCCACTTTCTTGCGGCCGGTGGTGTCAAACTGCAGGAGGGCCATTTGGGCAGTGGCATCCTGCATGGCCACCCTGTCGGGTGCAAAATCCACATAGGCTTTGCCGCGGGCAAAATCCTTTATTTCAATCCCGCTCCACAAATGCGAATACAGGATCTTTTCGGCCAGGGTAAGCGGTCGTCCAAGCGCATTTCTGGCGGCATCCACTTTGGCAGGCATTTCAGCATAAAGTTTCTTGATGAGGTCGAGGTCGAATACCATAACTGATATTTAATAATTTAATATTTAAGATTGAATATTTTATGAAGATTGCCCTCGTTTGCAGGTGAAAATATTCAATACCCAATCTTCTGTCGAAAGTGCGGCGAAAGTACGAAAATCAGCTGTTTCTATAACCACGGGTTGGCCGAATAGTTCAAATTTTCTATATTAGGAGTATGAACAAATTCAAAAACTTTGTTGAATGGAATGCTTTTGGTGTTTGTTCCGCCATAGGCAACCGTATGGGTATCTCCACCGGCAAGATCCGGCAGTATTTTATGTATACTTCCATTCTGACGGTAGGTTCACCGGTCATCATTTACCTGGTACTGGCTTTCTGGAGAAATATGCGGAAGTATATGTGGGCCGCTAAACGCAATCCCTGGTATTATCTCTGATCCAATCTTTTGCATGAAATCATCACTCACCGCGGTATTTTTCATTTCATTCTTCCTGTTTGCCTGCAAAAAAGACAGTGAGAAAGATATCATCACTATCCAGGGTTTTAAACTCACTGACAACCTCGGCAACCAGTTTGGGGTAAATGGAAATGCAGATGATGACTGGAAACTCCGCAACTGGACCGAACTTTCTGCCAGGGAGCAGGCTTTCCTGGGCTTTGCCGACAATGTAACCCTGAGCAATACCACCACTGCCACTATCGGTGAACCGGTTGCCTATCCCAATCCGTGTTCATCTGCCTCCATCGTTTATTTTAACTCATCTGATTCCGTAAAATTGAAAGTGGCGCTGGTTGACAGCCGCGGCACCGTGTACCGTACGCATGCCATGAAAATAAAGGGAGGCCAGAACATTGCTTTCGATGTCAGCAACAGGTCGGAAATACCTTCCGGCAAAAGTCTCCGCTATTATTACAGTTTCTCTTTGGCTTCACAGGAGCATTTCAAAGCCGGCTACGGTGATATTAAAGTTTGTGATGAGGCGTCGCCGTTTACCGGTTGCTTCTGATAAAAAAGAAACCCGGCCGCATAGTGCATCACCGGGTTGCTATTTTTGATGCAAAAGGAATGATCATTTTACGGTAGTAAGCTCCACCACTCCGTTCTTTCCCTTTTCACCATATTTCTTGCGCCCCTGCTCACTATCAAGCGTCACCAGTTTGAATTTGCCTTTCAGATTGTTTTGCCCTTGCGGAACTTCCTTACCATCGAGTATAACAAGCTTCTTAACGGAAATATCAAGGTCGGGTGAATATGCAATGACTTCCGGGCTACCACCGGCAACAGCAGCCTGGGCATCGTTCACAATAACTTTTTGTGAGGTCAGCATCACTTCCTTCCTGGTATTGATCTCCACCACCCCGTTTGCGCCCTTCGTACCGTAGACAGCAATGGCCTTGTCTCCTTTCAATACATTTACAGAGGCAATCGTTTGTGGCGAAATGGCATTTACTTCTGCCGGCTTTACCTCTTTACCATCCACCACATATACCGGCGTGGGGCCGCCACTGATCACCGGCTGCTGTCCAGGTATATTTCTGCCAGCCGAAGAGCGCCTTGACGGAGCCGGCGGAGTTGCCGGAATCACTTTACCATATTTTTTTTCAAAGGCATCGAGTTGGCCGGGTTTGTCAAGGTCGTACTGCTCCTGTTTTCCATCCTTCAATATCACAGTGACCCTTTTATTACTTATGGTGATTGATTTTACATTCCCGGGCAGCTTCTTAGGTTCGGGGGGAGCGGGTGCCACCGGCACTCCTTCCACCACCACTTCCTTTATTGTGCCTGGTGGTACGGGACGTAATGGGCGGCCCTTCACGGTTACTTCGGCTACCGGTGCCGGCGCATCGGGTGGTAAAGGGACTTCACGTACTTCAGCATGTGGTGGGGGCGGAGGTGGTGGCGGTGCCACCGGTAGTTTGCCATATTTTGCCTCGGCCTTCCGGAGTTCATCCTCGTTATCCAGATTATATTCTTCGGTGGTGCCATCGTTGCGGATGATGACCATCCTTACTGCATCATCTTCTTTACTGAATACCCAACCAACCCGTTTTACATCGGGATTTCTTTTCAAAAAATCCTTCGTCATATTTTCTCCCTTCATAGCAGGAGCCAGTGGTATCGTGTCGGCTATACTTTCCTCCCTGTACTGCTCCTCGTCTGCATCCATGTCTTCTTCCTGTAATGACCGCAGTCTTTTCAGTACGTTTTCATAGCTGAGTGCTTCCATACCAGCGCCATTACCTGCAAGGGTGGAAAAAGACCTGTTCTCAATACCACTCGGTGACAGGCCAAATAACTCAATGCTCTTTCCATATCGCCTGTAAATATCTGCCTCGGTAAAGTTGCCCCAGTTTTCTGTCTGGTGAAAGGAAGAATAACCTTTCTTACTGACCAGCATGGTAAAGGAAAGCGGTTTGTTCTCAAAAGGAATTTCCGCCAGGTAATAACCATTCTTGTCGGTAGTTACGGTCATATTTTTTTCTTTGATAAAAATGGAAGCATTGTTAATTGGTTCCATCGTTACGGCATCCACCACCAGGCCGGCCACCGCTACGGTGTTGTTGCTTTGTTGTTTTTCATTGGCCGTCCACCGGCTGCGGAAGGCCAGCAGCAATACGGCTGTGGCTGGCAGCAGGAAGAGCAGCCTGAGCAATTGCTTTCTTGTGCTTTTTAATTTGTTCATCATGGCTATTCGTTTTTTTAATGAAGAGAAATTGAATTTTGATGCAATGCTGTATTGATTGTTGCCAATCACTTTCAGCAACAGGTACTGGTATTGTTTGCGGTTTACACCTTTTTCCAGCACTTTATTATCAGCAATGAATTCCAGGTTTTGGCGGATGGAATGGCGAAGCAGCCAGGCAAAAGGATTGTACCAGTTCAACAGGCAAAGCAGTTCGCCCCAGATAATATCTATGCTGTGCAATTGTTTTACATGCACAAATTCATGACTGATGATCTCCTGCAATTCCTGTTCGGTATGCTGGCGGCTGTTGATGAAAATGCTGTGCCCAAAGGAAAACGGTATGATGGGTTCATCCACCTGGTACAGGTTCATCCCCCCGGCCTGTATCAGTTTTGCATTTCTTCTCATTCTGTGAAAAGAAACAAACTGCAGCACCAGGCGGCAAAACATGATTATCATTCCGATAACGATTATGATCAGCAAAACATCCCAGGCGGTGAGCCGGCTGCCTTCTTCCGCCACGGCACCTGTTGCATTACCACCTCCAAAAACAGGCAGCCATTTTACGGCTAGACTTTGTTCCCAATCGTTTTTCTGTAATACCGGAGAGATGTTAATAAACGGAATGAATAATGAAAGCAGTGTATAGCCCAGCAGGTACCAGCGGTTATGATTGTAAAAAGTAAGTTTTCGCAAAATGAAATAATAAAAAAGAAAGACAACCGAGAGGCTGATAGCTACCTTGATAAAATAAAAAAGTATCGCTGGCATAGAGGCTGATTGAAGATTAACTGTTTCCTTTTTCTATCATACTGATGATCTCTTTCAGTTCTTTAGCAGACAATTTTTTCTGCTCTACAAAAAAGTTCACCATCTCTTTGTACGAGTTGTCGAAATACTCCTTCACCACATTACCCATAAATTTTTGTTTGTACTCGTCTTCCTCAATAGCCGGTTTGTACAAATAGGCATTACCCACCAGGCGGCTGGTGAGGTATCCTTTCTTTTCAAGATTTTTTACTACAGAAGCAATGGTGGTGTATGGGGCCGGTTCATCGAGGTGTTCCATAAAGGCCTTGATATTGCCTTCGCCGGTACGCCAGACCGCCTGCATGGTTTCTTCTTCTACATGGGTGAGCTTTTCCATTTCTACGAAATTTTCGTAAATCTACGAAAGTTTCGTAAACGTCCAAATTTATTTTTCCTTTTCTCGTTTTGGGATCAGATCAGTTCTTTCAGCCGGGCGATCACACTGTCCACTTCCTCTTTCGTGTTGTGCTTTGAAAATGAAAACCGGACGGGCACCCGGTTGGGGTTGGTGCTGATGGCCCGTATCACATGGCTGCCCACATCGGCACCGCTGCTGCAGGCGCTGCCGCCGGAAACACAGATGCCTTGCATATCGAGACTGAAAAGGAGCATTTCAGACTTCTCTGTTTTGGGAAAAGAAACATTCAAGACAGTGTATAGGCTTTTACCTGCATAATCACCATTGAATTGCACACCGGGAATATGCTGCTGCAATTGCCCGATCATGTAAGTCTTTATTTCCTGTATGTAAGCACTGTCTGCTTCCAAAGTGGCATCTGCCAGTTCCAATGCTTTGGCAAAACCAACGATGCCATACACATTCTCGGTACCCGCCCGCATGTTGCGTTCCTGGCCGCCGCCGTAAATAACAGGATTTACTTTTATATTATCGTTGATATATAAAATGCCAACACCTTTTGGACCATGAAATTTATGACCGGCGCCCGTGGCAAAATGCACCGGTTTACTCCTGAGATCAATTTTATAATGCCCGACCGTTTGCACCGTATCTGAATGGAAAATGGCATTGTATTTTTTACAGATCTCTCCTGCTGCATAAATATCCAGCAGGTTGCCGATCTCATTGTTGGCGTGCATCAGGCTTACGAAACAACGTTCTTTTCTTTCTGCCAATTGTGCTTCAAGGTCGGCCAGGTCCACATGACCATC